>CADBNC010000001.1 GCA_902795885.1 Oscillospiraceae bacterium
CAGATGGCTGTCTGTATAGTATAGTCTCTCGGTTCCTTTTAATACCTTCCCTGTCATTTACAGCTCCCTGATAATCCGGTCCGTGACCTCCAGGCACAGGGCTGCGGCTTTGTTAAGCTCCGCGTAGTATTCCGTACCGCCGCCGGTCAGCCCGTCTGACACTGCCTTGATCATCAGGCATGGAACACCGCTGCGCAGGCAGGTCAGCAGCACGGCCGCACTCTCCATCTCGCAGATATCCGCCCCGTACAGGCTGTGAAGGCGCTGCTTTTCTTCCTGGTTTCCGACAAACTTATCCGCCGAGGCACAGCTTACCGGCACCAGCGCAGGGCAGACGGCCAATGCCTTTTCCATCAGCGTTTGATCCGCAGGGAGGCGGATTCCATCAAAGCCGGGGTACTGCGCCGGGAGCACCTCATCAATGCCCGAGAGGTCGAAATCATAATGTACCACATCCCGGACTACACAGGTCTTCGTAAGCGTCATGGCCTCTGTCAGTCCGCCTACAACGCCGAAATTCACCAGCATTTCCACCTCATAACGGTCGATCAGCAATGCAGTTGCTGCTGCTGCTGCAATTTCGCCGATGCCACTGTGCACCACAACCAGGCGATATCCTTCTCCGTGATAGATATAGACATCAAAGCCCGCCCGGCGCTCGGTTACTTCCGGCTTCCCGTAACGGGAGAGCACACTGTCCATTTCGGCCGCCACAAGCATACCGATGATCTTCTGTTTGCTCATTTCTCTGCCATTTCCTCTCTGCCATTGGCCGCACATCCTTCGCCAACGGCCGCATGTATATGCTCAGATGACCCGAACCCGGACAACCTCATCCATCTCACGGATGCCGTTAACGGTCTCCTCATAGATGGCGCTGCCCAGATCAACGATGGTTACGGCAAATTTGCCCCGGTTCTTGTTGATCATATGCTCGACGTTGATGTTTTTCTCGCTGATGAAGTCCAGGATTCTGGTGATCATTCGCGGGACATTCCGATGGATGACGCAGAGACGGCATGCACCCACACGGTTGAGATAGATATCCGGAAGATTGACAGAATTGCGGATATTCCCGTTGATCAGGTAGTCCATCATCTCATTCGCCGCCATCTCAGCGCAGCGGTCCTCGCTTTCGGGCGTGCAGGCACCCAGATGTGGCATGGCGATGACATTCGGCGCCCTCAGAATCACCTCGTTTGGGAAATCAGTCACGTACTTTGCCACCTTCCCCTCGATCAGAGCGGCTGTCATGTCTTCATCGTTCACGACTTCGGCGCGCGATTCGTTGATGATCCGGACACCTGTTTTCATCTTGCGGAAGGCCTCGGCATTCAGCATATTGTGTGTATCCTCGGTAAAGGGGATGTTGATGCTGATATAATCGCAGTTTTCGTACAGCTCATCAAGATTCTCGGTATGGATGACCTTGCGGGAAAGGCGCCATGCGGCGTCCACCGAGAGGAAGGGATCATAGCCCAGGACTCTCATATTCAGGTCAACCCCGACATTGGCCACCAGCGCGCCCACCGCGCCAAGGCCAATAACACCAAGGGTCTTGCCCAACAACTCCGGTCCGCCGAATTCTGCCTTTTTCTTCTCCACGAGTTCCGGGATTCTGTCTCCCTCACCGGCAATGGACTGCACCCAGCTGATGCTGCCCAGGATATCCCGGGACGCCATGACCAGGGAGGCAATCTCCTGCTCCTTGACCGCCTGTGCGTTTGCACCGGGGGCGTTGAACACCACAATGCCCTCTTCCGTGCAGCGGTCGATAGGGATATTATTGTACCCTGCGCCTGCCCGGGCGATTGCAAGCAGGGTGTCCGGGAACTGCATCCCGTGAATGTCCGCGCTGCGCAGCAGAAGCCCGCTCGGGTATCTTACACTCTCCGAGACCTCGCACCCGTAGTTTCTCAGAACATCCAGGCCGGCTTCGGCGATTTTGTTCATCGTCTGTATTTTAAACATGATCCTTCTCGAACTCCTTTATTGCCTTTACCAGCGCATCTACACCTTCCATTGGCATGGCGTTGTACAGCGAAGCGCGCATTCCTCCTGTCAGCCGGTGTCCCTTCAGGTTCACAAGGCCTCTCGCCTTTGCGAAAGAAACGAAGGCCGCATCCAGCGCATCGTCCCCGGTCCGGAAGGTCACGTTCATATCACTCCGGGCGCTCTCCTGCGCATGCAGCTTGAAGAGACGGCTCTCCTCAAGACAGGCGTACAGCTTCGCCGCCCGGGCGCGCTTGATTTCTTCCATGCCTTCCACGCCACCCTGTTCGCGGAGCCAGTCCAGCACCAGCGACAGAATATAGATACACCAGCAGGGAGGGGTATTCAGCAGGGAATCCTGCTCAATCATCGTCTGATAGCTCATCACCTGCGGTGTACAGGGAAGTTCCCGCCCGGCAAGATCTTTCCGGATGATCACCATCGTAAGTCCGGCCGGCGCCATATTCTTCTGGGCGCCTGCATAGATCAGCCCATACCGTGATACATCCACCGGCTGCGACAGGATATCCGATGACATATCACATGCCAGGGGTGCGGCTGTCTGTGGAACGTAATGCCATTCGGTACCATAAATGGTATTGTTCGAGCAGTAGTAGAAATACTTTGCTCCGTCTGTAAGCGAGAGCTCCTCCTGTGCGGGGATGCGGTCATGCCCTGTTTCCGCAGTGCTGCAGGCGATATGTACTTTCCCGTATTTTTCGGCTTCCTTCGCCGCCTTGCCCGAGAAATTCCCCGTGACGGCATAGTCGGCTGTTCCCCCATCGATCAGGTTCATCGGAACAGCAGCAAACTGAAGCGTGCCTCCGCCCTGCTGGAAGAGAATCTCATGGCTGCCGGGAATATGCAGCGCCTCGCGAAACTTCGCTTTGGTGTCCTGGAACAATTCAGAAAATACAGGACTCCTGTGGCTCATCTCCATCACCGACATTCCGCTGCCGCGGTAGTTGAGCATCTCGTCCCGGGCCCGCTCCAAAACCGATTCCGGAAG
>CADBNC010000002.1 GCA_902795885.1 Oscillospiraceae bacterium
TATGGTGTTGCACTCAGCATTTATAACCTGGTAATCGGCATTATCGTGTCAATTTATCTGCTGATGGACAAGGAGGACTTCCTCGCGGCCGTAAAGCGCCTTGTTTATACCATCTTCAGCGTGGAAACTGCAGATAAGCTCCGTCTGGGAATGCTGTTTGTGGACAGAACGTTTATGGGTTTTCTCACCGGAAAACTGCTGGATTCTCTGATCATCGGTATTATCTGCTATATTGTCTGCTCGATCCTTCGCATGCCGTATACGCTGCTGGTCAGCGTTATAGTGGGAATCACCAATATCATCCCCTTCTTCGGTCCGCTGATCGGTGCTGTCCCAAGCGCGCTGATCATTCTGATGGTAGACCCGGTCAAGTGCCTTGTCTTTGTAATCTTCATTATAATCCTGCAGCAGATTGACGGGAATATTATCGGCCCGCATATTCTGGGCAACTCCACCGGTATCACCGGGTTCTGGGTCATGTTCTCCATCATTCTCGGCAGTGGGCTGTTCGGCTTCTGGGGCATGCTGCTGGGCGTACCGGTTTTTGTCGTTATTTACAACTTCGTCAACAAGATGATAGTCCGAAAACTCCAGCGCAACGATCTCCCGTACGAAATCTCGGATTACCGGGATATGGAATATATCGACCCTTCAACCATGCAGGTAATCAAAAAACCGAGAGTGCGTAAGGAAGAGCTCGCCCGGGAAAAGGCCGCGAAGGCGGCTGCCGACGCGATGCAGTCCATGGTGCAGCCTGCGCAGGGCCAACAGTCCGCATATAATACTGAATCAAGGCAGAGCGCGCAGCCTGCAGGCGAAAGCGTGCGGAAATCAGAATGAAATATCTCATTGCAACCCTTGGCTGTAAAGTCAACCAATATGAAACCCAGGCCATGGAGGCGCGTCTTCGGGCTGACGGGCATCTTCCCGCAAGCCCCGGTGAACCTGCCGATGCGGTCATTGTCAACACCTGTGCCGTAACCGCCGAGAGTGGGCGCAAGTCCCGTCAGACCATAAGGCGCCTGAAGGAAGAAAACCCGGATGCCGTGGTGGCAGTCTGCGGCTGTTATGCCCAGCTGAGCCCGGAGGAAAATGCTGAAATTGGCGCACAGGTTCTCTTCGGTTCCGGCGACCGGATTGCCTTTGTTAAAGCAGTGGAACGTGCTGTGGAGGAAGGCACCGGCCTGCAGAATATCGACAGACCCTTCTCCCGGAAGGTGCTCGAGCCTCTCCCTGCCGGAGCAGTGGCGGGACGGATCCGTGCGATGCTGAAAATACAGGACGGATGCCGGAACTTCTGCACCTACTGCATCATCCCCTATGTTCGCGGAAGCCTGCGCAGCATGCCGATCCCGCAGGCGATTGAAGAAACAGAAAGACTCCGGGACGAAGGCTTCCGCGAGCTAGTGCTGACAGGTATCGAGGTCGCCTCCTATGGAGAAGATCTCCCGGGGAAACCAGGTCTCGCCGACGTGATCGAATCCGTTGCGTCGGTTTCGGGTGATATGCGGCTGCGCCTCGGATCACTGGAGCCTACAGTGATCACAGAAGATTTCTGCCGCAGACTTGCTGCGACAGGCAAAGTCTGCCGGCATTTCCATCTCTCCCTGCAGTCCGGATGTGACCGGACTCTGAAGGCCATGAACCGGAAATATGATACAGCCTTCTTTTATCACTGCACGGAGCTTCTGCGGCATTATTTCCCGGGCTGTGCCCTGACGGGCGACCTGATTGCCGGCTTTCCCGGGGAGACGGAAGAAGACCATGCCGAGACGCTGACCTTTATTGAGCGCTGTGCGTTTTCTGAATTGCATGTCTTCCCCTATTCCCGGCGTCCCGGCACTCCAGCCGACAGGCTGCCCGGCCAGCTGACCGCGGCATTGAAAGCACGGCGCGCCCACGAAGCGAAAGCACTTTCTGAAAAGACCGGTGCCGATTATCGGGCTGCAGCTGTGGGCACTGTTCTCCCGGTTCTGTTTGAGACCGAAGAAAATGGTGAATCTATTGGCCATAGTGACACCTATCTGCATGTAAAGGTACCCGTCTCCTCCCTGCGGGGCAGTCTGCGCTCTGTGCGCATTCTCTCGGCGGAAGGGGAATTTCTGTGCGGGGAACTTCTGTCATGAACCGAAACCAAATCAAATATCTTGCCATTGCTGCCATGCTGATTGACCATATCGCATGGCAGTTTGTGCCGCTTGGAAGTGTGCTGGCACAGATTATGCATTTTACAGGTCGGCTGACCGGCCCGGTCATGGCCTTTTTTCTCACGGAAGGTTACCTGCATACCCGGAACCTGAAGCGCTATGCCATACGGCTCGGGGTTTTCGCGCTGCTTTCATGGATTCCATTTTCACTTTTCGAGACAGGCTCCTGGCCGACACTTCATTTCGGTGTGATCTATACGCTGTTTCTTGCATTGCTGGCTCTCTGGGTCTGGGACAAGAGCGGGTGGACGAAAAACGCAAAAATCTTTGCCGTGATCTGCCTGTGCCTGCTGTCAACCTGGGGTGACTGGGCAATTTTTGATATTCTGTTCGCCCTTGTATTTCTTGTCTGGCATGATGACAAAAAAAGAAAATTAGCCGCCTACCTTGCGGTGGCAGCCAGTATTGTTTTTGGCGAAGTCTGTTCCTCGGGCAGCCGGGGCCTGTTTCAGACAGGTATTCTGATACTGCCACCATTGCTGCTGCATTTTTACAACGGGGCTCCCGGAAGCCGGAAGCCCTTTCATAAGTGGTTTTTCTTTATTTTTTATCCCCTGCATCTGCTGGTTCTTTGGCTGCTGGCCTAATACACCGGAATCCGGTTTCTGCCGCTCTGAAAGTCGGCCTGCAGCATCCCCTGCTGGCAGGTGGCAGGCTTTTCCTACGTGTGCCGAAGCTGATGGTGTGCATCCGCAAGCCCCTGGCAAAGCGCCTCCACATCCTCCTGTGTTGTAAACCGGCTGAGCCCGATGCGAAGGGCTCCGTCGATGGTTCTGCTGTCCAGTCCCATTGTTTCCAGCACATGGCTCCGTCCTCCTTTTTTGCAGGCGGAGCTTTTTGATACATAAACCTCCCTGGCTTCCAGATAATTCATCAGAACTTCGCTGCGGTATCCCGGAAGTGAAATCGAAAGAATATGAGGAGCGCCTCCTCCGATCACAGCCAGACCGGGGATCTCCTCCCGCAGGCGTACAATGATTTCTTCCCGCAGGCCTGCCATCCGCTCTGCATTTTCCTTCAGCTTCGGGAAAGCAGCATCACAGGCCGCGGCAAAGGCAGCAATCTGTGGCATGGCTTCAGTCCCGGCCCTGCGGCCTTCTTCCTGCCCACCGCCCACAATCATCGGCTTCAGGCGCAGACCCTTCCGCACAAAGAGAGCACCAATTCCCTTCGGTGCGTGAATCTTGTGCCCGCTGATACTGATCATGTCAACCCCAAGGCTGGCCGGTGTGAAGGGGACTTTCATGAACGCCTGTACCGCGTCTGTGTGTATCAGCGATGCATTGCCTGCTTCCCGCACGGCCCTGGCGATGCCGGCAATATCTGTCACGGCGCCGGTCTCGTTGTTTACAAGCATCAGCGAGATCAAAACAGTATCTTCACGGAGGGCCTCCCGAACAGCCTCTGCTGAAACTGCGCCGTCTCTCCCCGGCTTCAGGCGGGTGACTTCATAGCCCTGTTCTTCCAACAGGTCAAGGCTGCGGCGAATTGCGTCGTGCTCCGCCTGCGAGCTGATGATATGCTTTCCTTTCCGCTTCATCGCCTCTGCCCCTCCGAGCAGTGCCCAGTTGTCGCTCTCGGAACCGCAGGAGGTAAATATAAGCTCTGCAGGAGTGCAGCCGATGGCCTTCGCGACAGATTTTCTGGAATTGTCCAGAAGCTTTTTTGCCTCTCTCCCGACTGTGTGCGTGGAACTGGGATTCCCGAAGCAGACTGTCATGGCCTGCAGTGCCGCCTGCGCGGCCTCGGGGCAAACCTGGGTGGTAGCAGAATTATCCAAATAATGCATATGCATTCTCCTGTATTTGTTTGATTATCGTGCATGATCCCCTGTATTCTCCGCGATCTGCATTCCAGCAGGTGCGGCAGCGTTATTGTACCACCACAACGTATCTTCGACAAGGAAAAATCCCGTGGATTTCCGGTTGATTTCCTGCGGGAACGCGATATAATAGAAATGTTAAACCATACTGCAACCGATATACTAAAGCTGACAGGAGGAATTATCCATGGTTCAACTCGATCTTTCCGGCGCTCAGTCGTTTTTCACCCAGGCAGGCCCTGACTATGCGGCCGCTGCACGCGCGCATGAGGTTCTTGCTTCGGGTACCGGCCTCGGGGCCGATTTCACTGGCTGGCTCTCTCTTCCCCGCAAAATTAAGGAAACGGAGCTGGACCGTATCTGCAAAGCAGCGGAGCTAATCCGTTCCCGCTCGAAAGCACTGGTGGTCATCGGTATAGGCGGCTCCTATCTGGGTGCCCGCGGTGCGATTGAACTTCTTCGCCCTGTCCCCGGAAAAGACGATCCGAAGGTCTTCTTCGTGGGAAATGGTCTTTCAGCCGATGCTTTGGCGGATACGCTTTCCCTGCTGGGTGACTGTGACTATGATGTCAATGTCATCTCGAAATCGGGCACTACACTTGAGCCCGCTGTTTCCTTCCGGATCTTCCGCGAGCTTCTCAAAAAGAAATACGGTGATGAAGCCGACCAGCATATCTTTGCCACAACCGATGCCCACCGCGGCGTGCTGAAATCGCTTGCTGATGCCAGCGGCTGGGAGAGCTTTGTGGTTCCCGACGACGTCGGCGGCCGCTTCAGCATCTTCTCTGCCGTCGGACTGCTGCCGATGGCCGTTGCGGGCATCGATGTGCGGAAAGTCATCGACGCGGCGATTCGTGAGTTTGAGGCATTAGATCTCCGCAGCCCGGGAAACCCCGCCTGGCAGTATGCCGCCGCAAGACAGAATCTGTACAACAAGGGCTTTGATGTCGAGATCCTCGGCTGCTATGAGCCCAGCTTCCGTTTCATGGCAGAATGGTGGAAGCAGCTCTATGGTGAGAGCGAAGGCAAGGACTTGAAGGGCATCTTCCCGGCTTCCGTGGAATTCACCGCCGATCTGCATTCGATGGGGCAGTATATCCAGCAGGGCCGCCGCGCACTGATGGAGTCCATCGTCCGTTTCCGCCGCTCTCTATCCTCCTGCCCGGTGCCTGATTCTGCAGACAATGCCGACGGACTGAATTACATTGCCGGACGCGATCTTGCGGATATCTGCAATGTAGCCGCGGATGCCGTTCGTGAGGCTCACGTCTCCGGCGGTGTGCCGAACCTGGTAATCAGCTGCTCCGCCCGTGATGAAGAGGGACTTGCAGAGCTGGTCTGCTTCTTCGAGCTGGCCTGCGCCATCTCCGGATACATGTCCGGCGTCAATCCCTTTGATCAGCCGGGTGTTGAGGCATACAAGAAGAACATGTTCCGCATGCTCGGAAAGCCCGGTGCCGTCTGATATTGTCCGCGATATGATCTCCCCCGGTGAAGCTTCGCTTGAAACTCCACCGGGGGAGATTGCTGTTATTCAGCCTACACCGCCGTCCATAAAGGTATAATGATTTTCAAAATCCTCATATGTCAGCGTTTTCCCTGTTTCACGTATCTCAAGATTTTTCGCAACCCTGAGGAGCGTGTCCATACCCGTCTCGCCACAGATTCTGACTACCCATCCGGCCTCAACATTGGACATCAGAATGATATCCTGCTCCAGCGTGTACGCCTCCATATTGATCTCCGGACGCGCATCAAAAAACTGTGTGCAATGAAACCGCATTACGTCCACATTCTGTTCATCCCAGTGCTCCTCTATGATTTCATCAGGTGTGTAATACAGAAGAAGGAGAGCACCCCCGTTGTTAAACTGTGACATGGCATAGGATTCAATCAGCAGGGGCTGCATCATGTTCTGATAAGCGGGCACAGAATGGGTTGAATCGCCAAAAGCCAGTCCTTCCGCTGTCAGGCGGCTTCTCCACGATTCGCTCCTCAGGGAGGCCATCTCATCCGGGAGCCATCCGGGGCGAAATTCGATCTCTTTGCTCTCAGCTGTTTCGGGGAATGTGACAGCAAGCTTTGCATCACTCCAGTCGATGTATCCGCTGGGATTCGGCTCCCAGTTGATGCGGAATGTCTCACTCTTCTCCGGAACCCGCCGCGTCATGGAGAAAAAGGCCGCGTATGCCGCGATGCTGAGTGACAGGATCAAAACAGCTGCTATTGCCAGCGTGATCATCCGTCTGGTTCTGAAGTGTTTCCCTTGCTTTTCGTCATAAAAACTATTTTGGGCCATGACAACATCCTCCTCCTGAATGCCGTTCATAGCGCGAAGAAGCATCAGCGAGTTCAGCATAAGCCTTCCTCCTGTAAAAAGATTCGCAGTTTTTTGCGGGTACGGAACAGGCTGCTTTTGATTTTTCCCTGACTACAGCACAGTTTTTTCGATATCTCCGGGACAGATATGAGATGCCAGTAGCGCAGAATGAAGATCGTTTTCTCGAACGCAGGCAGTTCTGAAACAAATCTTCTGATCGCCTCTTCCAGTTCTTTTTCTTCCAAAACCTGCTCCGGAGGCTTTTCGCCTGGAATACATTCTTCCAGTTCATCCAGCACAAGGACTGCTTCTCCTCCTCCGCGCTTGAGTCTGTTTCTCGCTTTGATACAATCAATCGCAAGGTTTCTGGTAATACGGCCAAGGAATACCGACAATACCGACGGACGCTGATCAGGCATCAGATTCCACGCACGAAACCAGGTGTCATTGACACATTCTTCCGCATCCTCATCTTTTCCGCAGATATTATAGGCAATCGTATGGCAGTATCTGCCGTATTTCTGATTTGTCTCCGATATGGCCTGATCGGAACGCTGCCAGTACAGATCAACAATTCGCTCGTCTTCCATACTGATCCTCCTTTGATTCAAGAGCTCTCATCCTATAATACGACAAAAAACGGGAAAGGTTTCAGGATATTTCATTTTTTACCTGCAAATGAATGCCCATACGCTGCATGTAACCCCGGTCGGATGCAGATGCGAATGGTTATGCCTTCATTCGTGAAAATCCGATTCTTGTCTGTTTGCCCTGATTCGAACGAGCGGAAGGCATGAATTCTGTTTACTTTTCGTTCTTTTCTTTCCGACAGACTTGTGCTATGATATGCCCGCAATTTAAAAGAAAACAAGGAGGATGTTCATCTATGGAAAAGCTGCAGCAGCTCTATGAAGGCAAAGCGAAGAAGGTATTTGCAACCGAGAATCCCGATCTGGTGATTGTTTCCTACAAGGACGATGCCACCGCGTTTGACGGTCAGAAGAAGGGAACCATTTCCGGCAAGGGCGCCATCAACAACCGCATGACGAATTTCCTGATGCAGAAACTGGAAGAACAGGGCATTCCGACTCACTTTGTCGAGGA
>CADBNC010000003.1 GCA_902795885.1 Oscillospiraceae bacterium
AGATACTCCAGCTTCGGGCAGTCAGCCAGAGGCGAGATATCGCTGATGTTGTTGATGGCGACGATCAGAACCTCGAGATCCGGCATATATCGGGTGAAGGAGATGTCCGTCAGAACCTCGTTATGGCCGAGGTCAAGATACTTGACCTTCGTGCAGTACATCAGCTTGGCTGCCTCGGAATCCGTGACCTGCCCGCCGCGGGAAGTGGAGGAGGCGAGGATGCGCTCGACGTCTGTGCGGACGGTATAGCCGGCAAACCAGATGCGCCAGATGACGTTCACGTTCGGGTATTCCGCCCGGATGGTGGCCATGTTCTCGTTCGAGACATCGCAGGAATCCATGTCCAGCGTCTGCAGATTCACCATATACGGCAGAATGGCACGCACGGCGGCACCCTGGTCTGTCATCTTCACGTGGCTGAGATTCAGCTCTGTGTCAGCGAGATTGTGGTTTGCGCCCATGAAATTGAAGGTATAATCCAGCGCGGCGGCAGGAGCGGCTGCGTGCAGCGCGGCGATATCCTCCCAGGAGAAGGTGCCGCCCTCGGCCCCAAGATGGATCACCCGCAGGCCGCTCATGCTGCGCATCACGGCAGCCGCGTTCTGTACCTGATCCTTCGGGAGCGTGGTGAGATCCAGCTCCGTATCGCTGAGCGAGACCTGCCGCCCCGCAAGATCCAGCGCATAGTGCAATACAGCATTCGGACGGGCCTCCTGCAGCACGGCAAGCTCATCTGCCGTGAGGCCTGCGCCTGTGGGCGAGACCCCCAGCTCAACGGAGGTCACATTCGGCAGAAGGCGGAGGCTTTCGGCTGCAGACGCGATCTGATCGGCGGTGAGGCCGCTGAGATCAACGGACTGTGACGTGCTCGGGATGCTCTGGCCATTGGGGAGGGCAACCTGGTATGTAACCGTCACATTCGGGTGCGCGGCGGCCCAGGAAGCAATTTCCGCCGTACAGGCAGAGTCGGTAAAGTCCACGGAGGCAAGATTCGGGAAGCTCTCCAGCAGGGGCAGGTCAGATGCCTCGGCGTGCAGAACCAGATTCTGCGTATCCTTCAGGAACGAGCCGGAGGAGAGCGTGATTTCGTTGCTCTCGGGTGAGGGCGTCGCGGCGGCCGGCGTTTCGGCAGCTCCGACGGGCGCGGTTTCCGGAACCCCGGAAGAGGCCATCATGCACGAATGACAGCACAGGACGAGGAAAACCAGAAAGGCGAGAAGGAAAATCTTCCTTACCACGTTCAGAAAACTTCTCATAACATTGCCCCTTCATCGAACCAGGCCATGGCGTGCGTTCCGGCCGGTCTTACTTTATAATAAAATGATTGAAAACTTTGGAAATCAGTATAACACCGGAAAAAGCCCAATGCAAGAATAACATGGCAGAATCGGTTGACAGGGTTTGGAAACTTCGCTATAATCCCCTTGTTTTTTGGAAGGAGGCCCTGCCATGGACGCAAAGGAAACAAACAGGAGGATGACGGGCAATGTTCTTCTGACGATCACATCGCTCGTCTGGGGCCTGGCCTTCGTCGCCCAGCGGGTGGGGATGGACAGCATCGGCCCGGTCACCTTCACCGCTGTGCGGATGATTCTCGCCGCGGCTGCTGTCGGGCTCGTGGCCTTCCTGCAGGAGCGGGCAGGCAGAAAGCACAGCCCCCCGATGACGCGGGAGGAGAACGAAAGACGCAGAAAAGATACCATTATCGGCGGGATCTGCTGCGGGGTGTTTCTCGCTGCGGCGAGCATTTTCCAGCAGATCGGACTTGTCTATACGACTGCCGGGAAGGCGGGCTTTATCACGGCGATGTATATCCTGCTTGTTCCTGTGCTCAGTTTTCTCCTCTTCAGGAAGAAAAACCCGGCCTTCGTGTGGGCGGCGGTGGGTATCGGCGTGGTAGGCATGTATCTGCTCTGCATCAACGAGGGCTTTACGCTCACGAAGGGCGACGTGCTCGAATGCATCTGCGCGCTGTTCTTCAGCTGCCAGATTCTCAGCTGCGACCGCTTCACCGGGAAGGGGAACCCCCTGACCATCTCGGCAATCCAGTTTCTGACAACGGCGGTGCTCGCGGGTATAGCTGCCTTTATCATGGAAGAACCCGCCTGGGCGCAGATAGAGGCGGCAATGGTTCCCATTCTTTACTGCGGTCTGGTCTCGGCAGGGCTTGGCTATACCCTGCAGATGATCGGCCAGCGCTATACCGACCCGACCGTGGCCTCACTCCTGATGAGCATGGAATCGGTCTTCGCGCTGGTGGCCGGGGCTGTGATTCTGCATGAGCGCCTCTCAACCCGGGAGCTTCTCGGGTGCCTTGTGATGTTCATAGCGATCATGCTCTCACAAATTTCCCCGGAATTGCTCCATAATATTGGGAAAAATATAAAAAATCGGGCTTAAAAGTCTCAAAATGAGGAAAGAAACCTCCGCAGAGGCTTGACGGAAATCGGTTTATCCGGTATAATGCAGACAGTAAGGTTAGAATATTTTGGTTTTGAATGCGCATCGGGCTCCCTTGATGTGCATTTCTATACGCAGGGCTTTCTATTTCGTCCCCATCGCGTCACCCCAAATACGATGATATTCTGAGAGGGCAGAAAGATGAAAAAGGACAAGGCAAAACAGAATAAGCTCTATGATACCGTCGGCATTCTCTGCGGCGTTTTGGTCGTGCTGCTCGGCGTGCTGAGCGGTGTTATGGCACCGAAGACCCCTGCGGGGACGGTTCTGGCCGTCGCCGAGGCAGAGCACAGGGGCAAGGCTGTCGCAAAACAGGTGGAGACCATGTCCGGCGTGACGGTAATGCATGCGGCGGACTGGGAAAAGGAATATCCCGAGATCTATGCCAGCCTCATGAAGAATCAGGAAAACGATGAGATTGAAGACTATCTGGAGAGCTATCCGCAGCTGATCACGCTGTACGAGCCCTATGGTTTCTCCAAGCATTACGGCAGTGCCCGTGGCCATTTCTATGACGTGGATGATATCCTCGCAACGGGCCGCCCCCACGCACTCGCCCAGTGCTGGACCTGCAAGACCCCGGATTTCACGAATCTGGTGAACGAGACTGGTCCGGATGCCTATCAGCTCTCCTTTGACGAGGTGCGTGAGCTGGTGGACGAGGGCATCAGCTGCTATTCCTGCCATGCGAACACCCCGGGCGAGATTACCGTTACGCACACCTATGTGGTCGATGCTCTCGGCGATGACTGGGACAAGGTTTCGGCCGCGGATCTTGCCTGTGGGCAGTGCCATGTGGAGTATTTCTTCTATCCCGGCACGGGTGTTACAACGCTGCCGCGTCATGATCTGGAATCGATGCATCCGGATGCCATTCTGGATTATTTCAACAACGAGCTCGTGGACGAAAACGGCCTCGGCTTTGCCGATTACACCAACCCGCGTACAGGTGTGCGGCAGATCAAGGTACAGCATCCCGAGTTTGAGACCTACCTGGGCAAGGGAACCATCCATGGCGGAACCTACACCTGCGCTGACTGCCACATGGGAACAGTGGCCGACGGCAAGGGCGGCACCTATCCGAGCCACTATCTGACAAGCCCGCTGGAGAACCAGGGCCTGATCGATGCGGAATGCTCGAAGTGCCATGCGGATCTGGTCTCTGAGGTGCGGGAGCTGCAGAAGCAGGTGGACACCAGAACGACGGAAGTTTCGGATATGCTTGTTGACCTGACCGAGACGCTGGCCAAGGCGGTGGAGAGCGGCAAATACACCGAGGAAGAGCTCGACGCCATCCGCGCTCTTGCCAGAGACGCCCAGTTCTATTGGGACTTCGTCTTCGTGGAGAACAGCGAAGGAGCCCACAATCCGGCGCTTACGGATGAATGCCTGACCAAGGCAGAGAACCTTACCACGGAAGCCATGGGGATGTTCAAATCCGCCTGAGTGTTCTGCAGGGACAGGGCTCACCCACAGGGTATAAAAATCGGTAGTTCAGGGAGGTTGATTGTATGAAACAGTCAGCCTCCCTTTTTTGAAAAGGACGAAAGACCGCAGGGGACAAACGGCTATGAATAAAATCCTTCAATTTCTCCGCTCCATGCGCTTCGGCATTCTTTTGCTTGCGCTGATCGCGGTGTTTTCTGTTGTGGGGACGGTCATCCCCCAGGGGAGAGAGATCGCCTGGTACGCCGAGACCTACCAGAGCTTCCACGGCGTGATTCTCATGCTGAAGCTGAATGATGTATTCCACACCTGGTATTTTCAGGGGCTGCTGCTCTTCCTCGGGCTGAATCTTCTGCTCTGCTCGGTTCTGCGCATCCGGAAGGTACGCAAGGCCGCCGAAAGCGAGAAGGGGAAAGCACCTACCGCCGGGGCGCGCTATGAACTCACGCCGCAGCAGGCTGCGGATATCGGGGAGAACCTGCGGGCCATGCGCTGCCGGGAGGAGACGTATGGCGAAACCCGCGTCTTCCGCAAAAACGGCTTCGGCCGGTACGGCAGCTTCATCACGCATCTTTCAATTCTTCTGACGCTTTGCTTCGGTGCCATGGCACTTTATCTGCCAAAGACGGTGGACCGCAGCTGCATGCCCGGCGAGAGTCTCACGATGGACGACGGCACCGTTATCCGGGTGAATTCCTTCCGCATCGAGGACAGCACGGGGCGCCTTGATTTTACGAGCGAGCTGGAGGTTCAGCTTCCGGACGGGAAAGAGAGCGGCCCGCGCGAGATCAGCGTCAACCACCCGATGAGCTTCGGCTCATGGAAGATCTATCAGCAGACCTATGGCACCGCAGGCTGCGTTACCGTCAAAAACCTGGATACCGGCGGCGAGGATACCATGACGCTGAACGACCTGACCTTCCTCTCCATCGACGGGGTGAACGGCCTCTGGTATCAGGCGGTCTATCCGGATCTGATCCGCGATCCCAGCGGGAACGTCACGCTGATTTCCAACATGTCCGGCAGCTTCCCGAACCCTGTTTATTCGGTGCAGACAGCGTCTGACGGTGTCTATACGCCGGTGCTGGCCTTCCCGGGGGACTCTCTGCAGGTAAACGAGCTGCAGTTCACCTTTGAGGACCCGGTAGAGTATCCCGGGCTTCGGGTCAAATATACCCCGGGTATCGTCAACGCGCTGCTGGTGGGCTCATTCCTGCTGATGACCGCGGGGCTGTATATTACGTTCTTCTGCCAGCCGGTCATGGTGGCGCTGGAAGAGAGGTCGTGCTTGGTGGCCGGCCCGAAGCCGGAGGGCATGCGCCTGAAGGTGGAGGAATGGATGCTGGATCGAAAGGAGAAAACCTGAGATGAATATTCTGTTTTTCGGATGCCTGATTGTGTATTTTGCCGCGATGGCGCTGCAGTTTGCGGCCGTTGCCTTCAAAAAGGAGAGCCTTGCAAAAGCGGCGTGGATTCTCTTCCTCGTTGCCTTTGCCGCGCATACGGTCTATCTCGTTATGCGTGGGGTGAAGGCGCACAGAATTCCGCTCTCCAACCAGTTTGAGTTCTCCGCGGCCTTCGCTTGGGGCGTTGCCGGGCTTCTGCTGATTCTGCGCACCCGCATGAAGGCGGACTGGCTGAGCGTGATCGCCATGCCCATGACCTTTCTCATTCTCTCCTATGCCGCCCTGCAGCCCAGGGAGATTACGGACCTCATGCCGGCGCTTCGCAGCGGCTGGTTTGCCTTCCATATCGGGTCGGCGATTATCTCCTATTCCGCCTTTATCATCGCCGGGTGCATCGGCCTGCGCTATATTCTCCTCAGCAAAAAGGAGGAGACTGAGGAGCTGGCCTTCCGCATGAAGCAGATGGATTATCTGAGCTACCGCCTCGTGGCCCTCGGCGTTCTGATGCTTACAATCACCATCCTCACCGGCGCCATCTGGGCCGAGCAGGCCTGGTCCGCCTTCTGGACCTGGGATCCGAAGGAGGTCTGGGCGCTGATTACCTGGATTATCTATGTGGTCTATCTCCACCTGCGCCTGCGGGGGAAAAAGCAGGGGACAGCCATGGCCTGGTATGTGATGATTGCCGTACCGGTGGTGCTTTTCACCTTCGCCGG
>CADBNC010000004.1 GCA_902795885.1 Oscillospiraceae bacterium
GCCCGGAGAGCACACACCATGCCAGGAGCACCGCGCAGGCAACCAGCAGCCCGGGCAGCAGGGTACTCCGCCCGCGCCCTTCACGGGCCGCCCTGTCTTCCGGAATGCCGGAATTCTGCCTGTCCCGGAGTGCAAATAGCACAGCCGCAAACAGGCCAAGCAGACCCAAGGCCGCAAACGAAGGCCTGATCCACAGGATCAGAAACAGCAGAATTGGCAGATAGAGATACACGAAGACGCAGATCTGCAGAGGCGAAATCCGCCCCCGCAGTCCGCCGTCCGAAGCCGCGCCGTTTTTCTGAAGCCTCATCACGGCGCCTCCTCTGAAACCCGCGGCCGCACCAGCCTCCGCCACACGATACGGAATTTTTCAATCACAAAATGATAGACAAAGCCCACTGCAATGGCACCAGCCATCAGCAGGAAAGAGATCTTCCCTCCGTCATTCCAGTCGAAGGTGCCCTCGAAGAGATAGTCCGTCGCCAGAAGAATCTCCAGCGCTGCAAGGCCTGTTTTGTCAAGCGCGCGGTTCACAATCCGCAGCGGCGTCCTCTCTATCCAGTCAAAGAGCCGGCAGAGATACCAGGCCAGCGGCGGAGAGCAGAGAATAATCGGATACCAGAAAAAGCCCCTGTCCACCATCGGCAGGTAATCCTCCGGGTGCAGCTGCACATGCCGTTCCATTGCGAAGATGATCCCCAGGCCGAGGAGGCAGGAGACCGCCGTGATCACCTTCGGCGGCTGTCTGTCCTTAAAATACGCGGAAAAGAGCATCCCCAGCAGAAAGGCGGGAAGCCTCGAGAAAACCTGCAGTCCATGATGCCCGATGAAGGGGATCGAGACTGCCCAGACACCCAGCATCAGGATGACGGAGGTCTTCAGCGGGCTGCGGCTCCCGCGCATCACGCCGTAAAGCCCCGGGGCGATCAGATAAAAGAAGGCAATGGCATAAAGATACCAGTTGGCGCAGTTCGGGTAAGGAACCCAGTATCCCGTAAACGTCAGGAAGCCCACTGCCTCCTGAAGCGTATAGCCCAGACCGAAGCGCAGCCTGCCGACCACCAGCCGGACCAGAAAATAGCTCCACCAGATCGGCACAAGCTTCTGCAGCCTGTGGCGGTAGAACGTGGGCACACTGTGCTGCGCCAGTGAATTGAAGGTGCCCATGCCGCTGACGAAGAGGAACATGTCCAGCGCAGGATAGGCCGTACCCTTGAAATACCGGACGATGGCCGTGTGCGGCACAATGGACGAATGATAAAACACAATCCACAGAATGCAGAAGCCCATCAGCGCCGCGCGGTGCCTGGAGATCAGGCGATAGGGCGTAAGCTCTTTTTTCGGTTCATCGTTCATTGCGGTTTCTCCTGTCGCATCTGTGTGCGCCATGCTTCCGCACGGGAATGCACGGCAGTTCTGATTTTTCACTATATCACATTTTGTTCCCGAGCGCAACGCAGGGAATGCCGCCCGGATCCTCTCTCGTGAAAAATAAACGAATTTCGAAATCGCTCTTGCGCAGCCGGCGAAAACATGGTAAGCTGTCAGCAGGGTTTAACCTGAACATTTTTTGATTAGGAGGCGATTGCCATGGTCAGCATTCTGATGGGTCTGAAAGGAACAGGCAAGACAAAGCGTCTGGTGGATATGGTCCGCGAAGCGGTGAATGAAGAAACTGGTGATGTTGTCTGTATTGAAAAGGAGCGCAAGCTCACGTTTGATATTCCCTATCAGGCCCGTCTCATCGACGCCGGCACCTATGATATCGGCAGTTATGAATTTCTGAAAGGTCTGATCTGCGGCGTACACGCAGGGAATTACGATATAACCCATTTCTTTATTGACAATTTCTACAAGCTTGTGAATGACAAGAACACCGATTCTCTGATCAAGTTTATCACCTGGCTTGACAAGTTTTCCGAATCTGAAAAAATCAGCTTTGTTCTCTCCATCACCATGGATCCGGAGTTTGCGCCGGAGATGGTCAAGAAGTACATCATCTGATTCTCAGGAAACCAGAGAGTGCCGGAGCAAAACGGCACTCTCTTTTGCATCTTTCGTCCATTTTCGTACTGTGGGGGCGCTGCATGAAGGAACGCAGGCTTTTTCTGGATTTTCTCCGCGTTGTCGCAATTATCCTCGTAATCTATAACCACACCGGCAGCGATGGCTATATGTATTTTGTGGGCATCCCCGACACGCTGGCCCGTTTCCCGGTCATGGCGGCGGGCTCCGTGTGCCGCATCGCGGTGCCGCTTTTCTTCATGGCCTCGGGCGCCACGCTTCTGCAGAAGGAGGAGCCTCTCCGCGTGCTCTACCGCAGGCGCGTGCTGCGCTTTGTTCTGGTTCTCGTTCTCTTTTCCCTGATTTCGTATATCTGGGAATGCCGGAGCACGGGCGGCTTCTCGGTGACGGTTTTCCTGCGGGAGCTTCTTCTCTATATGCATGTGCATACCTACTGGTTCCTTTATCAGTACCTGGCCTATCTGATCTGCCTGCCCTTCCTCCGCCATATGGCAGGGGGCATGACGAACCGGCAGTTCCAGTATCTGGCCCTTGTCATGCTCGGGGCAAAGCTTCTGGAGCTTGTCCCCCTCTATGTCTTCCGCTTTCCCGAGTCCTATTCGCCTTCCTTTGCCCTCTTCAGCATCGAGACCGCGGTCTTTTATCCGCTGATGGGCTATTATCTCGGCACGCGTCTGCCGGATGCCGCCTTTACAAGCAAGAAAGCCGGCATTGCCGCGCTGTTCTTTGCCGGGGCGGTCTGCGTAATGGTCTTTACCCAGAACTTCTATGCCAACCGCTTTGACGGCTGGAATGTGGTCTCGGGCGAGGCATATCTCAGCACGCTTGTCTTCATCCCCGCCTGTGCGCTGTTCTATCAGGCGCGGCTTCTGTTCCTGCACCATTCCCCCGGCCGCGGCCTCACGAGGGCGCTTCTGCTGTTCTCGGAATGCAGCTTCGGCGTCTATCTTCTCCACCATATCTGGATGGATCTCTCCGCCCCCGTGCACGCCTTTCTTCAGGCGCACTGCGGGGTCTATCCCGGTACACTCCTCTGGGTGTGCTTCCTTCTGCCGGCGGGGACAGCCGTCACCTGGGTGTTAAAAAAGCTCCCTCTCCTGAGGAAGCTTCTCTGAGCCTGCAGTCTGCAGGGTATAGTATTTGCGATGCGTCTGCCCGGACGCGGGAGGCTCTCAAAGCTCCCGGTACATGGCAGGCGCGTCTTCTTTTTTTGCGTTTTCGCTGACCTCGGTCACTTCAACGCGGAGTGTCCGGTTGCCGAAGGCGATCTCGATAATGTCCCCCGGCTTCACCGCGAGGGATGCCCGCGCGACCTTGCCGTTGACCATCACGCGGTCGCTGTCGCAGGCATCGTTTGCCACCGAGCGCCGTTTGATCAGCCTTGATACTTTCAGATATTTATCCAGCCGCATGGCGTTTTTCTCCTCAGAATGTTATTTCGCAGTTCGGCAGCGCCGCCCGCAGAATCTCCACCTGATCCGCCGGGATGGGGTTGCCGCTCAGATTCAGCGTCCGCAGGGTGTTGAGCTGCATCAGCGGGTTGATAACCGTGATCTGGTTTCCGCTCAGATCCAGCTTCTCGATGCGTGTCAGCGCAACCAGCGAATCCACGTTGTTCAGGCGGTTGTCCGCAAGGTTCAGATCCAGCAGGGTATCGCGCGCGTGGCTGATCTGGATATTGTAAACACTCTCAATCTGGTTGCCCCGCAGGTTCAGCGTCTCGATCGCCGTCAGGCCCTCGAGCCCGGTCAGGGTGGTGATGCCGCAGGCCGGCAGGGAGAGGCTTGTCTCGTCGCTGCGCACCAGATGGCCCGAGAAATCCACGTCGTAGACCAGCTGCGAGCAGAGGATGCTGCAGGTTGGGAGCGCCTGCTTGAGCGAATCCACCGCCCGTGCGCTCAGGCCGCTGTTTTCCGTGACATCGAGGATGCGCAGAAGCTTCAGCGAAGCGAAATCATGCAGGGCAGCGTCATCCACGCCTGCGTTCTGCAGTGTCAGTGTCTCCAGCTTCACGAGCTTGCCCAGCCCGCTGAAGCCCGTCATGCTGTTCCCGCTCAGGTTCAGAACCCGCAGGGCCGCGATGTTCCCCGCCGCCGAGGCGTCCGAAATAAGGTTGTTGGAAGCGTCCAGCTCCATCAGCTGCGGAAGGCCGATCAGCGGGCGCAGGTCGCTCACGCTGTTGCCCGC
>CADBNC010000005.1 GCA_902795885.1 Oscillospiraceae bacterium
AAACTCATCGTCCAGCTCCGGATACTCGGGAGCGCTGACCTCGTTGCAGACGATGTGGAAAACCACCGCCTTGCCGGCCAGATTCTCCGCATAGTTCTCGGGGAAGGTGATGTCGATGTCCTTCTCCTCGCCGGCGCTCATGCCGACAAGCTGGTCCTCAAAGCCGGGGACAAAGGAATTGGAGCCGAGCTCCAGGCTGTGCCCTTCCGCTTCGCCGCCCTCAAACGGCTCACCGTTGAGGAAGCCCTTGAAGTCGATATTCACGGTGTCGCCCATGGCGGCAGCGCGGTCGACATTCAGCATGCGCGCATTGCGCTTCTGGGTGGAAGCGATTTCCGCGTCCACAGCATCGTCAGAAACAATATCCGAAACCTTTACGGCATGGATGCCCTTGTACTCACCAAGCTCGGCCTCGGGGAAGGTAGTCACATCGAAGGTAAACTCCACTGCGCGCTCATCTGTGACATTCACATCCTTGATGCGCGGCTGGCCGACGACACGCAGGCCGCCCTCATCCACGCCGGTACGGAAAGCCTCGGGGGCCAGATCATCCATGGCGTCCTGATAGAACACCTCGCGGCCGTACATGCCCTCGACAACCTGGCGGGGCGCCTTGCCCTTGCGGAAGCCGGGGATATAGATATCCTTTTTATTCTTGAGGTAGGCAGCCTGGACGGCCTTCTCGAACTCGCCCGCGTCGGAAGCTACCGTAAACACTGCATTGTTATGTTCGTTCTTCTCAATATTTTTCAAAATCATGGTTATTTCCTCCTAATCAGCACATGCTTCGGTATCATAACAGATTTCCTGCATAAAATCAATCACAAAATACGCCTTTTCGCAATCTTTTTGTCATATTTTTTGTCCGCTTCCGTCTCCGTCCTCCGACAGAACCTCCAGCGGCTCAAAATGCAGCCAGTCGGCGCTGACCAGGCGGAACTGCGTAGGCCCGACCCAGCCGTTATAGGCACCCGGACAGCCCCTGCCGTGGATATGCCCGTAATAACAGCGCCGGACCTGATACTGTGCCAGCAGCTGCAGGATTTCCTCGCAGCGGTAATTCTGATAAATGGGCGGGTAGTGCAGAAAGACGATCTTCTCCCGCTCGCCTCCGGCCTTCAGGGAAGCCTCCAGGCGCAGAACCTCGCGGGCAAGCATTTTCCGGTCGTGTTCTGTTCCCTTCTCCTCCTCGAAAAACCAGCCCCGTGTCCCGCAGAGGGCATAGTCATCGAATACAGCCGCGTTGTTGTGGAGAAGCTGCATTCCCGTGAAGCCTTCCTCCTCGAAAAAGCGGCTGATGCGTGCGGCGGTGCTCCACCAGTAGTCGTGGTTTCCCTTCAGGATCAGCTTCTTCCCGGGAAGGCTGTTGATGAAGGCGAAGTCATCCCGCGCTTCGCGCAGATTCATCGCCCAGGAGAGATCCCCGCACAGAACCGTCAGATCCTCGCTGCCCACCTTCCGGAAGCCCTCCTGCAGCCTGCGCGGGTGATCCCGCCAGACCTCGCCGAAGCGGTCCATGGGCTTCTCTCCCGACATGGACAGGTGCAGATCGCCGATGGTAAACAGTTTCATTGAAAGGCATCCTCCAGCTGTGCGATTGTGATGGGTCCCTCTGCGCCCTGCGGGGCGTAAATCTCGATCACGTCAAAGCGGGCAGCCAGTTCCTGCGCCCGGGGATGGGCGGCGAGCCAGGCGGACGCCGTCATGCGGAGCTTCTGCTGCTTGGCTGCGGTGACATATTCCCGCGCGGCACCAAAGGCCGCACTTCTGCGAAGCTTCACCTCCGCGAAAACCAGCACCCCGTCCCGCAGTGCAATCAGGTCCAGCTCTCCGTAGCGGCCCCGCCAGTTCCGGTCCAGGATGCGGTAACCCTTCTCCCGCAGGTATCCGGCCGCGCGCTCTTCTCCCCAGGAGCCCAGCGCCCCGCTTTTCATGCCTGCTGCCTCATGTCCGCCGGCAGAAAGCTCATCCTGTGGATCGGGCAGGGACCGTACTGCCTGAGGGCCTCGTAGTGGGCCTTCGTGCCGTAGCCCTTGTGCTTCTCGAAGCCGTATTGGGGATATCGGGCGGCATATTCCTGCATCAGCCTGTCACGGCTCACCTTGGCCAGCACCGAGGCTGCCGCAATGGACGCGCATTTGCCGTCCCCCCCGACCACGCAGCGGCTTTCATACCGGATGGCATTGTTGCGGTTTCCGTCTATGAGCGCCAGCGGCGGCACGGTGCGCAGGCTCCCGATGGCCCGGTTCATGGCGAGAAAGGTGGCCCCGAGAATATTCAGCCTCTCGATCTCGTCCACGTCTGCAAAGGCGATGCCGAAGTCCAGCGCCCCCTCCTGAATAATGGGAAAGAGGCGTTCCCGTTGCTTTTCCGTAAGCTTCTTTGAGTCGTTCAGCCCTTCCGGAACCCAGCCTGCGGGCAAAATCACCGCAGCGGCACAGACAGGCCCGGCCAGGGGCCCGCGCCCGGCCTCGTCCACGCCGCAGAAGAGCGTGTACCCCTCCTCGCGAAGGGCCTGCTCATAGCTCAGGAGGTCTGCGCTCTGCTTCGGTTTTTTTCGGCTGCTTTCTTTCTGCATGCTCACAATCCTGTTCTGTCTGGTCTTCCTGTCTGATCTTCATTCCCCGCGGCTTTGCAGCGGGCTTCCGGAATGCTCCCGCATCCGGCAGCCGGCTTGCTTCAGCGCTTCGGCGGTGCCTCCAGCGTCAGCCTGCCCAGTTTCCCGGCGTGGTATTCCGTGAGGAGGGTATTGGCCATTCTCTCCAGGTCAACTTCGCCCCGGGAGATGAGGAACCCGCGCTTTGCCCCGGCCTCCTCCAGAAGCTCGTATCCGGTTTTCTGCGGATCCGGTTCAATGCGGTATCTCTCCCGGAGAGCGTCCGGATAGTTGAGGCAGAGCCGGTGCATGAAGGCCGCGGCCAGCTCTTCCCTGTCCAGAATCTCGGCCTTGATGGCGTTGGTGACAGCCAGCAGCTGCCCGACCTCCTGGTCCTCGAACTTGGGCCACAGAATGCCCGGCGTATCCAGAAGCTCCAGGCTTCCGTCCACCGTGATCCACTGCTTGCCCTTCGTCAGGCCCGGGCGGTTTCCGGCGGCGGCGGCCTTTCTGCCGGCAAGGCGGTTGATGAGGGTGGATTTCCCCACGTTCGGGATGCCGACAATCATCACGCGCATCTTCCGGCCGCTCTGGCCTTTTTTCTCCCATTCCTCGCGTCTGTCCTTCAGAAGGGCGCGCACTGCGGGGGCAAAGGCGGCTGTGCCCTTTCCCGTGCGGGCGTCGCAGTCAAAGACGGTAAATCCCTTCTCTTCAAAAAAGCGCTTCCATTC
>CADBNC010000006.1 GCA_902795885.1 Oscillospiraceae bacterium
GTACAAGATGGGCAAGTGCGGCGGCTTTACGTTCCTGATTGTCTATCTGCTGCTCGCCATATTTGTCGGTATGATCATTATGGTGTCCGAGCTGTCAGTTGGACGCAAGACCAAGCTCAGCCCGATTGATGCCTACCAGAAGGTCTCGAAGAAATTCGCATGGATCGGCTGGCTGGCGACAATCGCACCGTTCCTGATCATGAGCTTCTACACCGTGCTCGGCGGCTACTGCCTGCAGTACATCGCACTGAACATGACGAAGCTGAGCTTCGGCAATGAAGCCGTTCCCCTGAGCGGCGGAGAATCCTTCGGCGCCATGCTGACCACCCCGCTTGGCTGCGTCGTATTCACAATCCTGTTTATCATCATCTGCATGGTGATCGTCCAGGGCGGCGTCTCCAGCGGTATTGAAAAGTTCAACAAGATTGGCATGCCGGCCCTGTTCATCATGCTGCTGATCATCATTGTCCGCTCTCTCACCCTCCCCCATGCCGTGGAAGGCCTGAAGTTCATGTTCGTTCCCGGCTATGCGGTGAAGGCAGGGTTTATTGAGTCCAGCCCGGACCTGATCACGGTTCTGGGTACTGCCGGCGGCCAGATGTTCTTCTCGCTGTCGCTGGCCATGGGCGCCATCCTGACTTATGGCTCTTATCTGAGCAAGGAAGAGAATCTGGTTAAGAACTCCGCCATCATTGTGGCTTCCGATACGCTCATTGCATTGATGGCCGGTATTGCCGTTATTCCGGCGGCTGTTGCCAACGGCATCGCCCAGGGCACCCCGGTTGGCCAGATCAAGCTGAGCGGCCCGAACCTTCTGTTCGTCACGCTGCAGGACGTGTTCTCCAACATGGGCAAGCTTGGACCTCTCTTCGGCGTTATCTTCTATGTCCTGGTTCTGATCGCGGCCATTTCCTCCGCCATCTCCCTGATGGAGACGATTGCGGCCCACTGGATTGACAAGGATCTTGCCAAGGGCGAGAGCGACACCCGTCAGCGCAACGTGCTGATTGTCTCCCTGCTCATCCTCTTCGAGGCGGTTGTTGTCGCGGCCGATGGCCTTGGCTCCAACTTCAGCCCGGCAAGCCTGCTCGGCATTTCCACGATTCCGACCTTCCTGGATTGCTTCCTTGACTTTATGGACTGCTGGTCCGAAGGTATCGCAATGCCTCTCGGCGCCATGCTGATGGCCCTGATGATCGGCTGGGAGAACAGCCCGCAGCTGGTGCTGGACGAGGCCGGACACGGCGCGGATACGCAGCACTTCTTCAAGGGCTTCTACAGTGTCTGCGTGAAGTTCGTTGTGCCTATCGTGATGGCCTTCGTTCTGGCAGGCCAGATGATCGACTTCTTCGGCGGCACCAAGACGATCTGGTACGTTGTTGCCTTCGGCGCTCTGGTTGTGTTCTGGATCTTTGCCGCTGCCGGCGCGAAAAAGCCACAAGAAGAATAATCCTTTCACAATGCGTCATATACACTCCTGAAAGGAGACACCCGCGGTCATTCGGCCGCGGGTGTTTCCATGTTCGTTTCCGTGCCCGGGACAGGATGAACTGCCCGGGAGTGGTTCAATTGAACCGGCAGACTCAGTAGTGATGATCATCGTAGGGAACGACATCGCCGTACCAGTTCTGCGAGGTGGTGTGCGAGGTGCCGTCTGTAAAGCGGAGGGTGCGCGTGCGGCTGTCGGTCATGACGTTTTCCTCCACGAACTCCTCCCGGATGAAGGTGAGGCTCCCCTTTGCGGAGGAGGCCGGATCAAAGCGGGTGTTCAGCGGGGCGGTGAGACTGTCAAAGGGATAGAAAAGCTCTCTTTCCACCGGGCCGGTCGCGGTATACTCGCGGAGGGTATAGCTGAAGTTCTCGCTCCTGCCGTAATAGACAAGGCCGTCGCCGTAGACAAGGCTCTCCTGAATCCAGACGCCTTCGTTGGTCGGGCGGTCCTTTTCGTCGAGGATGCGCCCCACATAGGCGGGCGCTCCGATGATATCGCGGATGTTTTCTCCGGTTACTCTCTTCGTCACAAAGCGGGAATCGATATAGTCGTCCACCTGGCTGCGCCGCAGGAAGCAGAGCCGGGTGCCGCTGTGGATCAGGCGCGTGTACTCCCCGTCGTCCAGAATGTCCAGAACCAGCTTCCCCTGGCTGTTGGTCAGGATCAGCTGCGTCCGGTCATCGGTGAGCGTCCAGACGTTCTCTCCCCGGTCAGAGCTGTAGGTGCCGTCTTCCTTCAGAATCAGTGGCCCGTACCAGGATACGATCGGGGTGAAGACCGGCAGCTCTTCCGAGAGCTCGACCCATTCGCCCACATAGTCCTGCCGGGAGGCGATGATCATGGCCTCGGTGCGCAGCCCGTCCATGATCGCTGTGGCTTCTTCCAGCTTTTCGGCATTCGGGACCTCAGCGCGCTCGGGCTCCAGCAGGGTGTCGTAGGCCGTCTTCGCGGCAGTGACGGCTTCTTCAGATGCAATTGTGAGGTCTTTGGGGTCACCAAGCGCCTCAATCATATCGGTCACGCGCTCGGCGTCTGATTCCATCCCGCAGGAGATCGGGAAGGTCAGGCTGCCGAACAGCATCAGGCTCAGTAAGGCTCGTTTCACAAGCACCGGCATCAGCTCCTTCCAGGAAAGTTTATCATCCGCCGGGACGGATTGCAACGGGGGGAGACGGAAAAATTTTCCCTGCCTCTTGCAGATACCGCCGGGGATGGGTATGATAGAGAATGCGGTACGGAGTGACCGGGAAAACGGGAAAGCAGAGAGCTTGTGAGGAATGCAGATGGCGGAGAACAGAGGATACAGAATACAGATCAGAGGGATTGTGCAGGGGGTCGGATTCCGCCCGTTTATCCACCGCCTGGTGAATGCATACGCTCTCACGGGCTCGATCCGCAACACCTCCTCCGGCGTGACGCTGGAGCTGGAGGGAGAAAGCGGCAGTATTGAAGCTTTCCTGGAGGCGCTGCCCCGGGAGGCACCGCCTCTGGCGGTGATCGAGAGCATCACGCGGGAGGAGATCCCGCCGCAGGGGACGGAAGGCTTCCGCATTATCGCGAGCGAGCGGCAGGAGACGCGCAACACCCTCATCTCCCCGGATATCGGCATCTGCCCGGACTGCCTGCGCGAGCTGCAGGATCCCGCTGACAGACGATACCGCTTCCCCTTCATCAACTGCACAAACTGCGGGCCGCGTTTTACAATCATTGAAGACATCCCCTATGACCGGGCGAAGACCTCGATGAAGAGCTTCCCCATGTGCTCGGACTGCAACAGGGAATACCACGATATCGGGAACCGGCGCTATCACGCCCAGCCTGACTGCTGCCCGGTCTGCGGGCCGAAGCTCCGCTTCCTTGACGCGGATGGGAAGGAACAGACCGGGGATGCCGTCACACTGGCCCGCGTGCTTCTGCGGGAGGGCGGGATCCTCGCGGTGAAGGGGCTTGGAGGCTTTCACCTTGCGGGCCGCTGTGATGATCCGGAGATTGCCCTGACCCTGCGCCGCCGGAAGCACCGGGACGAGAAGCCCTTTGCCGTGATGTGCCGGGATGCTGAAGCGGCCCGGATATTCTGCGAGGTATCGCCTGAAGAGGAGAGAATCCTCTCCGGCGCGAGAAAGCCCATCGTGCTCCTGCGGAAGAAGGACCCCCGTTCCTGGCAGCATCTGAGCGAGAACAGCCAGATCGGCGTGATGCTGCCCTATACCCCGGTGCACGTTCTGCTGATGGAAGAGCGTGACGGCGACCTGGGCTTCGGGGCGCTGATCATGACCAGCGCGAATCTTTCGGACATGCCCATCATCCGCGAAAACGGGAGCGCAGTTTCCGGGCTTCGGGGCATCGCGGACGGCTTTCTTCTGCACGACAGGAAAATCCAGACCCGCTGTGACGATTCGCTCTGCTGGGTTCTGGAGGGGAAGGAATACTTTGCCAGGCGCTCGAGGGGGTATGTGCCCCAGCCTGTGACAGTCCGGCCTCTTCGAAGGCATATTCTGGCCTGCGGAGCAGAGCAGAAGGCGAGCTTCTGCCTCGGCAGGGAGGGGCATGCCTTCCTCAGCCAGCACATCGGGGACCTGAAGAATCTTGAAACACTGGAGCACTATGAAACGCAGATCCGGCATTTTGAGAGGCTCTTTGATATTCATCCGGATATGCTGGCCTGCGATCTCCACCCGGACTATCTGTCCAGCGAATATGCCGGGCAGCGGGCGGAAAAGGAGGGCATCCCCCTGCTGCAGATTCAGCACCACCATGCCCACATGGCTGCCTGCATGGCGGACAACGGTCTGGACGAGCCGTGCATCGGCCTTATCTGGGACGGGACCGGACTGGGTACGGACGGGACTGCCTGGGGGGCGGAGTGCCTCGTCGGGGATTACCGGCAGTTCATACGCGCGGGCAGCATCCTGCCAATCCCGCTGATTGGCGGGGACCGGGCGGCGGCGGAGCCCTTCCGTACGGCGCTCGCGATGCTGCGGGAAGCGGACTGCGA
>CADBNC010000007.1 GCA_902795885.1 Oscillospiraceae bacterium
ATTCTGAACATCCCGCATGCGCGGTTAAATATCCTTCTATGCGGAAACGGCGCCTTCCCTCGAGGGAAGACGCCGGAAACCTGCGTCCTTACAGACGCTCCTTGACCTTTGCCTTTTTACCGACACGGTCACGCAGGTAGTACAGCTTCGCACGGCGAACCTTACCTCTGCGCACAGTGGTAACGGAGACAATTGACGGGGAATGCACCGGGAAGACCTTCTCGCAGCCAACACCGTAGGAGATACGGCGGACGGTGATCGTTTCATTGATCCCGCCATGTTTCTTAGCAATGATCGTGCCTTCGAACGCCTGCGTGCGCTCACGGTTGCCTTCCTTTACGCGGACGAGGACGCGGACAGTATCGCCGACATTCATCTCAGGAAGCTCGGGCTTCATGTACTGTTCGCTGAGAACTTTGACCAGATCCATAATCTAATCCTTTCATCTATAGACGTTCATGCCGTACTTCTCACGACAGCGGACCGCCTTTCTCATTGTCTGATCACAGACTATGACAGAATAGCACAGAAAAAGCAGGATTGCAAGGATTTTTTTTGAAGATCTCTGCTATCAGAGCAGTGTTTCCCGGCACTTCTCCTTCCGCTGACCAGCCGTCCCGCAGGATGCGGAAAGGCCGCGGCTCAGGTGCCCGGTTGATGACCGTGAGAACAGCAGCGTCTTTCGAAAAATCTCTGCCCCGCATGGTCTCGCCGGGGCAGCGCAGAATCAGCAGAACATCCTCCCCGCTTCCGATGGCAAACAGATCGCCTTCCCGGAGGACGCGGCATTGGGCGTGGAGGGAAGACAGTTCCTGCACCATCCGGCAGAGCAGCTCATCGCCATGCTCCCGGAAGGGGCGCCGGTTGAAGGGATCGTTGGTCCCGCGCATTCCCTGCTCGTCCCCGTAATAGATGCTTGGCACACCCGGGATGCTGAACTGTATGGCAAAGCCCAGCAGGGAAAGGCTCCTTGCCCTGCAAAGCTGCTCCTCCGTAAGCGCGGCTTCGATCTGCAGCTGCTCTTCACGGCTGTGATCCTTGAGGCGGCCGTCTGTCGCAAGGGCTGTCTGCAGCCTTTCGACATCGTGACTGCCCAGCAGATTCATCAGGCTGAAGTACATGGGTGTCGGGTAGTGCATACGCTGCCCCATCAGAAAGTCCGCAAGCGCCCCGGCATCGGTGATGCCGCGCAGGTAGGAGAGTACTTCTGTGCGGAAGGGATAGTTCATCACGGTATCCAGTGCTCCGCCCAGGGCATAGGTTCTGCGGGTGCCGTAGCTCTCTTTCAGGACAGCATCCTCCCAGACTTCGCCGAGAACCAGCGCGTCGCGCTTCTCGGCTTTTGCAGCCTGACGGATCATGCACAGTACATCATCAGGCAGCTCGTCCGCCACATCCAGACGCCAGCCGGAAGCACCCCGTCGCAGCCACTGCCGCACGACGCTGTCTTTCCCGGTGACCACAAACTCCTGCCACGCGCCGTCATGTTCCTCCACTTCCGGCAGTTCCCTGAAGCCCCACCAGCTGCGGTACTGATCAGGGAAATGCTCAAAACGGTACCAGCTGTCCCAGGGAGACGCAGCCTCCTGGCAGGCTCCGGGCAGTGGATAATGGCCATCGCGGTTGAAATAGACGCTGTCGGCGCCGGTATGCGAGAACACGCCATCGCACAGTATGCGGATGCCCCTCTCCCCAGCTGCCCGGCAAAGCGACTCAAAATCCTCGTTGCTCCCGAGGATTGGGTCAACACGCAGATAATCGGAGGTGTCATAGCGATGGTTCGATCTCGCCTCCACAATGGGGTTCAGATACAGACAGGTCACCCCGAGGCTCTGAAGGTAGTCCAGTTTTTCCCGGATTGCCGTGAGGCGCCCTCCGTAAAAATCATCCGGCGTGTACGACTGTTCAAAGCTGCGGGGCTGCCAGCGGGGTTCCTCATCCCGGGATGCGTGAAGCTCCGGTGTCTGGCCGAGCTGCTGATGATAGCGGATTCCCTCCTCTGCCTTCCCGTCATCGGAAAAAGCGAAGCGGTCCGGGAAAATCTGATACATCACGCCGCCCCTGAACCACGCCGGTGTCTCAAAAGCCCTCTCGAATACGGTCAGGCGGAAGCCGTCTTCCTCCTCGGGGAACAGAGATCCCCTCAGGCCATCCGGGCCCGGGCAGAGCCACCAGGTGTGCACGCCGTCTGTCAGGCGAAAACGGTACCAAAGCGCACAGGCCTTCTCCGGCGCTCTGAAAGCCGTGACCCATCCGGTGTCCGTCCGCTCCATCGGGTATTCTTCCCTCAGCTCGTCCCCGCAGAGCTCCAGAATTGCGGTCTTTGTCACCGCATTGGTTTCCAGAAGTGCCAGCACCAGCATCTCCTGCGCCCGCACCGCACCAAGGCGGTTCCTGCACTGCGGGAGACGGATGTCATGCCGTGCATCGGGAACCTGCTTGCGAAGCTCCCGCTGCAGTGTCACAAGCGCACAGGTGCGCGGCTGCAGCCCTTCCAGCGCGGTGAGGAAGCGCTCCCCCTCGTGGTCCGCCTCTCTTCCCGGGACGGTCTCCATTCTCTTTCCGTCAGGCGAAAGCATGCCAGACGCTGTCGGCCATACGGTTTCCATGCGCATGCCGTACTCATCCATCAAAATGCGAAGAAACTCTGCCGCATAGATTTCGGTCTGAACAGCCTTCCTGCTGCGCACACTGCGCTCGGGCATCTGGCCGGAAGAGAGGAAATCTTCTGCCGCAAGGCGCGCTTCCGCGGCGGCCGGGAAAAAATCCTCCGCCAGAGGAAGCTCCGGGAGGCCTTCCCGGCAGCACCACTCGCCTTTTTCAATCTGCATCAGCAGCTCGGTCTGTCCTTCATAATGTACTGTCAGATGATAGTGTTCGTCCCATTCCTCCCAGTACCGTCCGCCGTATGCGACCCGGACAGCAGGAGCGGCATCCTCACAGCATCTGAATATATAGTTTTGCATATTCCTCCGCAGAGCGCTCGAAGCCAAAGTCAGCGCTCATGGCGTTATTGATCAGGCCATTCATGACCTCCTGGTTGCGATAGCAGCTCAGCGCCAGCCGGATGGCATCCCGCAGCTCCCACGCGTCGAAATTCGCAAACGAGAACCCCGTCCCTTCGCCGGTAAAGCGATTATACGGGATGACGGTATCCCGCAGGCCACCGGTCTCGCGCACGATGGGCAGCGTACCATACCGCATGGCGATCATCTGGCCGAGACCACAGGGTTCAAAGCGGGATGGCATCAGGAAGAAATCGCTGCCGGCATAGATCAGATGGGCACTCTCATCGCTGTAGCCGATATATGAGCAGAGCTTCCCGCGATAGCGGCCTTCCGCCGCGCGCATGAAGTTCTCATAGCGCTCGTCCCCGCTGCCGAGAAGCATGAACTGCATGTCCTCCGTCTGCATCAGGTCATCGAGGATGCACTCCACCAGGTCAAAACCCTTCTGCTCCGTCATGCGCGTAACCATGGCGAAGATCGGCACATCCGCCCGTTTCTCCAGACCCATGCGCTCCTGCAGTGCTTCCTTGCAGACTGCCTTTCCCCTCAGGTGTCCGCGGTCATAATGCATCGGCAGCATCGGATCAGTGTGCGGGTTGAAAACCTTTTTGTCAATCCCGTTGAGAATACCGGAAAGCTGGGCTGACCGGGCATTGAGGATTCCCTCAAGGCCTTCTGCGAAATAGGGGGTGCGGATTTCATAGGCATAGGTGGGGCTCACCGTGACAATCCTGTCGGCGAAAACGCAGCCGGCTTTCATGAAGTCCGCGCAGCCGTTGAGTTCCATAAATTCCGGCGTCATATACTTCGGGTCGACGCCCAGCAGGTCCTCCACATAGCCAAAGCTGTATTTCCCCTGGAAGAATATATTGTGGATGGCAAGCAGGTAGCGCCTGCTCTCCTGCATCTGGCCAGGGTACTGGGTCCTGCCCAGCATCGGAATCATGGCCGTATGCCAGTCGTTGCAGTGCACCACGTCCGGAACGAAGTCCAGATTCGGCATTGCGTCCAGCACGGCGCGTGTGAAGAAGGCATACTGCTCTCCCTCGGCATCGCCGCCGAAGTAAATCCTGTCGCCGAAGTATCTTTCGTTGTCCACAAGATAAATCGTCACGCCGTCAAGAACCAGCTTCTCAATGCCGGCATACTCATGCCGCCAGCCGAGGTCCACATAGAAGTGAAACAGATGCTCGACCTGATCGCGGTATTTTTCCTTGATCACCCGGTGATACGGTGTGATGACACGTGCTTCGATGCCAAGTTCCGCCAGACTCTTCGGCAGCGTGCCTACCACATCCGCAAGCCCGCCGGTTTTGGACAGCGGGGCACACTCCGCAGCCGCCATCAGAACCTTCGGAGGCTCTTTGCGCTGCTTCTCCTCAAGCATTTCCTTCATGTATTTCTTCATGCCTTCTTACTCCTCTTTTTCTGATGAGCACGCGGCCGGAATTCGAAGAATACAGCCGAAAGGCCAGGAAGCCTTACGCTCACCGACCAGGGATGCTCCACAAACGGCGTGTGCCGGGCGCGGATTGCTCTGGGATTTCCCATGCCCTTCCCGCCGAAGCGAAGATCGTCGCTGTTGAGAATCTCTTTCACATAGCCGTCGCCCGGAAGCCCGAAGACAAAGCTATCGTTGTCGTTCGGCGTGAAGTTGCATACGCAGATGATGCTGTTCTCCTCATCGCCGGGGATACGCATAAAGGCGATGGAGCTTCTCTGGGCATCGTCCACATTCAGCCACCGGAACCCGTCCCAGCTGTGTTCCTGCAGCTGCAGGGCATGGCGCGTGGTATATAGGTGGTTCAGCTCCTTCATATACGCCTGCATCTCACTGTGCCGCGGGTACTGCAGCAGCATCCAGTCAAGGGGCTGCTGCCAGTTCCATTCAATAAACTGCCCGAACTCGCTTCCCATAAAGGTCAGTTTCTTCCCCGGATGGGCAAACTGGTATCCGTACAGTGCCCGTACAGACGCAAACTTCTGGTCATAGTCACCGGACATCTTGTTGATCATAGAGCACTTGCCGTGGACAACCTCGTCGTGGGAATAAGCCAGGACATAGTTCTCCGAGAAGGCATACATCATCGAGAAGGTCAGCTTGTTGTGGTTGAATGAGCGGAAGTATGGGTCGAGCGACATATAGTCAATCGTATCATGCATAAAGCCCATGTCCCACTTCAGGCTGAAGCCCACTCCTCCGACGGAGGGCGGGGCCGTAATCAGCGGGAAGGCTGTGGATTCCTCTGCGATTGTAACCGCGCCGGGATAGTTGGTGAGGACCGTCTGATTGAGCTTCCGCAGAAAATCCAGCGCATCGAGATTGATGTTGCCGCCCTCGCGGTTTGGTGTAAAGTCCCCGTTTCTCCGGCCGTAATCCAGATACAGCATGGAGGATACCGCGTCCACGCGGATACCGTCGATGTGATATTCCTCAAAGAACAGGCAGGCTGAAGAGATCAGGAAGCTCTGCACCTGGCTGGAAGCATAGTCAAAAATCATTGTTCCCCACTCAGGGTGCTCTGCCATGCGCTTTTCCTTGCATTCGAAGAGCGGCGTGCCGTCAAAAAGGCGCAGGCCGTGTTCATCCCGCGGGAAGTGGGCCGGAACCCAGTCCATGATCACGCCGATCCCCGCGCGGTGCAGAGTATCCACAAAGGCCCGGAAATCATCCGGATTGCCGTAGCGCGATGTGGGGGCATAGTATCCTGTCACCTGATAGCCCCAGGAACCATCAAAGGGATATTCCGTCACAGGCATCAGCTCGACATGGGTATACCCCATCTCGCTGCAGTAGGCGGCAAGCTCTCTCCCCAGTGACCGGTAGTTCAGGCCGTCCGCGGGTGTTTTCCAGGAGCCCAGATGCACTTCATACATGGACATCGGCGCCGTCAGGAAGTTCTGGCCCGAGCGTTTCTGCAGGAAGGCTCCATCCCTCCATTTATAATGGCCTCCGTCCCAGATAATGGAGGCATTCTCCTGTCCGGACTGGCTCCAGGCGGCAAAGGGGTCGGACTTCAGAATCGTTCTGCCGTCGGCTCCTGTGACTTTATACTTATAACGCTGGCCAACCGAGGCGTTCTCCAGAAAGCATACCCAGACGCCGCCTTCCACCCATTCCATAGGCTGTTCGCCCCAGCCGTTGAAATCGCCGCTGAGGCTGACCTGCCGGGCATTCGGCGCCCATACGATAAAGCGAAAGGCCCCGAGCTCGTCAATCCATCGGCAGCCGAAGCACAGCCATGCTTTCTGCGCATTGCCGGTATTGAAGAGATAAATGTCGTCATAAGGCACAAATGCTGCGTGTCTCTGATCCATCTCTGCTTCTCCTTTATGTTTTCGTTTTGGTCTGGTTCTGCTGATAAATTCTTTTACTGGAACACCGCGGTCATGTCCACAGGGCCGTCGATACCGCCGACATAACCCGAATCGGTATACTGCCAGAGGTCATAGCGTCTGTCATAGTCTGGGAGAAGATTCTCCACGGTATAGCTGGCAAGCCAGATCGGCAGATAATCCATCGTCTCCGTATCAAGGTCATATTTGAAAAATCCCTGTCCGGCATAGATACCCGCCTGGTACCCCGCTGCCTTCACGGTTCTGCAGAAAGCATCCGCAATCTCCGCCCGTCTTCCGGCCGTCAGGGTGTC
>CADBNC010000008.1 GCA_902795885.1 Oscillospiraceae bacterium
AGCTGAGTTATGGGGAGCAGAGGGAATTGGCGGAGATGGAACGCGATGCGAAGCGTTATCTTGCCCCTGGGGATTATTCCCAGTTCAATGTAATGGCAAAGACATGCTGGACCAAAAAGGACTTCAAAAACCTTAAGAGAACCTGGGAGCCGCTGATTGAGCAGCTGAAACGGTGATCCGGTACGCAGCCAATTGATGAAATCCATTGATGAGACAGGATTACGGTCAAAACCTTTGAAAATGGGAGGCCTTGGATAATCCGAGCCGGTACTTGCGGAAGCGGAATGAGGAAAAACAATGCAATTGGGATTTTCGTATGTGGGGCTGATTTTTCTTGTCATGCTGATGCTTCCCAATATCGTATGGACAAAGAATCAGCCGAAGGATTATGAGAAATATGTTGTAAACGAAAACAAGGTGCTGCTGGCTTTTGAGAGAATCGGAGAAGTGCTGGTTTCATGCCTGGCTCTCATTTTTTCTGATTTCAATTTTAAGCCATGGTCGAACTGGTCGTGGTGGCTGGTGGCAGCTTTTGCGCTGATGGTGCTGTACGAGATTTTCTGGATTCGATATTTCAGAAGCGAGAAGACCATGAAGGATTTTTACAGCAGCATCCTTGGCATACCGGTTGCGGGAGCAACGCTGCCTGTGCTGGCTTTTCTGCTGCTTGCCATATATGGGAAGAACATTATTCTTGGCGTGGCTGTTCTGATTTTAGGGATCGGGCATATTGGCATTCATTTGATGCATAAGAAAGAGATTGGGGAATGACAGGGAATGTCAAAGGTAAGCCCCCTGACAAGGCTTTACGGTGAATGAAATGAAACATTACGAGTATGACGCAGTCCTTCACGAGCTGGAAGACAACGGCGGGGCTTATGTAGAATTTCCGTGGGATATCCGTAAGGAATTCGGGAAAGGCCGCATGAAAGTGCATGCCTGGTTCGACGGTATTCCGTATCAGGGCAGTGTTGTCAATATGGGTGTGAAAAATCCGGATGGTTCCATCTGCTACGTGATCGGAGTGTTGAAAGCAATCCGGGTCAAGCTGAAAAAGCATAACGGTGACACACTTCATGTTGTTATTGAAGCGGAGGAGATGGGGCATGCGGGAACTTGATTCAGATACCTTGATGTTCTTCGACTTGCATATGAATGCGCTTCCGCTATATCAGGCTTTTGAAGAACTTCTTTATGCTTCCTTTTCCGTGGTGGACAGGCGTGTGCAGAAGACGCAGATTACATTCTATAACCGGCATGTTTTTGCCTGCGTTTCCTTTGCGCGGGTAAAGCGGAAAGCTGAGCTGCCGGCGGGTTATATGGTGATTACCCTGGGGCTGCACAGGCCTTTGGAGTCCGAACGCGTCGCAGTGAAAACAGAGCCTTATCCCGGCAGATGGACGCACCATATTGTTGTCAGTGATCCGGAGGAACTGGATGGGGAACTGCTTTCATGGATCAGGGAAGCATATGATTTTGCAAATGCGAAGTAAGGAGCAGCCTTGCATGGAGGTGTTTTATGGAGCGGTTACAGGCATTCGAGACGATGCTTCATGATATTCAGAAACGATATGAAGCAGGAAAAAAAGCCATGGACGAACTGAAGGCGAAGGGCAAGGAGAAGACGGCAACATATCGGCAGTATATGAGCAACCACCTTTTGTACGGACGCATACTGGAACTGTATAAAGAGTATGATCTGTTGTAAAGCAAGCTGATTGCCGCTTACAGTCAAACGTAACTGTTCAGGTCCCCTGAACAGTCACAGGCAAACTTCCATTTTTGCGGTAGGGATTTGTAATTGAGGTGAGAGAAGGAAATGGATTTGAACCGAGAAGATCTTCTGGAGTTAACCAGGCGAATGAATTTGCAGCGCAACTGCTTTCACAGGATAGCCGGGTGTTATTATGATGAAAACGGCGAGGTGGATGGAACCTTCAACATCGATTTTCGAAATCTGAAAGCGGCAGATAAGACCAAAAATATCGCGATCGCAAAAACGATTCCTTTTTCCCGTACCAACGATCAGCTGCGTTTGCACCAGTTTTCGAAAAGTGCTATAAAACCCGGAACTTTCTGGCAGCTTCTGAACGGGATGGTGGACTGCGGACTCAAAAACGATGCAATGATGGATGTATTTTATGATCTGATGTCGGAGGAGTATCAGTCAACAGGGCCTTACGTTATTTATTTGTTCGACGGAGTATACGATGTGCCTGTGAAGGCCGGAGACGGAGAAAATCTGTTTGATTCCGATGAAGTATATCACTTTCTGATCTGCGCCGTCTGTCCTACGGAGGGCGATTATGAACCGGGGAAGCCGGAGTTCGGCTTTTTGTTTCCTGCGTTTGTAGACCGGTCGGGCGATCCGTCCCGAATCTGCATTTTTCACGAAAATCCGAACTGCTGCCAGGAAGCGGTACTGGCGCGGCTTTTGAAATGAGCCTTATATTTGCTCCTTTTGACGAATTTACTGGTAATTTGGACGAGAGCTGTTTTTGCGGAAAGGACATATCATGTTAGAGACTGGAATAAAAGCACCGGCTTTTACTCTGCCGGATCAGAATGGAGAAATGAGAAGCCTTGCAGATTTTAAGGGGCAGAAAGTGATCCTTTATTTTTACCCGAAAGACATGACGGCTGGCTGCACGAAGCAGGCTTGCGCGTTCGGGGAGCTGTATCCGCAGTTCCGGGAGAAAGGCGCAGTCATTCTTGGTGTGAGCAAGGACAGCGTGGCATCTCACAAGAAGTTTGAGGAAAAATACGGCCTGCCTTTTACACTTCTTTCCGATCCCGAAAAAGAAGTGATCCAGGCGTATGACGTATGGAAGGAAAAGAAGAATTACGGCAAAGTCAGCATGGGTGTTGTGCGGACGACCTATCTGATCGATGAGAACGGTATTATCATTAAGGCTTTCGGTAATGTGAAGGCAGCTGATAATCCCGCACAGATGCTGGGAGAACTGGTATGAGAATCATTATCTCTCCGGCAAAGCAGATGCGGGTGGAGACCGATTTATTTGCCTGCAGTGCGCTGCCGGTGTTCATGGAGAAAACGGAAATATTGATGCAATGGATTCAGAGCCTGTCCTATGCGGAACAGAAAAAGCTCTGGGTCTGCAATGACAAGATCGCCCGGCAGAACGCCGAGCGATTTGCGCATATGGATCTTCGGAAGAATCTTACTCCGGCCCTGCTGTCCTATGACGGGATCCAGTACACCTATATGGCACCGGCGGTTTTCGAGGATGGTCAGTACGATTATGTGCAGGAGAATTTGCGGATCCTGTCCGGCTTCTACGGCGTGGTAAAGCCGATGGATGGTGTTGTGCCATATCGTCTGGAGATGCAGGCGAAAGTGGATGCTGCCGGTGTCAAGAACCTGTACGATTTCTGGGGCGACAGCCTGTACCGGGAAGTGCTGGATGGCAGCAGAACCATTATTAATCTTGCATCGAAGGAGTATTCCAAATGCATTGAGAAGTATCTGCAGCCGGACGACAACTATATCACCTGCGTTTTTGGTGAACCGGAAGGGGATAAGGTTGTACAGAAGGGTGTCTACGCCAAGATGGCCAGAGGCGAGATGGTGCGCTTCATGGCGGGTATTCATGCAGAGAAACCGGAGCAGATGAAGGACTTCAACTGGAGCGGCTATCAATTTGACGAGAGCCGATCTTCAGACCAGGAATATGTTTTTATTCGGTAACTATTCACAGCGAAGTGCCGGGAAAGGGTAGGTGTCAGGCATATCAAAACAAATATCGGAGCAGATTCTTATGCAGATGTGAATTGACAAATTTATTGGTGACATCGTATACTGTTTATAAATATACAAAAAGAGGAGGGTTATTGTCATGAAGAAACGGTGGGCATTTCTTTTGGTTCTTTTGCTGCTTCTTCCCGTCATTTCGGTGCATGCGGATAATGATGAGACAGCCTCAGCAGACTATGCAAAGGCCGGCAGCATTGTGACCTTTGGACACTACGATCAGGACAATGATGCGGGAAACGGCCCGGAGGAAATTGAGTGGATCGTGATGAATACGGATGAGGACACGGCGACGCTCATGAGCCTGTATGTGCTGGACGCCAGGGCATACAATGGCATTGGGATGAGCATTACCTGGGAAAAGAGCAGCATCCGTAAGTGGCTGAACGGAGATTTTATGAAGGAAGCGTTCAGCGATTCCGAACAGGCCATGCTTCTGACCGTTCAGGTGACGGCAGACGTCAACCAGGCATTTCCCGATGTGGATCCCGGCGCGGATACGCAGGACAAGGTTTATCTGTTCAGCATCGATGAGGCCGTAGAGTATTTTGGAAATGTGCATGTGCAGCCGGCTTACCCGACCGCGACTGCGATTGCGCATGATGTGTATGTGAGCAATACGAGCGGCGAGGAGGATCAGACTTTGTGGTGGCTGCGGACTCCAGGCGCCTACTCGGATTCTGCGGCCTATATTGTCCCCGATAACCGGCTGATTGACGATGGAAATGAGGTCAGCAACGACTTCTACGGCGTACGGCCGGTCATTCAGGTGAAGCTGTCTGATCTGGCAGCTGCTGCGGCTGGTAAAGACGAACCGGGGGAAGTGTCCATGAGAGAACCTGGTAAGTTCGAAGCAGCAGAGGGCCCAGTGGAAGAACCAGGTAAAGACCAGCCGGCTGAGGAAACGCCTGAAGTTGAGGCTGAACCGGAAAAGGAAACAGAGGCAGCAGTCACCTGGTTGGATGAGAAAGCTCTTCTCAGCCTGACGCCCGGCGACAGTATCCTGTTTGGCCATTATGATCAGGACAACAACCCGGAAAACGGGATGGAATGGATCGACTGGATCATGCTGGACGAGGAGGACGGAACGGCAACCTTTATGAGCCGGGATGTGCTGGATGCCAGGGCATTCAATGGCATTGGCATGAGTATTACCTGGGATAAGAGCAGTATCCGCAAATGGCTGAACGGACAATTCCTGGAGGAATCCTTCAGCGAGGTGGAACGAGCTGCGCTCCAGACCGTAAAGGTAACAGCAGACAGCAATCCCACATATCCCGAAAGAGATCCCGGCGAGGATACGGAGGATACCGTATATCTGCTGAGTATCGATGAGGCGATTGAATATTTCGGAGCACTGAACATCAAACCGGCCATGCCCACCGAGACCGCCATCGCGAACGGCATTTACGTGAGCAACATCAGTGGAGAAAAGGGCCTGACAGCCTGGTGGCTGCGGACTCCCGGCCGTTATGCTGACAGGGCTTCCTACATTATTTCCAGAAATGAACTCGAGGACTACGGTAACGAGGTTGGCATTACGAGGTATGGCATACGCCCTGTTGTGAAGGCAAAACTTTCGGATCTCGCCGGCATTGCCTGCCTTTTTGATGAGTCGGCTGCTGTAACCGAATCCGGGAAGGAAGGCGTGCCTGAGACGGAAGCTGTGCCTGAGACGGAGGCTGCGCCTGAGACGGAGGCTGCACCTGAGACAGAAGCTGCACCGGAGACGGAGGCTGCACCGGAAACGGAAGCTGTGCCGGAAACGGAACCGGAAACGGAACCGGAGACGGAAACCGTGCCAGAGACTGAGCCTGAATTTCTGCCCGATCCCGGGGTACCCGCCGGGGATGTGCTGAATGCTTTGGGTGTGGATCTCTACCGAACCACTTATGAGGCGCTGAAGGCAGGAGAGATCATTCAGCATGGCAGCCAGGGCGATACTGCCAGGGGCGTGCAGCAGACTCTGGTCAATTTTGGCCAGGATATTGTAGTGGACGGGGATGTCGGTCCTAAGACCCTTGCAGCGCTTAATGCGGTGCAGGGTGCTTTCGGGCTGGAACAGACGGAGTCGCTGGATGCGGAGGGTTACGCCAGACTGCTGCAGAGGCTTCTGTTCCTGACAGATGAAGACGCTGCCTATGATCTGATGTACGGTGTGATGGGCGATGAATACGATTACATGCGTGGGTGCGCCCTGGCTGCAGAAGGCAGATACTACAGCGCCAGAATGGCCTTTGAGGTAAGCGGCTTTGGTGACTGGGAGGAGCGCGCGCAGGCGTGCATCCAGCCCTGGCCGGAAACGGGAGAGCTTTACTCGAACAGTGAAGTTTATGGGGACATTACCGCCCTCTGCGTGGTATTCAACGGTACTCCTGACACGGCGATGCTGGTAAAGATCTATACGGTAGACGGAGTGCTGGCGCGAACGATGTTCATAGGCGGTTCGGGCTCGGCAACGACATATCTGCCGGAAGGTGTTTACATTATCAAAGACGGCGCCGGCGAGGAGTGGTATGGAGAGCAGGAAGCTTTTGGCGCTTATGGCTATTATGAAATCATGACTTTTGACGATGATGTGCAGGAGGTGTTCCTGGAAGCGTATTACATTACTACCATTACCGTAAACGTGCAGGAAAGTAATCCGGACGGGAAAGGTGTCGGGTCCGATGCTGAAACCTGGGAGAATTTCTGAACACATCTGAAGTGTAAATGAGGCGGGCCATGCGCCTGAGACTTTTGCTCAATATGTGATTGATATGAAGATCATGGTAAGTGCCTGCCTGGCAGGCTTGAATTGCAAGTACAACGGTGGAAACAACCGAAATGAAATCGTTCTTAGCCTGATGGCTGAGAACGATGTTATCACAATCTGCCCGGAGGAGATGGGCGGCCTCCCGACGCCTCGCGTGCCGGCAGAGATAAAGGACGGCGTTGTTACGGCCAGAGATGGCCGTGTTGTGGATGCCATGTTCCGCGATGGTGCCAGAAAATGTCTGGAAGTGGCTTTGCGGGAAAAGCCGGATCTTATCGTGCTGCAATCGCGTAGTCCAAGCTGTGGCGTAAAGCAACGGTATGATGGCTCTTTCTCGGGAAAACTGGTGGATGGCTCGGGCGTAACGGCAGAGCTGCTGATTTCGCATGGCTTTCGCGTGGTTGATGTGGAAGAGCTGCCTTCTCTGATGGCAGCATTATGCAGGCTTACATAAGCATGATGTTTCGGCGTTCCCGTAATCTGGCATCATGAATCAATAAACTGTTGAGGTGCCTTTGGACAGTTACTTTGCAAATAATGTCCTGATCTGCGTCAGGAAGCGCTCCGCGATGGGGGAAAAAGTCTGGTATTTCTTCCACACGAGATACAGCATGGTCTCCAGCCTGGGAGTCAGCGGGCGGAATGTCAATCCACTTCCGGGAGCGGTGTTCACCAGTTTGTCGAAGGTGAGCAGATAGCCGAGATGTTCTTTTGCGAAAACGGACGCGTTGTATGCCAGCCGGAAAGAGCCTTCGAGATGAAGAAGCTCCATTTTTGCACCGGCCCAGCGGGGAATATCGTTTTCCCAGCTTTGCTCAGAACAGAATAGAGGCAAACCAATCAGGTCATCCACGCGGATGGCCTTTTTCTTTGTCAGAGGGTCATCTTCCGGCATGACAAGCCCCCAGACGTCTGCCTCCGGAAAGAGCAGAGTTTCATATTTTCCGGCATCCGGCGTCTCCACCAGTACCACAAAGTCCAGAAGTCCCTTGTCCAGCTTTTCCAGGACCTGTTCCGTATCGCCGCTTGTAATATGATATCTGAGGCCGGGGCAGGTCTGTTTAAAGGAGTGGATTGCATGGGCGAGATAGCGAATCTGGAAAGACTCCGCCAATCCGAAGTACAGATCCCCGCCTGTGATATCGTCCAGGGAAATGAACTCCCGCTCAATCCTGTCCGCCATGCTGACCAGGTCCTCAGCGCGGTTGCGCAGCAGAATTCCCTCATCGGTCAGTTTGATGCTGAAGCTGTGCCGGGTGAACAGTTTCTTTCCCAGTTCATCTTCCAATGATTTCAAGGCTTTCGACAGCGTGGGCTGCGTCACGTGGAGAGCGTCTGCTGCCCGCGTCATGTTTTCCTCTCTTGCCACGGCAAGAAAATACCGGAGTGTTCTTATTTCCATGTCTGCTGCACCTCTCTTTGTATGAAGAGATATTCCGATTAAGAATAACATGATATGCATTATAACCATTAGCGAGAATATCGTCAAGCAGCTATAGTGAATGCACAGAGAAGATCTGATACTAGTCTCAGTTAAAATGCTATAAGCATTTTTATACTGAGACTGCATGAGAAGGGGTGACGCTTATGGGAAGTGAAAATGCAGTGAAGTGCAATCTGCTGGATGCCGGATGCAGTGATAAATCCGCCGCATTTGTGGACCAGCTGATAAAGGCGGGCAGGCTTTCCGATGCGCTCCATGAAATGAAGGTGATCCGATGCGACCTGATGGAAACCCTCCATCAGAATCAGCGGAGAGTGGACTGCCTGGACTATCTCATCAGGCAGACAGAAAAAAGAATGGCGTGCGTGGATACGCGTATCAAGGCGACCGTGACCTCCACTATGTATGATATGTCCCGTGTTGCCGGAAATGGCTATTTTGATGCCGCCGACAGCAAAGAAGCACGCAAAGCGGCACGGGAGGCAGTCAATGCCCAGAGGACGGAAGATTATAAAAACGGAAGCTATCAAAGAGCGGGCGGCGTGGTTGATCCCCTGCCGGAGGATGCTCCTTTCTTTGTGAAGGACTACTACGATTACTACAAGACGGAGCGCGGTTATCATCCCCGGAGCAGTCCACACCGACCTGTATGATCGGAAGGACATCATTCCTTTTGACAAGATGCAGCAGTTTTTTGAGGAGTATTTGAAATGAAAATCATAGTACTGAACGGAAGCCCGAAGCCAAATGGGAATACGGCTGCCATGATTGAAGCCTACATGGCAGGAGCCAGGAGTGCAGGGCATGAGCGGCTGACTGCCGAAGGCGCAGCGTTGACCGATCCGGATGAACCCTGCAGGAGGTAGCGTATCATGAAAGCAATTGGCATTGTGATAGTAATTATGCTGTTAACCCTCTCCAGTTGCGTGGCGAAACCCCAAAGCCCTGCAGATGGTTCCGGGGAAACAGCAGTGTTTACCGAAACAACCGCAGAAGAAAACATTCCTGAGACGGATGATAGAGAGGTGAAAGATACCATGAAATTATTGATTGGTGAAACAGAGGTCCCCGTAACTTGGGAAGAAAATGCTTCCGTGGATGAACTCCGGGAATTGTGTCCTCTCACAATTCAGATGTCCATGTACGGCGGCTTTGAGCAGGTGGGTCCGATTGGACAGAGCATTGTGCGGGATGATGTGCAGACCAATACAAGCTATGGGGACATTGTTCTCTATTCCGG
>CADBNC010000009.1 GCA_902795885.1 Oscillospiraceae bacterium
CCCCGAAAAACAGAAAGACCGCATGACCATAATGGTCACACGATCTTTCTGCGGGCAAATAGTTACTTATCACTATTAACCCTTCTGGTTGCCTGTGTTTCTGCATAGTGATTACATTGAATGGAAGCTTAGCTTTCGGATTCATCCACGCCCGGCAGCACCAGGGAATCCGGAACAGGGATATCCAGATAGGCGATCTCATAGACCGCATGGGTGCAAAGGGAACCGTCTCCGCTGAAGCAGTCCACATCAATGACGCAGACGCGGTGCCCCTTTCGCAGAACCTTCGCCACAGCGCGAAGGGTTCCAAAACCCGGCCGGAGAAAATGCAGGTTGCAGTTCTGTGTAACGATATTATGCTCGCAGTTGTCAGCCTCGAGGGCCATTGTGCCGGCGGCAACATCTGTCATTGTGGCAATGAGCCCGCCATGGGCCATCCCGGAGGGATTCATATGATAGGGCTGCAGCTCACAGCTGATGGCACAGTAGTCGTCACCGATTTCTGCATAGCTCAGGCCGGAATATCCGGTAAAGCCAATGCTGCGTGCCTTTGGGTTTATATGTCTGCGCTTTTTGCCGCCGCCCTGCGGGACAGTGTGTTCCGTATGGATGATGGTGTTGCTTTCATCGGTCATGCAAAATCGATCCTTTCAAAAGCCCTTTCACCCGATACTGATATCGGGTGAAAGGGTATTTTTACATTCATTTGTAACAGCACTTTGGTATTATGCGGTGGAAACTTAATAGTGATCATAATAGGTGTCCATTGCAATCCCGCCATTTGAGAGGAGACTGTTCACAACCTCATCGGAAATCGGAACAGCATCCCATGCCTTTGGATCAACACCCGCTTCATAGATCTTGCGGTGCGTAATGGTGCGGACACCTTCACCGACTTCATCAGAAAAATAATACTGCTCGTGATCAAGCTTGATGATATAACCCGGGCGGTTCGGGTCTGCCGGATCAACATCCCAGACATCGCCATTGAACTCCCAGAGCCGGGGATCGCGGTTATCAAACTGGATGGGCATATAGTCACCATCCTCCAGCGTTCCCCAGATTTCAAAGGTGAGATTGCGCTGATAGTTTTCCTCATCGACAGTGGAATAGGCTACGAGCTTGATGGGATAATTCCGGCTGTTGCGGAACTTGAGATCCATGACATTCCCACCGGCATCGGGAATGGTAACCGTAGCGTCTGTGCCAAGCTGCATGTAGTGAACCGGGAAATAATGGTTCGTACGCTCAACTGTTTCGAGGAAGGCGAAGAGAGTCGCGGCGTAGAGCGTGCTGGAGACCTGACAGGCGCCGCCACCGATTTCGTCCTTTACATCGCCGTCCACATAGGCGGGAGCAGGGAGAAAGCCGGCTTCTGTGGTCCTGGTGCCGACGACCTCGTTATACGAAAACAGATCGCCGGGATAGAGAATGGTGCCGTCAATCTTGGAGCTTGCCAGCTGTACATTGTTAATGCGGTTATCAGTGGAATTCCAGTAATTGGTGGTGCAGCTTCCCAGCAGATCACGGAAGAGAGAGTCACGCAGCTGCTTTCCGGTGACCGCGGGCCAGGTGACCTGCATGGGGATGGCAATCTCTTCGGCAGGAGCGGCATTTGCCCAGAGCTGTGCGGCCGCGGCAACGTCAAACGTACATCCGACAACCTCATCGATAACCTCGAAACGGCCATCATCCGTAAAGGAGGCATCACGGGGATCTTTTTGCAGCTCATAATAGATCGCCTGGAAATCCGGAGGAGTCAGCTCGGATGACAGAGCGGAGCAGGTAACGGATGTATCACCTCTGCTGAGCGCGTCTGTAATGGCGGAAAGAATGGCCTCCTGGTCGAGACGGAGCTGCCCCCAGCCCTTGTGGAGAAGCAGGCGGCTGCCTTCATAATCCGGTACATACTCCGCATCTCCGAGAAGCGCGTTGACCGCAGCCTGATTGGCATCGATGCAGGAGAGAAGATAATCCCGGTTGGCGGTCTGCGCAGCGAGCTCCGGATCGACCGGGTGGATCAGGCAGTCAAGATAATCCAGCAGATTATCGATCACATTGCCGTTCCTTCCATAGGAATAGGCAAAGGAAGCAGCCTGCTCCGCGGGCAGCACAAGACCGGACTGCAGCGGATCCACTTCAAAGCTCTGCCCGCCAACGGTTGTTACAGTGAGCGGTGTGCTGACGCGCTCCTGCCAGCCAGAGGTGCTGAGCTTTTCCGCAACCTGCGCCTCCGTCAGCCCGCCGACCTCAACACCGTTGAGAATCAGATTCGGGTACGTGGTATCCAGACCTGAGATATGCACCATGCCATAAATTCCGCCGGCGAGACCCGCGATGACGAGAACCAGGATCACGATCAGTATAACGCGAAATATTTTCATAAAAAAGCCCCGTTCATTTTTCACAGAAAAATCTTTGCCGATAATAGCGAATAACCCATTATAGCATTAAATGCCCTGACCATCAAGGAAAACCACAGGAAAGGGAGAAACAAAATCACAGAGGGAAAGAAAGAATTAACTTGAAGCGAGCCGTAAGATGTGGTATTGTGTATTATAATTTCCAGCAGCTGCACGATGCCCAACAGGCAGTCCGGCAGTTTGCAGGCGGAGGCGCAGAGCAATGGATACACTGAAAGCCTTTCTCAAACGGAAGAACATCGTTTTTTCCGCCAAACGGTATTTTATTGACGCGATGGGCGCAATGGCACAGGGCCTCTTCTGTACCCTGCTGGTCGGGACGATTCTGAACACACTTGGCAGTCAGTTTCATATTGGCTTCCTGCAGGCTGTGATCGTGACGCTCGGAAAGGGAGAGGGTGCTGCGACCTATACCATCGGCGGCCTCTGCTCGGCAATGGTCGGCCCTGGCATGGCGGTTGCAATCGGCAATGCGCTGCAATGCCCGCCTCTGGTGCTTTTTTCGCTGATTCCGGTCGGCTTTGCCACAAACGCCATGGGTGGCGCGGGCGGGCCGCTGGCGGTCTTTTTTGTGGCGGTGCTGGCGTCTGAAATCGGCAAGGCCGTCAGCAAGGAGACCAAGCTGGATATCCTTGTGACGCCGATCGTGACGATCCTTGCGGGCGTGGGGCTCGCGGCCGTTTTTGCGGCTCCCGTCGGAGCAGCGGCAACGGCGTTCGGAAAGGCAATTATGTGGGCGACGGAACTCCGGCCATTTTTCATGGGCATCGTTGTTTCGGTCGTGGTTGGCATTGTGCTGACGCTTCCCATTTCCTCGGCGGCAATCTGTGCTGCGCTTGGTCTGGTTGGCCTGGCAGGCGGTGCTGCTGTGGCGGGATGCTGTGCCCAGATGGTGGGCTTTGCCGTTATGAGCTTCCCGGAAAACCGCTGGGGCGGTCTGGCTGCACAGGGTCTTGGCACCAGCATGCTGCAGATGGGCAATATCGTCCGCAACCCGCGTATCTGGATTCCGCCAACGCTTGCCGCTGCTGTAACGGGCCCGCTTGCCACCTGCGTTTTTAAACTTCAGATGAACGGTGCTGCGGTTTCCTCCGGTATGGGAACCTGCGGCCTCGTCGGGCAGATTGGTGTATACTCCGGATGGGTCAATGATATTGCAAATGGTGCAAAGGCCGCCATCACATCCATGGACTGGATCGGCCTGATTCTGATTTCGTTTGTTCTGCCGGCCGTGCTTACCTGGCTCTTTGCGCTTCCACTGCGGAAGAACGGATGGATTAAACCCGGTGATCTGAAGCTCGATCTGTAATAACAGGAAAAGGAGACTATATTCATGCCAATGGTGGTTGTGGGGAATGTCTTTCTGGATCTGAAGGGCTTCCCGGAAGGCGCGTATATCCCCGCCGGGCGCAATGCAGGCAGGGTTGAGATCGTCCACGGCGGTGTTGGCCGGAATGTGGCGGAGGACATTGCCAATCTGCAGCTCTATCCGCGCTTCGTCAGCATGGTTGACAACACCGCGCAGGGCGCGGAGGTGCTTCGGCGGCTGCAGAACAGCAGGGTGGATACCAAATACATCGCCGTGGTACCGGACGGAATGGGTATGTGGCTGGCAGTCATGGATACCACCGGCGATGTGGTGGCATCCATCTCAAAAAGGCCGAAAATGGGTGCCATGCTGAAGATGCTTGATGAGCAGGGGGACGCCATTTTTGCGGATGCCACGAGTATCGTGATCGAAGTTGACATCGACCACGATGTGGCAGAGATGGTTTTCCATTATGCGGAGAAATACAGTATCCCAACCTATGCCCTGGTAGCGAATATGAGCATTGCTCTGAAACGCCGGAACCTCATACAAAAAACCTCCTGCTTCATCTGTAATGTGCAGGAGGCCGGGATCTTTTTTGCGGATGATTTTTCTGGCTTTTCACCAGACGCTATGGCAAGGGAACTGAAGAAGCGCATTCAGGCGGCAGGAATCCGGTCTATGGTAGTAACCATGGGCGGAGAAGGCGCCGTATATGCCGAGGCGGAAGGGGAGTGCGGGATTTGTCCGCCGATCCCCGTCCAGGTCTGCGACACGTCCGGCGCGGGCGATGCTTTCTGCGCCGGCGTAAGCGTCGGGCTGAATTTCGGAAAATCGCTTCTGGAAGCCTGCCAGATCGGAACCCGGCTGGCTTCCGCCACGATCACCGTACCGGAAAGTGTCTGTCCTCAATTCCGCCCCGGGGAATTGGGCCTTCCGATCACGGCATAGAATTACTTCATAAAGTTGCGGAGAGTTCCGATCCCTTCAATTTCAACATCGACGGTGTCCCCAGGCTTCAGCCAGTGGGCATCGTCTTTCTTTTCAAGCGCAACGCCGCTGGGTGTTCCGGTAAAGATGAGGTCGCCCGGCTCCAGCTGCACATATCTGGATGCATAGCTGATGATCTGGGCACAGTTGAAGATCATATCGCTGATATTGCCATCCTGGCGCAATTCGCCATTGACATAGCTGCGGATGGTATGAGGAGCAAAAGCATCAAAGGAGTCTGCCGTAACGATTTCCGGACCGCAGGGACCAAAGCCCGGCATGGTCTTACCGATAAGCCACTGACCGCTGCGCATCTGGGCGGCGCGGCAGCTCAGGTCATTGCCGCAGGTAAAACCGAAAACGTGATCCATGGCATCTTCAACACTGACATTCCATGCGGTTTTCCCAATCACCATAACCAGCTCCGCCTCATAGTCATAGCTGATCTCCCAGGGGGGCAGGAAGATTCCCGCACCACAGGGTGCCAGTGCGTTCGAAAATTTGGAAAACAGCGTGGGCTGCTCAGGAAGGGTAAAGCCGGCAGCCTTCGCGTGGGACTGATAGTTCAGACCTACACAGAGTATCGTATGACCCGGATTTACCAGATTGGCATACACAGGCGCGTCGACACAGGGGAGGGAAGAATCTTCCGCCGCGCTGCAGGCTGCCGCCAGGTCGCCCTGCATAATCAGCTGTTCGAGCGACAGGGGGAATCCTGCAGCGGTCAGATCCACAAGCCCGCGGTCTGTGCAGGCGGCAAGATGGACATTTTCGTTTACAAGGATGTTTGTGAGTTTCAAAGGGATGTTCCTCCATTCATTTGCTTGGCATACTATGATTGCCTGTATTTTCATATGCATCCAGGACGGAAGCAATGGATATATCTGTATTTTGGATATCAGAGAGGGATTTCAACCTGGTCTGCCAGTTCCTTCAAACGGGCTTCAATCTGACGGGAGAGATCAGATGTAAGACGGGCGTTGAGTGCGACAAGATCTTCATTTTTGCCCATGCTTAATACCTTCTCATAATTGGAGCGAATCTTGCTGCGGATACTCTGCATCCGCCGGTCCGAGATATCGTCCTTTCCAGTCAGACGCAGCTTTGGCAGCACGCGCAGCGACCCTTCCTCGCCCTTTGCGGCGCCGCGGAGATTCAGCTTCGGACCCTCCACTTTCGGAACAAAACCGGAGAGTGCCACTTTTCTGATCGAAAGAGGCAGATTGGCGTTCATGATACGCTCGTCAATGACCTTCTTCCCCATCACATGGCTGATTGTCAGCACAAGAAACGACAGCACAAAGCCAATCAGCATGCCGACAGGCCCTTCTGCAATCAGAACGACACCGCTTCCACCGCAGAGCAGCGCAATCAGAACCGAGACGATGGACTCCACAAACAGAGCTGTCCATTCAAGACTGTCGCCGGAGAGAATGTCTTTTGCCTCGATTTTTTCCAGAAGCTTAAAATCGCTGGCGGAGAGTGCGGAAGAAATTTCCAGCGAGCGCTCCGGTACATGGTATTTTCTGCAGATGGCACTGGTCATCGGTTCCAGAGCTTCCGAGATTTTCACAAGCCATTCCGCAACCGGGCGATAGAGCCGCGAGCGCGCATCCTCGGAATGCAGATAGAGCTTGATGCGGTCCTGCAGAACCGACTCCATATCCCGGATTTTCTCCAGCTTCCCGTTCCGCCAGTCCAGAAGGACGGGCTTCACCGCGGTATCCAGAAGCGAATCCAGGAGACTGTCCAGCACAGCGGTATAGAGATCTGGCAGCTTTTCAGACACCAGCGATTCCACAGCGCTGGATGTGATCAGCCCGTCAACCTCCGCACGGAAGCGTCCAATCTCGTCATCGATGCGGCCGCACCAGGCGAGGCCGCGTGCCACGCTGAATTCCGGCTCGCGGTCGGTATAGATAACGGCTTCGGGGAATATCTCCCGGCACCATGCTCGTACTTCTTCCATGCGGGAAACGCCTCCCGTCAGGAAGAGAAGCTCAGGCGGGGGACTGCCGATGCTGTCGCGCACTTCCTGCAGACCCTCGCAGAAAACCTTTCGGAAGGAGCGACCGTTCAGCTGCGCGCATGGCCTGTCTGTGAGACGCGCCGCCATGGATTCATCCATGAACAGGTCAAGAATCAGAGGCTCGTCATAGGTGACCAGCAGCGATTCGCTGCAGTCCTCCGTGTTTCTTTCGTCTGCGGGAAGAGAATAATACCGCTCTTTCAGAGCGCGGGCATGGAGCTCACAGTCGACACGCCAGCTTTCGCTCTCCTCGAAAACACGCCGGAGCGCTTTCGGATTGGGTGAGGCGTCGACACAGGCTTCCAGAAGAACTTCATCCATGACGCCGCCGCCCAAGGCAACCTCGCCTCCAGTGCGGATTTCGGCCTCCTTGCCTTTGTTGATGTAGGCAAAATCGGTGGTAGAAGAGCCGATATCGATTACCAGGACAGACTTCGAACGCAGATCAATATAATCCCGGACAGAGTTGGACTGTATCGCGCCAACCATGACCGCACGGGACTCTGACACCACGTGCGGAGTGGGAAATCCAATGGTTTCAAAAATGCGCTGATAGCGGGCTCGGGCATCACTGTCCCAGCCGGCGGGACAGCCGACATATACACTGTTGCTGTTCTCACCGCCGACAAGTGCCCCGGAATCCCGGAGAGATTCAAACACCCGGGCAGAGAAATCGCGTATCAGAGCGGCACTGTCAGAACTGGTATCCAGGAAGCGCCTCTTGAAGCGTGCTGCTGAACGCACAGCCGAGGATGCTGTACGAGCAGCATGCTCACCGATACGGACTTCGCCGTTTCGCATAATGGCCCAGACTGTAATGGTGACCTTTCTGCCATCAACTTCGATTACCTCGGGATAGCTGCCTTCCGCACTGCTGACACGGGCAAGGGTGCTTTCACCATCGCCAAGGTCAAAACCCCAGTACTGCAAGAACCGTCACCTCCCCGTTGCCTGTACCTGCGGGACAGGTTCCGTAGCTCTTCCGGCGAGGAGCAGCTCGCCTTCGCATACAAGCGCAGGCCGCAGGGTAGAGGCTTTGTTTTTTGTCGGCAGAAGCTCAAACAGCTCCGCCGTATCGCTGCTGTAATCGCAGATTTCCACACCCTGTGCCCGGAGTCGTGCCGGCAGCTTCTTCAGCTGGCGCAGGGCATAGTCGCCGTTTTCGGAATACAGCCCTTCCAGCAGATCACCATAGAGCTTCAGATCATCCGGCGACAGGGAAGTGGCTTTCGCGTGCGCTGAGGTGGCACGTCCGTCCTTTTGAAGGCTGACTGACTGGGCAATGAATTCGTCCGCCTTGCGATCCATGGTTTCAGTGGTTTTTTTCAGCGTTCGCCAGATCACTTCCGGGTCAAGTCCTGCCTGTACGTTAACCTCACGTTCTCCGTACCACAGCAGTCCGCCGAGGAAACCAAAGACTCCGCAGGCGGCCGTGAAGGCAATCCCGGCAGGGAAAGAAGTGCGCACCAGCAGGGCAGATGAGAGCGCGCAGATAACAGCGAGAAGAAGACAGATCACTGCCGAGGCGCGTACCCTGCGCTTCTCGGTCTCCTTTTTTGCGGTTCCGGCATTGAGAAGATCGACCATATCGCGAACCGGAGCGGTCTGGCAGTCAGCCAGAGCCTGACGCATGGGATCTTCCGCGTTTTCCGCGTTATAGCGCAGCAGCAGCTGGCTGAACAGATCGTTCACCCGGGTGATGCTCTGCTTTTTGCTCTGATCCACAACCGCGTCTGCACGCAGCTCGCTTTTGAGTTTGTCTTCGTCAGCCTGCAGCAAACTGCTCATACGAACAGTATCCATTTTCATTCCTCCCCTCTGAAAAGGGTATAAAAAGTATACGGTATCTGCAGGCCTTCTGTCAAGTACGGGAAGGAAACACCCGCGGCTTCAGAAGGGAAGAAATCGATGATTCCTGAAATAATTAAATGAAGGAAACGAGATTTCTTTTGCAAGTTCTGCTTGCCAATTGAGCTGATTAACGCTACACTGTTGCCGTAATAAAGAAAAAGAGGTTATGAACATGCAGATCAGCAAAGAAAAACTCATGGAATATGCCCGCCTGATTGTCCGCACCGGAGCGAATGTGCAGGCAGGCCAGGTGGTTCAGCTCAGTATTGCGGTCGAGCAGCATGAATTTGCGGCCATGCTGACGGAAGAGGCCTATCTTGCAGGAGCAAAAAAGGTCAACCTGAACTGGCTTTCGGATCGGCAGAACCGTTTGCACTATCGTTATGCTGACGAGTCGGTTCTGGCCGAGACGCTCCCCTGGGAGAAGGAAAAGCTCCGCCAGATGACAGAAGACCTTCCCGTGCGGATTTTTATTGAATCGGAAGACCCGGACGCCCTTGCCGGTCTGGATGAAGAAAAACTCTCGCATGTAATGCGCAGCAGGGCGGCTGTTGCAAAGCCCTATCGAGACCGGATTGACGGACGGCATCAGTGGTGTATCGCTGCCCTTCCCTCAGAGGCCTGGGCGAGGAAGTGCTTCCCCGGGAGATCGGATGAAGAAGCAATGGCGCTGCTCTATGATGCGGTTTTCCGGACTGTACGGATTACAGATGGCAGCGATGCTGTGGCGGCATGGAAGGTACATACGGATCAGATTGAAGAGAAGAGCGCATGGCTGAACCGACAGGGTTTTACTAGCCTGCACTATGAAAGCAGCAACGGAACTGATTTTATTGTGCAGCTGATTCCGGAGGCGCACTGGGAGGGCGCTGGCTCTGTGAACAATGAGAACGGGGCATATTATATTCCCAATATGCCGACGGAAGAGATTTTCACTTCTCCTATGGCAGGAAAGTGCGAAGGTACTCTGGTCGCGGTAAAACCCCTGAGCTGGAACGGTCAGCTGATCGAGGACTTTTCCATCAGCTTCCGGAACGGGAAGGCCGTTTCCTGCAGAGCGGCAAAAGGGCAGGCACTTCTGGAGAAAATGCTGCACATGGATGAAGGCGCCTGCATGCTGGGCGAGGCAGCGCTTGTACCGAAGGAGTCACCGGTCAACCGCTGCGGCTTCCTGTTCTACAATACCCTGTTTGATGAAAATGCCTGCTGCCACTTCGCTGTGGGGCAGGGATTCAAGGAAGTTTTACCGAATGGGGATGCGCTTTCCACAGAGGAGGCGAAGGCGGCAGGAATCAACGATTCCATCATCCACGTTGACTTCATGGTGGGTGCAGATGATCTGAACATTACAGGATTCCGGCCGGACGGCAGCAGCGTCCCCATCTTCCGCAATGGCACCTGGGCGGAATAAAAGCATGGCAAAAGCCTGAAAGCAAAGCAGAGAGTGGGGCAGAATGAGTTTACCTGTGAATAAAAACAATGCATACTGGAATAAACCGCATCGGGACTACAGTATGCTGATCATGCTGGCTCTGACGGCCCTGTTGGGAGTGGCAATGCTTCTCTATATGAAGCCCGGCCCTTTCGGAAGCAGAGTCGGGGATGGCACCGTGTCTGAAACTGCTCAGAGAACGGATTCCTTGGCGGAGGAGACAGATACGCCGGCGATTGCGCCTCCGCAGGCAGGGGAACTGCGCATTGCGGTCGGATCAGATCTGCACCTGGATCAGGATCACGCGGACCGGAGCGGCGAGCTGGGTGCGGTATCCTACAACCTGGATCTTGTGGACGCACTCCTCTGGGACGCACGGCAGAAAGGAGCAGAGGTACTGCTGCTCACCGGAGACCTTGTAAATGGTGGGAGGGCATACCGGCACGAAGTCCTGGCGGAGAAGCTGCGCCAGGCAGAAGAGGACGGGATCACGGTTTATGTCCTGCCCGGGAACCACGACCTTGCCCCCATTGGTCAGACGGAATTTGCTGCGTTTTACGCTGACTTTGGCTTTGATGAGGCTTTCAGCCGGGATCGTACTTCCCTGAGCTACAGCATTCTTCGGGATGACCTGATGATTCTTATGCTGGATACAGCCGGATACCGCGCCGGCGCGATCGACCTGCCGGAGGCGCAGCAGCGGGACAATAACGAAGCTTTCCTCTCCGAGGGGACGCTCCGCTGGATCGAAAGTCAGCTGAAGGAGGCGCAGAGCCGGCGAATCCATGTTCTCTGTGCTGGGCACTATAATATGCTCTCAGATTACAGCCATATACCGGGAAGCGGCTTCTATCTGGAAAATGCAGATCGTCTTGCGCAGCTGCTCAGAGAATACAGCGTACCGCTTTATCTGAGCGGGCATATGCATGTTCAGGCAATCTATCAGGAAGACGGTCTGACAGAGCTTCTGACAGAATACCTGCTGAACTATCCGTCAGGATACAGCGTGCTGGATCTCTCAGAGGAGACAATTCGCTTTACGCCCGTTCGGATTAATGTCGACGCCTGGGCTGCAGAGACCGGGCAGACCGACCCGGTTCTTCTGCATTTCACATCATGGCAGAAGGAAACACTGCGCGCCTACTGCAGGGCAACGGTGGCCAGCATGGCTGAGAGGAATGCGCTGCGGGAGGATGAGGTGGAGAAGGCCGCGGATTTCTTTTATGCAGTCATGGTTGCCTATTGGGATGGAACTCTTGCTGAGAAGCGGGATATGCTGGAGACCATGCCCGGGAGGCAGGCCTTTTTCCACTCAGCGGATGGCTACAGCTATGGCTGGTGGCTTCAGGATATGATTGACTTTGCATCCCCACTGATGCAGGGCTTTACGCTTAACTGGAAAACGAGTCCTTAAGAAATTGGAAGTATTGCACAAAAATTAATGCTAAATCTGTGCAGATTGACCATTGCACTTTCTGGAAATCGGATTATAATGCGGGCCGTAATCAGAAAGGAAGCGAGAGACAAATGAGCACTACCAAGAAGAGAAGTATTCTGCAGATTCTGAAAGACCTGTTTGAGGACGAAGCAATTGCCTTTGCAATGTGCTATGCGAGCCGCAGAGGCGACATGGATTTTATCCGCTCGATGGAAAAGAAAGTCAGCGAGTAAGAGGAGAATCCGCAAAAACCTGTCGGCTTGGCCGACCCAATATGAAATAGAATATGCGCCTGTGGAAAGGATCAGACATGATCCTGCTCCACAGGCGCTTTTGTATGGCAGCTGCAGTATTGGCCGGCCTACGGCTGATGACAGGCAACAAGGTGCCCGTCGGCCGTTTCCTTGAATTCGGGTGCGATTTCCCTGCACTGTGCCGTTGCACGGGGACAGCGTGTATGGAAGGGGCACCCCGGCGGCGGAGAGAGCGGCGAGGGAAGCTCGCCATCAAGCACAATGCGCATCCGGTGCGTTCCTGGCTCCGGCACAGGCACGGCGCTGAGCAGAACCTGCGTATAAGGGTGAAGGGGGTGTTCAAACAGCTCATCCGCGGGAGCTTCTTCAACCAGGTGACCGAGATACATGACCCCGACGCGGTCTGCCATATAGCGAACCACCGACATATCATGCGAAATAAACAGATAGCACAGGTCGCGCTCCCGCTGCAGGTCGAGCAGGAGACGGATAATCTGTGACCGAACCGAGACATCCAGCGCTGAGACCGGCTCATCACAGATGATGAGTTCCGGCTCTGTCAGCAGTGCGCGGGCAAGGCCGACACGCTGGCGCTGCCCGCCCGAGAGCTCGTGCGGATAGCGATAAATATGCTCCGGCAGAAGACCGACGTCCGAGAGAATCCGGAGAACCTGATCCATGTTTTCTTTCCGGTTTCCCCGCTTCTGGATCTGCAGCGTCTCTGTAAGAATATCGCCGATATGCATGCGTCCGTCCAGTGAACTGTAAGGATCCTGGAAGACCATCTGCATCCGCCTTCGCAGCGGAAGCAGCTGCCTTGCGCTCATATGGGTGATATCTGTGCCGTCCAGCAGAATGCGGCCCTTGTTGGGTTCCAACAGACGGATCAATGTCCGGCCGAGTGTCGATTTGCCGCATCCGGTCTCCCCAACGAGACCATAGGTTTCACCGCGATAAAGCGAAAGGGAAACCCCGTCGACTGCGCGTACGTGGTTTATGGTCCGCCCGGCAATCCCCCTTACGGGAAACCAGGTGTGAATGTCCTCGGCTTTCAGAATCAGCTTCTCATCCATGCGTCAGACCTCCTCCTGCAGCTCTGCAGCGCGCAGACAGCGGACCTTATGTCCGGACGGCATCGCAATAAGCTCCGGACTCTGCTCGGAGCAGGCCGGTATGGCATATGGGCAGCGGGGACAGAAGCGGCAGCCCTTCGGAATCTGGCTGAGCAGCGGAACAGTCCCCTCGATGATATAAAGCTCTTCCCGCCTGCCACCGCTGACGCGCGGGATGCTTTTCAGCAGACCCTTCGTATAGGGATGACAGGGGTGGGAATACAGAGCTGCGACATCTGCTTCCTCCACGACCTGCCCGAGATACATAACCGCCACCCGGCTGCACGTCTCCGCAACGACAGAGAGATCGTGGGTGATCAGAATCACACCCATATTCAGCTCTTTGTTCAGCTTGACAATCAGCTCCATGATCTGCGCCTGGATGGTGACATCGAGGGCTGTGGTCGGTTCGTCTGCAATCAGGAGTTTTGGATGGCAGCTGAGCGCACAGGCTATCATTACGCGCTGCCGCATGCCGCCGGAGAGTTCGTGCGGGTACTGGCTGAATCGCTCTTCCGGATCGGGGATCCCTACCAGCCGCAGCATCTCTACTGCATTCTTCCTTGCCTCATTTTTTGGAAGATGCTGGTGAATGCGGATCGATTCCATAATCTGGTCACCGCAGGTAAAAACGGGATTCAGCGAACTCAGGCTGTCCTGAAATACCATGGCAATCTGCCCGCCTCGGATCTGCCGCATTTCTTTTTCAGGGAGAGCGAGGAGATTCCGTCCTTCGAAGAGAACTTCGCCTTCGTACCAGGCTGTGCGTTTTTCATCGTACAGCCGCATGATGGACTGGCTGGTGACGGATTTTCCACAACCGGATTCACCAACGAGTGCGATGATTTCCCCTGCGTCCACATGAAAGGAAACTCCCTGCACGGCGATGGCATCGCCGCGTTCGGTATGGAAGCCTGTGGTAAGATTGTTCAGTTCAAGAAGATGTTCCGCCATGGCAGTGCCTCTAATTGGTATGAGGGTCAAGAATATCTCGCAGGCCGTCACCTAAGATATTGGTGCCCATGACGGCCAAAGCGGTTGCAATACCCGGATACACCACCATCCACCATGCTTTCGTGATGACCTCGCGCCCTTCGGCGAGAATATTCCCCCAGCTGGGCTGGGGCGCCGGGACGCCTACGCCGAGAAAGCTCAGCGAAGCCTCGGTGATGATGGCATCGGCAAAATTGAAGGAGGCCTGCACTACTACAGCCGGGAGAATATTCGGCGCGATATGCCGCCAGATGATTCGGGCGGCAGAAGCACCCTGTGACTGGAGTGCCTCGATATAGGTCTGCTCTTTCACCACCAGCGCGGCCGAGCGGGCAATGCGTGCCATGCGCGGGATATAAACAATACTGAGTGCAAGTATCACGTTGAAGAGACTCTGCCCGAGCACAGCCATCAGTGCGATGGCAAGCAGAATGGAGGGAATTGCGCTGAGACCGTCGCAGATACGCATCAGGATATTGTCGAGAGGCTTGTAATAACAGGCGCAGAGGCCGATAATCATGCCGAAGAGCATGGAGATCAGACTTGAGCTTACCCCAACGATCATCGAGACCCGCGCTCCATAGAGAATGCGGCTGAGAATATCGCGCCCAAGCTTGTCCGCACCAAGGAGATACCCGGCGGTACCGGGCTTCGCAAAGCGGTTTGTCACTGTCTGCGCAAGGGGATCGGCAGGCGCGAGGAGCGGGGCAAATACCGCGATAAACAACATGATCAGCACGATAACACTACCGATAACGGCCTGACGGTTGCGCAGATAACGCCGGATATTCAACTGCTGCTGCTCATGCCGCAATCTGCGACGGATTTCAGAAAGATCCTGCAATGCTTCCGCCCCCTTTCAATTCAGCCGCACGCGGGGATCGACCAGCGCATACAGCAGATCGAGCAGCAGCGTGCACAGCACATTGAGAAGCGAAACCAGCAGTACCACTGCCTGGACAACCTCATAGTCACGGCGCATGACAGCGTTGAGTGTGAGCTTCCCGAGCCCGGGAATGTTGAATATGGTTTCTGTCACGGTGGCACCGCCCAGGCACGAGATGAAGGAGAGTCCGACAACAGTCAGAATCCCAATCAGCGCGTTCCGGAATGCGTGGAGGAAGAACATCCGCCACGGCGATACACCCTTTGCCTTTGCCATGCGGATGTAATCCGCACTCAGTATCTCCAGCATGGAAGAACGAGTCATGCGGATGATAAGGCCCATTTCAATGAAGCCGAGGGCAATCCCGGGCAGAATCATGTAACGGATATGTGTGGCCCACCCAAAATCGGCAATTGACTTATACCCCGAGGAAGGGAGCCAGCGCAGCTTCACGGAGATCAGAAGAACAAGGCAGAGGCCCATCAGGAAGCTCGGCAGAGAGATGCCAGCTGTCGAAAAGGCGGAAATTACACGATCTGCCGGGCTCCCGTGGCGGATTGCAGCGAGCATGCCGAGGGGAACACCGACCAGCGTGGCAAAGCCAACAGCAACAAGTGTCTGCTGCAGGGTTGGGATCATGTGAGAGCCGATAATCTGAAGCATGGTGCCGTCCATGAAAAGGCTGGTTCCCCAGTTGCCGCGGAAGAGCCCGCCAACCCAGCGCAGATACTGCACTGGGAGCGGGTCATTGAAACCCAGCTTTTCCCGAAGCGCCGCGATCTGCTCCGGGGTAGCCTCTTCGCCCAGAATGGCAGATGCCGGGTCACCGGGGATCAGGTGGATCAGGAGAAATATCGCCAGCGATACCACAAACAGTACGGGGATCAGCGACAGGAGCCGCTTCAGAGTGTATCTTACCATATGAAACTGTCTCCTCCCGCAAAGATTATTTCAAAAAGAAGCTGCAGAAGCCTGTTCTGCACCCATGAAACGGGTATTACTATACCATAAAATGAGTACCATATCAACGCACAATCCCACCCTGTGAAGGGCGGGATTGTGAAAGCATTCTGTAAAGGCATCAGGCTTCCGCCGGATGAGCATCGATCCAGACCAGGCGCTCCATGATGAAGGCGCCGGTGATGTCGCTGCGGCAGACACCGCTGAGATTGTTCGTGCCAAACTTGACGACGGGGACAAATTCCTCATACATGTAGGCCTGCAGATCATCCCAGGTCTGGCGCGCTGCGTCCAGATCCGTGCCGCCTGCAATGGCAGCGAGGTCATTCTGGATGCGTTCGTCCACACACCATCCTGCCCAGGAGGCGGAGAGGAACAGGTTCATGTTCGGAAGAACCTTCGGGCCAAAGTTCGTGATAAAGGCGTCCCAGGCTTCGGGATGATTGTTGCGGACATCGCTGTAGGTCGAGGCATCGTAGGCAACGAGCTCGCAGTTGATATCGATGCCGCGCAGCTCTTCCTGAATAACCTGCGCCTGCGCATAGAAGTCAGACACATCGGTGCGAACCAGGATACGGAAGACATCGTCATCTGCCCAGCCGGCTTCCTCGAAGAGGGCCTTTGCAGCCTCGGGATCGTTCTGGTTGTACTTCTCGCTGCCGGCATCGGTGTACCAGTTCGGGGAGCTCTCGAACATGTAGGAGGAATAGAGCTTGTAGCGGTCAGGGCTGGCATAGGCGGCAAACATGACATCCTCGCAGTTGACAACAGCCTGAACCGCCTGACGGACCAGCGCGTTCGACGCGACACCCTCGGCCTTGTTGAAGATCAGCATGGGAAGCTCAGCCTCGGCGGAGAAGATGGTGAAGGCATCATCATCGACAAAGGTATCATAATCATCACCATTCAGACGGTCTGCGATATCGAATTCGCCGGTCTGGATGCCGGATACAACCGTTGCGTTGTCACCGGGGAAATAGAAATAGACTTCGTCATACCAGGCGGTCTTATAGCCGCCCCATCCGGAATATTTTCCCTCCTCGCCGTAGGGCTGATAATCGGGATTGGCCTTCAGGCGGATGAACTGGTCAGCCTTCCATTCATCGAACATATAGGGACCTGTACCGATGTATTCCTGCACAAGCTCGCCCTCACCGACTGCCTCAATAACCGAGGCGGGCATGATCACAGCCTGCTGGCCGAGCCCGGCGATCATCTCGTTGAGATAGAGCGTGCCATTTTCCATCGTGATCGAGACCGTATAATCATCCACTGCCTCAAAATGTGCACCGCCCACGAGGGATTTTGCATTGTCTGCGGCATCGATCCACCGGTTTAGAGAAGCAACTACGTCAGCTGCCTTCATTTCTTCACCATTGTGGAAAAGGACACCCTGACGCAGATAATAAGTGTAAACACAGGAATCATCACTGATTTCCCAGGATTCAGCAAGCTCCGGGATGACCTCGCTGTCGCCGTTAAAGGCCACGAGTTTTTCAAACACGGATCCGAAGACAACCTCGGATGCATTGTCCATGCTGCTCATGGCAACATCGAGATGCTCCGGTTCCCCGTCAATCGCGATGTTCAGGACTCCGCCTTCTGCACGTGCGCTGGCACTGCCAAAGCTGACAAATGCTGTCAGACAGAGGGCAAGAGCAAGCAGAACGGATAGTGTTTTCTTCATTGTACAGTCCTCCTTTGGGGTTATCCGCGCACCGACCTGCCGGCACAGCGGTCCAGAATAATACCGTCCCGAAGAACGGGCCTGCCACCGATCAAAACCCATTCAATCCCCGCGGGGGGGAGAAGCGGCTCTGAAAAGGTGGAACGATCCAAAACAGCATTCGGGTCAAAGACCACGATATCAGCGTCCGCCCCGACAGCCAGATGCCCCTTCCGGGGAAGCTGCAGCTGGCGGGCCGGCATGATGGTCATACGGCGGATGGCATCATCCAGGGTGAGAACACCCTTTGCCACATAGCGTGAGAGAACCCGGGGGAAGGTTCCGCAGGCCCGCGGATGACCGGAACCGTGATCCAGCGTGGCATCGCTTGCCACCATCACGGCTTCATGCCGGAAGGCAAGGTCCACATCCTCCTGCCGCATCACATGACAGACTGTAAGAGCCTCGGGGTACTCTCGGCGTACACGATGAAAAATCTCTTCCGTGCAGGGCCTGCCCCAGTATTCCGGGAGACAGATTTCCAATACACCATAGTCACAGTTATAGCGCTCGAGCCAGCCTTCATCGTAGGTGGCGGAGCCAATTCCGGTGGAGAAGGCGTCATAGGGATAGCAGTCGCAGAAGATATCCCGGTTCTCTGCGCGGTATTCATCGATCAGCTTAAGGAAGTTCTCCATCTGACCGAAGCCGGCCATGCTGCCGATATGGGAAACCTGCAGTCTGGTCTCAAGCTGCAGACCCGCATCCAGAAATTCCCGAAGGGAAGAGAAGACCTGCTGCGCATCATCGCGTATGTGGGCAGAGACCAGCTTCCCGGTTCCGCGTACGGCGGAGGCAGTTTCCACCAGCTCGTCCGTGTCCATGCCCGGCTCATAGCGTATTCCGAAGGAAACACCGAGGCAGCCACGCTCCAGCGCTTCTGCAACGCCTGCCGCCATGGCCTTCCGCTGCGAGGGTGTCGCCTGGGAATACCGGTCATTGCATCCGGCGAGGTGCCGGAAAAATCCGTGCCCTGCCAGCATTGCAACATTCACCGGTGCGCCGTCCCTGTCCACCAGATCCAGATAGTCGGCGGGATGAAATTTGTTCTCCCCGCAGTTGCCCGCAACAGCGGTTGTAACCCCCATGTGCAGCATACAGGCGAAAACGGAGCTTTCATCATAGCTTTCCAGTCTGCCGTCTGCATTCACAGGGTCTTCATGCATGTGGATATCAATAAACCCGGGGCAGACAATCTTCCCGGCGGCGTCGATAATCTGGTCTGCATGTTCCAGTGGGGGAGAGATCTGCCCGGCATCCACCCAGAGATCCCGGCGCTCATGTGTACCGGAGGCGGGGTCAATAACTGTACCGTTTTTTATCAACAGTGCCATATCTGCAATGCCTCACCAGAAAAGATTACTCTGATCCATTCAGAATTATAGAATGAATTGAGTTTAACACACTCGTTTTGATAGAACAATTGCGCGGTTTGCCAAAAACATTGCAAAATGTGCTGCTGACGGATATTGCGGCAATAGAAAATGCCCTCTCCGGTCTGTGGCCGGAAAGGGCAGGTTTTGCGGGAAACGGGCGGACTTATTCTGTTTTATCCTCGCAGTCCTCTGTCGGGTTGTTTTTCACATGCTCCCGCTCAAAGACCGCACCGGCGATTGCCGATTCGAAGGATTCCTCCGTTGCCTTTTTCGCACTGTCAGCTGCCAGAGCCGGATCATCTGCCGCAGTCTCACCGGCGGCATGCTCGGCGGCCATGGCGGCCTCCTGCTCGGCATTCAGCTTGTTGACACGGCGGTTGACGCGCATCATCGAGAAGACCATGATAATCGTGATGATCAGAATGACCAGCGAGATGGGCCTGCGGACGAAAATGGAATAATCCCGGTCATAGGCCATCGAGGCTGAGACAAAGTATTTTTCCATAATCGGCTCAAGAATCATGCCCAGAAGCAGAGGCGTGTTGTCGATATCCAGCAGCGTCAGAATGTAGCTGAGGATCAGCACGGCCGCGGTGATAATCAGTTCCTTATAGTGGCCGGAGGCAGCAAATGCGCCGGCAAAGCAGAACATGACGATCGCGCAGGCAAGATAGGTATAGCGTACCTGGATCACCTTGGCAACGGCACGGGTCAGGGCTTTGCCGATGGGGTAGAGGAAGATATTCGCCACCAGGCAGCCCAGGATGATGGTATAGGCCATGACGCCCTGCTTGGTGAACATCGTAGGGCCGGGAGTGATGCCGTGCAGCATAAAGGCACCGAGCAGAAGGGCTGTAACGCCGTCGCCCGGGATACCCAGGGTCAGCAGAGGGATCATGGCCGAGCCGACAACCGCATTGTTGGAGGACTCGGCAGCGGCAATGCCCTCGAGCGAGCCCTTGCCGAAGTCTTCGGGATGCTTGGAGCCTCGACGGACTTCGTTATAGCACATGAACTGCGCCACACCGCCGCCGACACCGGGCATCGCGCCCAGAATGGAGGCAATACCGGAGGACTTCAGGCAGGCGGGAATGATGCTCTTGGCTTCCTTGCCGGTCATACCGTCCTTGTCGATTTTGTTGGCATCCTTGATTTTTCCGCCGGAAATCTTGAATTCGCGCAGCTTGTCCACCACCTGCATCAGCGCAATCAGCGCAATCATGGCGGGCAGAATATCGATGCCGTAGCGAAGAATACTGGATCCGAAGGAATACCGGCTGACACCCGTGACAGTGTCCATACCGATGCAGGCCATCAGAAGACCCATCATGCCAGAGATCAGGGCTTTGGGGAGGCTCTCACCCGAAACGCCGGCGATCAGCGAGATGCCCATAACGCCGAGGGCGAAGTATTCAACCGAAGTGAATTTGGAGACGGCCTTGGTGATGATCTGAGCGCAGAGCAGAAGCAGCAGCGCCGAGAACAGCCCGCCAAAGGTCGAAGCGAATAGCGAGACATCCAGGGCTTTCTTGACCTTGCCTTTTCGCGCAAGGGGATAGCCGTCAAAGGTTGTTGCAATGGCAGAGTTAGTGCCCGGGGTGTTCAGCGTGATGGCCGAGATCGAACCACCGTACATACCGCCGACGTAGACAGCCAGCATCAGGATGATGGCAGAAGCGGCGTCCTCCATGTTGTAGGTAAGGGGCAGCATCAGAATGATACCCAGCGTAACACTAAGGCCGGGGATGCAGCCGATTATCATACCGATCAGAAGACCGCCAAAGATCAGGGCAATGTTATATAGCGTAAAGGTCTGCACTGCAGCCTGCGCAATCATAGTAAAATCCATATGCTCCCCTCCTTAAAACGGCAGAATTCCGGCCGGCAGAGAGACATGGAACACCTTGCTGAAAAGGAAATAGATCCCCACTGCCAGGGCAATGGTGAAGATATAGATAAAAGGCTTGCGCTCGCCGCAGTAGGCCAGAATTATCACGAAGGTGATCGCAGAGGCAATGATAAAGCCAAGCTTAATGATCAGGAAAACGTAGATGCAGAGAAGGACAATCAGCAAAATCGCCGGTTTTTCATTGTTCCAGTCGAACTCAACAATTTTTTCCTTTTTGAAGACGAGGCTCTGGATGATCAGAATGATCGAGCACAAAAGAATCACCACCAGGCAGATCCCGGGGATGATGCGGGGGCTGGGAGCGCCAGAGTCATAGGCGGGTATACGCACCTGCTTGGGCATGACAAACAGCATAAAACCGCTGAACAATCCCATCAGAATACCCGTGACCAGATTGGTCTTGATTTTAAACTTCGTGGGACTCACCTCTTTCGGAAACGTATGATTCAGAACAGGTAGATTCGGTACAGATAACAGTTATGCGAAAGCAATAGAAGGATTAACAAAAACGGGCTGATGGGCATATTGCAGCCCATCAGCCATATGAGCTAATGCGTGATGGATTATTCGCCAAAGAGCAGGGCGTAGGCATCCATGGCCTTTTCGCGTGCTTCTGCGTAGAAAGCAACAGCGTCATCGCCATACTTCTGGAAGTTGTTCAGCAGGGAGCCTTCGACCCAGCCGGAGAACTCTTCGTCTGCCCAGACCTGTTTTGCAATCTCGATCATGTCTTCACGGAAGGCAGGATCGCAGCCTTCGTGGGTGGCCAGACCGCCGCCGCCGGCAAGGATGCTGGCGCTGTAGTCGTTGTCAGCGTTGAGCTCGGGAGCCTTTTCATCGCCGCAGATGCAGGGGACAACAATGGCTTCACCATCGGGGCCGACAAAGCCTTCGAAGGGATGATCGGAGAAAGCAAGCAGAGGAACGAGGGTGCCGGCTTCAACATCGGCAACCGTAACAGGGGAACCGCCGACGAAGACATCGACTTCACCATCGGTCAGGGCCTTCTTCTGCTCAGCGCCGCCGTCATAGGGGATTGGCTGAACCTTGCCGCCTTCGGCAGCGATCAGGGTGCCGAGAGCCAGGTGCGGGTCGGACAGGGGGTTACCGCCGGACATCTTGATGCCGCCGTCCTTGGCCTTGGCCAGGACATCTTCCAGCGTGGAGCCGGGAGCACCGAACATGATCCAGGTACGGTCATCGATGGTGCAGAAGGGGACGTTCTTGCTGATGTCAAAGTCGACCTCTTCGGTATGGTACTTTGCGGCAGCGTCAACACGATAGCAGACACCGTAGCCGAATACGAGCAGATCCTTGGTCATGGGGTCTTCGGTAGAGAAGGTGTCGTTGGCGACAAAGCCGTCACCGCCGGTCAGGTTCTCAACAACGAAGTTGTAATCGGACTGGACATTGTTTGCAGCCTTGGCATACTCGCGGGTGACGAGGTCAGCAACACCGCCTGCACCGTAGGGGCAGATGATCTTGACAGTCTCAGCCGCGAAGGCGGAGGTGCCGGCAAACAGCGTGAACATCAGCATGAGAGCCAGCATCAAGGGGAGAATGCGCTTAAGGTTCTTCATCTTTTTTCCTCCTGAAGGATAGAATAATGTATTTGATCAGGCCGGAGCCCAAATCACAAGGGAACCGCATCAGGCGGGAAACGTGATCGGCAATACGAGCCGAAGCAGAGTTTATTTGATTAACTTGATCAATTAATAAACGCTATTAACTAATCATGCAAATATTTTAACGTGTCCTATTCGGTTTGTCAATTGTGCGAATGTCCCTAAAGGAAGCATCAAAATTTGTCGTAAATGCACAAAAGAAGACGCTGTAACAGGATGCAGAAAGTGCTGTAATTGTTCAAAATATCGGGGATGTGCAAACCCGGCACATTGCGCTGATATCGGGGAGAGTTTCAGGCAAACCGGGAACGGATCTGCTCCATAAGCGAAGCCCAGGGGGAATCGGCCAGATAGAACACCGGGGGATACCCGAGGGGGGCGTCAATGGTTACATCGCCACCGGAACAGGCATTCCCGCTCCAGAGATGGATCCAGCTGCCCTCCGGAAGATAGACATCCCGTGTCTCTGCCTCTGCGTGCCAGACCGGGGCAACCAGTACATCAGAGCCAAGCAGGTATTCAAACTGCTCATTCAGGCAGCGGGGATCGTTTTCATGATACAGGAACAGCGGCCTCTGCACAGGGATGCCTGAAGCGGCATTCTCGGCCACGAGGGCTTTCAGCATCGGCGCGAGGGCAACATAGATGTCCACAAGGCGCTTTAACTGCTGCATGCAGTCCTCGTCATCGTAATACTGGAAGTTCTCCTCCGGGCGGTTCCCCTCGTGTGTGCGCATGACAGCCGTGAAGGCGGCCATCTCAGCCCAGCGGAGAAAGAGCTCCTTTGTACGGGTGTTGCCGAAGAGACTGGTATAACCTCCGATATCGCTGTGGGTCAGACCGCATCCGCTCATCCCGGCGCTCAGCGCGGCGCAGATAACCGTGCAGAGACCGTCGTGGCGTGAGAAGTCCACACTCTGGTCACCTGCCCACATAAGTGTGGAATACTTCTGGCTGCCGGTGCCGCCTGCACGCATGAAATAGACGACATCACCGAGCTTCCCTGCGTTTGAGACAGCCTCATAGTTGCACTTTGCCCAGAGAGCAGGCCAGCGATTATGCTCCAGCATCGGGGATCTTCCGCTGTGCAGGACAATATCATCCGTTGGAAGGTATTCGCCGAAATCCGCCATCCAGCCGTCGATGCCGATATCGAGGCTGCATCGTGTGATAACCGCATCCCGGAACCAGCTGAAGGCGTCCGGATCTGTCAGATCGATGACCCCGCAGTTGAATTCACCGAAGTCCACCAGGTATACGCTGCCGTCTGCGCGGCGGGCGAAGACATTCTTCTCCAGACCTTCTCTGTAAAGATCGCCGCCTTCCACGAGATAGGGGTTGACGTATCCGAGGAAGCGGATGCCGCGGGCGTGCAGTTTTTCAATCGTCTCGGGGAGATTGGGGTACATTTCCGGATGGAAATGCCAGTCCCACTGGAGGCGTTTGCCAAAGGAGGTGACGCGCTTGCCGCACCAGTCCTGGCACCATACGCCCGAGACAGGGATTCCGTGCTCAATCGTCTTTTCCATCAGGCCAAGGGAGCGCTCGGTCCCGCCCTGAACGCCGATGATCAGCCCGTTGTAGACCCAGTCGGGGAGTGAGGGCTGACGGCCGAGGAAAGCAGATTCCTTCCGCAGCAGTTCCAGATAGCTGTCCGCAGCCTCTATGCGGATGGAATCGGGCATTGCCCAGAACTGCAGTTCGTGGAACTCCGGATTCCTGAAATCAAAATCAGCATAGGCGCTGCAGTCAGCGTGCAGATAATAGTGCCGGCTGGATACATAGGTCGGCTGGGGGAAGTTGGTGTTGTAATAGTCCCCTCCAGCCTTGTTTTCCACATCAGAACGCCATGTCACATAGGTGGTTTTGTCGCGGCCGACGCCGGGTTCGGACGTCCAGAGGGGAAAGTGCCGTCCGCGCAGGTTGAAATACGACATCTGCTCGCCGCAGCCCCAGCAGGCTTCATCCGTATCCGCAGGGATCCGCAGCCACACGCGGTTCCAGGAAGGATCAGAAAGAGCAAAGGAGACAACGGCGCAGTCGTCCTTCAGCGTGAAAGTGAGGCAGACCTTGTCCTCATACTGCACAGATGCCGTAATGCCGGCGTCCGTAGTAACCGGACCTGTAATCCCGCTGACGCGAAGCGGGAGACGTTCGGTGACATAGTCCTCGATTTTGAAGTTCCCCCGATACATATCGACGCTTTCACTGCCGCGCCCGAGGAAGAGAAATGGAAAATCATCGGACGAGCAGAGGAGTGCCCGGCCGGCATGCTCCAGCGTCCAGCCGGAGGTGGTTTTACAAAACTGCATAAGCTATCTCCCTAAAACACAAAAGAATCAGCCCTGCCCGGCATTTTACCGGGCAGGTACAGTGGAACTTATTATGGAAATCAGATCAGAAGCGGCAGACTTCAAATCCGAACATCTCCGCCAGAATCTGGAGCGTTTCGGCATGACGGCCCTTAACCACTACAAAGTGAGGTTCGAAACCGCCGCGGATGCTCTTCTCAACAACCTCTTTGCTGTTGACATCCGTTTTTACCACGATAGAGGTGCCGATAAACTGCTTGGGCTTGTCCAGCACAGAGCCCTCCGCCAGGAAGAAGCGGAAACTGCCGTCCGGCTTGCGGCCGATGCGGAAGATTGTTGCCTCCGGGAAAGCCTCGCAGCCGAAATCCATCGCGGGGCCGATCTTGCGGTTCGGATGCACACCGATGACCGCGCCAGTGTCTTTCCGAGCAAGGCTGCAGGCAGCGGCACCGCAGTGCCAGTAAGTGATGGTGCTCTCTTCCTCATCCATCGCGACAGGGTCGCCAAAGAAGACAGGCTCACCGGACAGCTGCATGCCGATCCACATGGACAGTGCGCCATAGATATCCGCCTCGCAGGCTGCGGCAACGCCTTCATCGTTCAGCATGCTCAGCACCGTGCACACGGGCGTACCGAAGGAGGTGAAGAAATCGGGCCAGCAGCGGGATGCAAGGGCGCCGATATGATGGCCGCGGACGTATTCGGTATAGGCCTTCATCAGGCGGGCGTGGTCGAGGCGATTCTTCTCGGGGGTTTTGTCAAGACCGCAGGTGCATGCCTCGGTCTGGCGCAGATACTCGGAGCATTCCTCATCCGTAAATTTCTTCGCATTCTCGATGAGCTCCCGCGCTTCGATGGACTCCAGCTCGACGCCGAAGGTGCTCATCAGCTCGTGGTCAAGCGCACGGCCGAAGCCGATGCCCTGCGGGGTGTGGCCGATGGCGGCCATCGTGAGGCTGCGCATGGCCTTCTTTACGGAAGCAGCCTTGACGGCAGCCTTCACCGCAGCGGCGACAGACTCTTCCTCCGGGGCGCCGAAGCACCAGGCAAAGCGGCGTCCGTCAAAGGAAGCGAGGGTGTTGGCGGCGGAATAGGCTCCGGTCAGGGAGTTCAGACGCAGGCGGCCTCCGTCGATGACGGGCTCACGCAGAGTCCAGAGCAGAACGGGGCAGTCAAACCGGCGGAGAACCTCGGCCATATACGCGGCATTGGCGAAAGTCAGATTCTGGAATACGATAAGATCAGGTGTCAGGTCCTTCATATAGTCACGAAGACTGTCGAGGGAGAGGAGCATCTCCTGCGGCACTGCGAAGTTCGGGTCAACGCTGCGCAGCAGTTTGACCGAGCGCTCAAACTGATCCTGGGCAGTCTCCAGATGATAGGTGGGCACGCCCACGGGAACATAAACGGGACAGAAGCTCATTGCGATACCTCCATAATAATATTTGAATTCACCTGCAGCTGTCTGCAGGTTTTTCCCGGATGACTCCTCCAGGGGAGGCAGACAATTCGGGTTATTAATTAACGCTGTAAAGCATAAAGCGATCATAACGGTTCGGTACGCAGATGTCAAGCTTTATTTTCTCAAAACAGAAAGAAAATGGAGAAAAGGAAGAATACTGAAAAATATTTGCAGAATCCGGAAAAAACATGTTGACAAACAGAGAAGAATAGCGTACACTGCCAATTGCTTAAGAGCTTTAATCAAATTCGCATTACAGATCGCCCTTTCCGCTTGTGCGATCAGGGCGAACGGCCGTGCCGAGGAGGGTGCGCGCCGGCTTATAAAAAGGAGGAAGGCAAATTGAACACTGATCTGAGAGAAATCTGCAAGGATATCCGCTGCGATCTGATGACCAGCCTCGGGCACCTCGGTGTCGGGCATGTCGGCGGGTGCCTTTCCATCGTGGAGCTTCTGGCGGTTCTTTATTTTAAGGAAATGAACATCGACCCGAAGAACCCGAAGATGGCAGGCCGCGACCGCTTCATCTGCTCCAAGGGGCATGCAGGCCCGGCGGTTTATTCCACGCTTGCAAACCGCGGTTATTTTGACAAGAAGGAGCTGCTCACCCTCAACCAGGGCGGCACCAACCTTCCGTCCCACTGCGACATGAACCGCACCATCGGCATTGATATGACCACCGGCTCCCTCGGCCAGGGCTTCAGCTGCTCCGTCGGCGTTGCGCTCGGCTCGAAGGTTGAGAAGGATGGCGCCACCATCTATGCCCTCATCGGCGATGGCGAGAGCCAGGAAGGCCAGATCTGGGAAGCTGCGATGTTCGCCGCTGCGAAGAAGCTGGACAATCTGATTGCCTTTACCGACTATAACAAGATGCAGATCGACGGCACAACCGATGAAGTCAACAGCATCGCACCCCTCGCAGAGAAGTGGGCCGCTTTCGGCTGGAACGTCATCGAAGTTGAAGACGGCAACGATATCGAGCAGGTTGAAGAGGCCGTGAAGCATGCCAAGCTCGGCCGCGGCAGCGGAAAGCCGACCATGGTGATCCTGAACACCCTGAAGGGCTGCGGTGTGCAGTGGGTTGTGGATCTCGGCACAGGCAACCACAACTGCCCCGTTACCGAGGAGCAGGCCAAAGCCGCCGTCCGTGAAATCAGAGGGGAGGAATAATCCATGGAAATGAGAGCTGTTTATGCCGAATGCCTGGCAGAAATGATGGAGAAGGACAAGCACGTCTGCGTCCTGGATGCGGATCTTGCCAAAGCCAGCGGTACGCTGAACCTTTACAAGCGCTTCCCCGAGCAGATGTTTGACTGCGGTGTTGCCGAGCAGAACATGGCATCCATCGCCGCCGGTCTTGCCAGCTATGGCTTCAAACCCTGGATCGAGAGCTTTACTCCCTTTGCCACCAGAAGAATCTGTGATCAGGTTGCCATTTCCATCGCCTATGCGAAGAGCAATGTGAAGATCGTCGGCACCGACCCCGGCATCTCTGCCGAGCTCAACGGCGGCACCCACATGAGCATGGAGGATATCGGCGTTCTGCGTTCCATCCCCGGCATGGTCATCTATGAGCCGGTGGACGAGGTTCAGCTGCGTGCGGCAATGCCCGTTCTGGCTGCCTATGAAGGCCCCGTGTATGTCCGCCTGTTCCGCAAGGAGCTGCCGAAGGTCTTTGGCGAAGGCTACAAGTTCGATCTCTTCAAGGCAGATACCCTGAAGGAAGGCAAGGATCTGAGCATCTTCGTAAGCGGCATGCTGACGGCTGATGTCGTCGAGGCCGGAAAGCTTCTCGCAGCCGAGGGCATCGATGCCGAGATCATCAACGTCCACACCATTAAGCCCATCGACCGCGAAACCGTTATCGCCTCCGCCCGCAAGACCGGCACGGTCCTGACGGTTGAGAACCACAACGTCATCGGCGGCCTGCAGTCTGCCGTTCTGGAGGCCCTCGCGGCCGAAAAGATCCCTGTAACGGCCGTTGGCGTGGAAGACCGCTTCGGCGAAGTCGGCAAGCTTCCGTACCTGCGCGAAGCCATGGGCCTGACGGTTGAAAACATCGTTGCCCATGCCAGGAAGGCAGTCAGCCTGAAATAAGAGAACAGTTCGTGAACAGGGCTGTATTCCCCGCCGGCGGCGGGGAATACGCCGGCATTACATCATCGGGTTATAAGAAGGAGAAAATCATGAAGATTGCAATTGGCAGTGATAAATCCGGTTTCGCCGCAAAAGAGGCGATCAAGGCTTACCTCATCGAGGCCGGCGTAGAGTTTGACGATCTGGGCACCACTGATCTGGAGAAGGTTCACCCCTACTACCAGGTTGCGAGCGAGGTTGCCCCGCTGGTTCAGAACGGCACCTATGAAAAGGCCGTGCTGATCTGCGGCACTGGTGCCGGCATGTCCGTTGTAGCCAACAAGTACAAGGGTGTTTACGCCGTCGCCTGCGAAGGTGTGTATTCCGCCAAGATGGCCCGCGCCATCAACAATGCCAACGTCCTCTGCATGGGCGGATGGATTGTCGGACCGGAAATGGCTGTTGAGATGGTGAAGACCTTCCTCGCCACCGCATGGTGCCAGGATCTGGAAGACTGGCGTGCCGAGAACATGCACAAGTTCGCCAAGCAGGTCAGCGCAATCGAGGACAGCATCTATGGCGCATGATTTTATCTACACCCAGCCGGTGAAGATTTTCTTCGGCGAGGGCAAGTTCGGGCAGCTCGGCAGCATCATGGAAGAGCTTGGTGTGCAGCGCTGTGTCATCGCCTGCGGCAGGCACTTCGCTCCCGAGGCCAGAGCCATGCAGGAAAAGGACAGCCGCATCGTTGCGGTGTTTGGCGAAGTTGAGCAGAACCCGCAGCTCTCCGGAGTTGTCGAGACAGCCCGCCTCTGCCGCGAGTTTAATGCCGATGCTGTTGTCGGCGTCGGCGGCGGAAGCTCCATTGATACGGCCAAGTTTGCCGCAGCCATCGCAAAGGGCGACGGTGAAGCCATCGAGTACTATCACGGCGAGAAGCCCTTCCCGGCTGAGCGCCTGACCATCATCGCCGTGCCCACCACAGCCGGCACCGGCAGCGAGGTTACGCAGGTCTCGGTCGTGAGCCACGGCAGCGAGAAGCGTACCATCAATAACCCCGTCTTTATGCCGAAGGCAGCCATCGTTGACCCGATTCTCAGCAGCACGGTTCCCCCGCGCACGACCATGAACACCGGTCTCGATGCACTTGCCCATGCCCTGGAGGGCTACTGGAGCAAGAACCACCAGCCCATCTCTGATCTGATGGCGGTGGAAGCCGTCCGTCTCGTGATGCAGAACCTCGAGACAGCATATCGCGATGGCAGCAACATGGAAGCCCGCGCCAATATGGCCTATGCCTCCCTGCTCGGCGGCCTCAGCTTCGCAAATCCCAAGACTGCCGGCTGCCATGCCTGCAGTTACCCGCTTTCGGAAGACTACCATCTGCCCCATGGCGAAGCCTGCGCCTTCACACTGGACAGCTTTGTGCGCATCAACGCCGATGAGCGCCTGGAAGAGCTCTGCCACAGAGCCGGCCTCACCGGTACGGAAGAGCTGGCCGAGCGCATCGCTGCTCTCAAGAAGCTTGCCGGTCTGCGCAGCAGACTCAGCGATCTTGGTGAAGTGAACATGGAGAAGCTCTGCCATGACTGCGCGGTGCATGGCCTGATGAACAACAACCCAGTTCATATGGACGAGGCTGCCCTGCGCGCAATGTTCGAGAAGCTTGCGTAAGCTTTACGATCGAAAGCATAAGACAGCAACACGCATCAGCCGGCAAATATCAAGCCGGCTGATCGCAAATCTGGAGAATTAAGGACAGGCACGGCGCGTTATGAAGGAAGATCTGAAATATACTCTGATGGTCATTGGGATGGTGGTATCCTGGTCGATCTATTATGCGGTCAGCAAAATTGTTGTGGATGCCACAGGCTCTGCCCTCCTGGCAGGCTTCCTGCTGCGCTCGGCGGCGCTGGTCTTTCTGACCATCCAGCTGCTGGCCGACGGTAACTTCAGCCGCCTCTTCCATCAGGGGAAGGCAGTCCGTATTCTGGTGATCATCGGTGTGTTCGGCTTTCTGCTGGATCTGTTTGCAAACCTGGGCTATGCCGGCGGAAGCCTGAGCACGGGCACTGCTCTGCTGAAGACCGATGTGCTGATGGTGAACCTCGCCACGGTCATTCTCTATCACAAGAAGCTCTATATCTCCGACTGGCTTGGCACGGCCGTCATGCTTGCCGGTGTACTTCTGGTGCTGGGGGTGGATTTCGGCGGAATGACCCTGCACGTGACAGACCTGTATTTCATCCTCTCGGCAGCCTGCGTCAGCGCCAATGCCTTTATCATCAAGGCGGCACAGGAGAAGTATAACGAAGACGCGGATATGATCTCCTACTACAACAACTTCGTTGTGCTTGTGCTCTTCGGCTGCAGCGCCGCGCTCCATGGCGATTTCCACCTGCCCGAGGCCCTGCCTCAGGGCTTCTGGTGGCTGGTGGTTCTGGGCGGACTTGGCCAGACGGGTATTTATTTCTTCTATTACCGCAACCTGAAGCACTTTGAGGTTTGGCTCGTGAAGCTCTATCTCCTGCTGATGCCGGTGCTGAGCTGTTTTATCGGCGTCTTCTTCCTGAATGAAGAACTGACCACAAAGAAACTTCTGGGCATCCTGGTGGTTCTGGCGGGCGCCGCGGTCATTCTGCAGAGAGGCCGTATCAACCACGAAGGGCGCCCTGCCCGCAACGCCTGAAGCCGGGTATAAATCCTGTCCGGAAGTCGGTATTCAACTGCTGAAGAAGGAGGTGCGGCATGCCGTACAAAGGCGATAACCTGATGAGCGTCAAGCGCGGGAACCGGAGTGCCGCACTTCGTATCCTGCACGAAAAGGGGGCCATGTCGCGCAAGCGTCTGGCCGAGAATATGCACTTGACGGCGGCTGCCATTACCAAGATCGTCGGCGAGATGATCGGCGAAGGGCTCCTGTCAGAGGGCGAGGCCGTTTCCAGCGGCAATGCCGGCCGGAGAGAAGTGCTTATCAGGCTCAACAGCGATTATGCCTGCGCCCTCGGTGTGCTCATTAATCTCCGTCAGGCGATCCTCTCGGCTGTCTCGCTGGATGGATCGGTGCTGTTTTCCGAGGAAGTCCCGCTGCAGGAGAATGCGCCTGCGGAGCAGACAGCCGAAAAGCTTTCCGCAAGGCTTCTGGAACTGGTTGA
>CADBNC010000010.1 GCA_902795885.1 Oscillospiraceae bacterium
TATGCAAACTGAGGCCCGGTAACAATCGCTGATACCGACTATACCAAGCCTTCGCTCAGAAGCCCAACCACTGCCTGCGACTGAATCCCACGATAAAAAGAGATGTAACAGCGTATCTTTTGGTGTATTGGTGTAAGCGCGTTCTTTTTAGACAAGCGGCATTATGGCATACGACATTTCGGTTTGCAAGGGATTATACATTAAATCTATATCTTGATGAAATGAGGTCCTCCCTTTGCTAGGGAGAACCTCATTTTTTTATTCCGCGCTATTCGTCTTTGAAAAGATTGTTTCGAGATTGCCCAACTCTTTTTCTCAAGGAGTTGGCTGCGCCTTTCAAATACTCCGAATACTATCTCAGCCGTAAATTCAGCCAGGAGATGGGCGTCGGCTTGAAGGATTACATCCGCCGCCAGCGGCTGGAACAGGCAAAGGCACTGCTGAAGGATACCGATCTTGAGATCTGTGAAGTGAGCGATCGGCTCCGGTTCTGTTCCCCCAGCTATTTTTCAGAACAGTTCAAATCCGAGTACGGTGTCAGCCCGACTCAGTTATGATTGTTTTCTCATTTTGCCAAGATAGCACACGCTGTTCTTTCTTATCGCCCTGCAAAGGATGTCTGCACCTGCTTCATGAATCGCTCCGCGATCGGCGTAAAGCTCTGGTACTTGTTCCAGATCAGATACATCTTCATTTCAAGAGGAGGAAAGAGCGGACGGAAGGTCAAGCCGCTTTCCGGCGATGTGTCGATAAGATTGTTCAGCGTCAGGAGAATCCCGAGTCCCTCTTTTGCAAACATGGAGCCGTTATAGGCCAGGCGGAAGGAGCCCTCCAGACGCAGCCGGGGAAATTTCTCCTTTGCCCAGGGACGGATATCATTCTCCCAACTCTGCTCAGAACAGAAAAGCGGAAGTCCGGCCAGGTCATCGACCGTGACGGCATCCTTTTTTGCAAGCCCGGAATCAGACGGGATCGCGGCTCCGAAATAGTCCGCTTCGGGAAACGGGATCGAATGATACTTTCTCTCATCCGGCATCTCGCAAATCACCGCGAAATCAAGCAGCCCCTTGTCCAACTTCTCCGTGACCTGCTCCGTGTCGCCGCTGGTGATGTGGTATTGAAGGCCGGGATAGAGCTTCTTGAACTCCCTGATTTCTCTTGCAAGATATCGGATCTGATAAGATTCGGCCAAACCGAAATACAGGTCGCCGCCGGTAATATCGTTCAGAGATAAAAACTCCTTTTCGATCTTGTCCACCATCAGCACCAGGTCTTCCGCGCGATCCCGGAGGAGCACGCCTTCTTCCGTCAGGGCGATGCTGAAGCTGCGGCGCGTAAACAGCTTCTTTCCCAGTTCCTCCTCCAGAGCCTTCAGCGCTTTGGAGAGCGTGGGCTGGGTAACGTGAAGAAGCTCCGCGGCCTTTGTCATGTTTTCCTCCCGCGCCACGGCGAGAAAGTATCGCAATGTCCTGATCTCCATTCCGGTGCCCTCCTGTACGCTTTTCGACATTCCAAATCAGAATATCATGATATTCATTATAACCATTAGCGAAATGCGGGTCAACAGGTTACAATGAATCTGCAAGCAAAATCAGGGAATCAGAAGGATACCAAAATGAACAACGCTCTGAATGACATGATCGCAGCCATGCATGACGCAGGCTGCAGACCGGATGAGATCGCAATTGCCGAACTGCTGTATCAGACCGGAAGCACGAAGGAATTGATCCGGTATCTCAGGAAATGCAGAAGCGAGCTGATGGAACAGCTGCATGAAAGCCAGAGGAAGGTCGATCATATGGATTTCCTGATCCGGCAGACCGGAATAATATCGAACGATAAATAAGAAAGGATGACGTTTCACATGATTACGAAAGAGAACCTGAATCTTACGCAGGAATGGGACAAGACCTTCTTGAAGAGCGAGAAGGTCGAACACAGCAAGGTCACCTTTGTCAATCGCTATGGCATCACGCTGGCGGCGGATCTGTACGTTCCGAAGGATGCGGCGGGCAAGCTTCCGGCCATTGCGGTCAGCGGTCCCTTCGGTGCTGTCAAGGAGCAATGCTCCGGCCTGTACGCCCAGACGATGGCAGAGCGCGGATTTCTGACGATCGCTTTCGATCCTTCCTTCACCGGCGAGAGCGGTGGCAATGTGCGTTACATGGCCTCCCCCGACATCAACACCGAGGACTTCATGGCGGCGGTGGACTTCCTCTCTCTGAATGAGAAGGTCGATCCGGACCGCATCGGCATCATCGGCATTTGCGGCTGGGGCGGTATGGCCCTCAATACGGCGGCGCTGGATACCCGCATCAAGGCGACCGTGGCTTCCACCATGTACGACATGACCCGCGTGAACGCCAAGGGCTATTTCGACAGCGAAGACAGCGAGGAAGCCCGCTATCAGAAGAGAGCCGCCATGTGCGCCCAAAGGCTTGAAGACCTCAAGGCCGGCGAATATAAGCTCGGCGGCGGTGTGGTCGATCCGCTGCCGGAGGATGCGCCTTTCTTTGTGAAGGATTATTACGATTACTACAAGACGCCGCGCGGCTATCATCCCCGCTCCCTGAACTCCAATGGCGGCTGGAATGTCATCGGCTGCGAGTCCTTTGTCAACCAGCCTATCCTGAAGTATTCCAATGAGATCCGAAGCGCAGTCCTCCTGATCCACGGCGAGAATGCCCATTCCTGCTATTTCAGCAAGGACGCCTATGCCGACATGGTGAAGGACAGCAAGTACACGGAGAACAAGGAACTTCTCATCATCCCCGGCGCGAGCCACACCGACCTTTATGACGGTGGCGGCAAGAATGCCATCCCCTTTGACAAGATCGAGCGCTTTATGAAGGAGTATCTGAAATGAGCAAGGTGCTTGTGATTACTACCAGTCTGCGGACAAAAAGCAATTCTGACATCCTGGCAGAGAGCCTGATCAAAGGCGCTCAGGACGCAGGACATGAAGTCGAGCATATCAGCCTGAAGGGTAAGGAACTGAAATTCTGTATTGGCTGTCTTGCCTGCCAGAAGACACAAAAATGTGTGCTGAAAGACGATGCCGTCTGGATCGCCGAAAAGGTCAAAAACGCGGATACCCTCGTGTTCGCCACCCCAATCTACTACTATGAAATGAGCGGACAGATGAAAACTCTGCTGGACCGCATGAATCCGCTTTATCCTTCGGATTACAAGTTCCGCAAGGTGTATATGCTTTCAACAGCGGCAGAGGACGAGGCATACGTTCCCGAGAAAGCCGTCAGCGGATTAAAAGGCTGGGTGGATTGCTTTGAAAAGGCCGAGTTTGCAGGTTCGCTCTTTTGCGGAGGGATTTCCGACTCCGGCGAGGCCGCCGGGAAGAAAGCCGAGCTGGAAGAAGCATATCAGTTCGGCAAGATGCTGAGATAAGACAGAAACCCCTGGATGGAAAGAGGTGGTCGTCTCTTATGAGAACAACGATAAAAAAGCGTATCATGAATACGCTCCGCCGTATGCTACTGCTGAGTACGGTTTTCATTTTCCTGCTGACCATGCCTGCGTGCGCGGCGAATGAGCAGGCGTATGATGATGTTCCGTCCGGCGCGTGGTATGCCGAAGCAGCGCA
>CADBNC010000011.1 GCA_902795885.1 Oscillospiraceae bacterium
GCCTACGATGCAGACAGAAAAAGCGACCCGGGGCAGGTCGCGGCGCTGATTGCACAGATGGTTCATGACAGGATCCTTCTCGGCACAGAGAACCACCTGCATGAGGCGTCCTATGCGGACTTTATGATTCTTACCAACACCAACGCCCGTACAGAGGAATACGTGAAGGCACTGGCGGCTTACGGAATCCCCTGCAGTCTGTCCGGCGCGAAGAAATATTCCGAAATCCCGCAGCTGATCCTCGGGAATGCGGCACTGCAGGCACTGGCCGACCCCGGAGATGAGACGAAGCTTGCCACAGCGCTGGTGACCTGCTACGCCATCCCCTGCACGATGCTGCGGACATACCGGCAGATGACCGGAACCCTGACAGCGAATCCCGTCGCGGTGAAGAGAGCCCTTGTGTCCGCGGGACTGGTGGAAAAACTCAGAGCTCTCCTTGATGCTCTCGAGGAGCTGAATGAACTGCAGAAGGAGGCAGAGCGACTCCCGGCGCTCGCAGTTGCGGAGAATCTGTGGCTGAAAAGCCGCGCGGTCTGGCAGCGTGATCCCGAGAACGGGAAGTCAAACGGACAGGGAAAGGAATACCCCATGGTACTGCAGTTTCTTCACGAGCTGAGAGCCTTTGGCACCAGTTTGCCGGCCCTCGCGGAGAAGGCAGAAGAACTTCTCGCGGGTGCAGCCGACAGAGAACTGCTCCTGACCGAAGAGAGCGACTGCGTGCGCATCATGAATCTGCATAAGGCGAAGGGACTGGAAGCAGAGGTCGTGATTCTTGCGTTTGACAGCGCATTTAAAGCAGATGCTGACAGACACGTTCACTATGAAGGCGGGAGAGAAGAGTTGCATCTCTGCCTGACGAGATCCAACCCCTTTGGCGGGAGAACAGCTTTCGCAAAGCCGGCGGGCTGGGCAGAGGGGCCCGGAAGAGAGGAGGAAGAATTCCTCCGAGCACAGATCACGCGCCTGCTCTATGTGGCCGCAACAAGGGCGAAGACCTGTCTGCTTGTCTGCGCCGGGAAAAAGAGCGCCTGGGCGGATATTGCTGCCAGATGCCCGAAGCGGCAGGAGACGGATGAAAAATGGGAAAAAGCTTTCCGTGCACTCGAGAGCGGGAAGACCGATTTTACGCTCCGGATGGAGGCGGAAGATGCAGCCCTTTCTATCGATCCGCAGAAACTGGAAAAACAGCTGCGCCGGAGAGCTGAGAGGCTTTCAGCTTCATGTATATGCCGCCTCAGCCCCAGTATGCTGGAAATAAGAGAGGATTCACCTGCAGCAACGGGGACGGTCATGGAGTCTGCCCGGCCGTATGGGGCAAAATGGGGTACGATTATCCATCGGCTCATGGAACTGAGCGTCCGGAACCGGGCTTACGAAGAGGAAGACAGAAGGCGTATGGCACTGCAGGCGGTTTACGAAACCCTGCAGGGAGAAGAACTCACCGCGGAAGACAGACAGATGCTGGGCATCACACAGGAGAATCTGTCAGAAGCCGTGTTTCCGGAGACTCTCGCGGATGAGGCTGTGAGGCAAACCGATTTTATTCGGAACCCTGACCACCCCCTGCGAAGGCTGCTGGACAGTGGAAAGTGCTATGCGGAGCTGCCCTTTGCCATGCGCATTCCGCAGGATGACCCCATGCGGGAGCTTTGCGGGACGATGCTCGAAGGGCAGGCTGAAATGACTGAGATGCGGGGTGTGATCGACCTTGCTGTCAGAGGAGAAGATGGATGGACGCTGCTGGATTATAAAACAGATTCTCTGTATGCGGGGGAGACTGAGGAAGCTTACAGGCAGCGGCTGCGACTGCAGTATACACCGCAGCTTCGTATTTACCGGGAAATTCTGAACAGGCTGAACATGGGTCAGGTCTGTTCCATGGTACTGTGTGCCGTCCGCCTTCGGGGCGAATTAATCGATTTGGGTTGATTTTTCCTCAAACCCTGCGATATAATAGGTTTCAAATTCTTACAGGAGGACAGACGGATGATGATCTCTACCCGCGGCCGCTATGCGCTGCGTATTCTTGTCGATCTGGCCGAAAACCAGGGCGAGGGCTATATTACGCTCAGGGAAGCGGCAGAGCGGCAGGAAATTTCCGAGAAGTATCTGGAGAGTATCATAAAGGATCTGGTCAGGGGAGGTTTCGTCACAGGTGTCCGCGGAAAGGGCGGCGGATACAGACTCTCGCGCCCGGCAGATGAAATCTGCGTCATGGAGGTCCTGCAGTCTGCAGAGGGGCCGCTGGTTCCTGTCGCCTGTCTCGAGGAGGGAAGCGCACCCTGTGCCCGCGCCTCCATCTGCCGGACACTGCCTCTCTGGGAGGGGCTGAACCGGGTTGTCAGCGAGTACCTGGGCGGATTCACCCTGCAGGATCTGGCAAAGCAGGCTGCTGAAGATCTTCCGGTATCGGACTGAGCAGGGGGACTTTCTCCAACCTGAAACAAAACAATTCCGGGAGCAGGCAAAGCCGGTCTGCGCTGTATATAAGCAGCAAAGACAGGACAGAGGCTCCCGCAGAAAGGAAAACCATGCAGAAAAACTGGTATCGTCTTGATACTGCGGCTCTTATATTCCCGGCAATTGCCCGGCGTGACTGGTGCAATGTCTTCCGCGTCTCGGCAACACTGAGTGAAGATATTGACCCGGAGATCCTGCAGCAGGCGGTTAACGATCTGCGCCCCCGCTTTCCATCCTATTATACCTGTCTGAGGGCAGGGTTATTCTGGTATTATCTGCTGGAAACGGAGCGAAAGGTGGAAGTCCGGTCGGACTACGCCTATCCGCTGACCTTCATGAGCCAGAAGGAAATGCGGCGGAACTGCATGCGGGTGCTTTTCTATAAAAACAGAATTGCTGTCGAATTTTTCCATGTCCTGACGGACGGAAAGGGCGGCAGCATTTATGTCAGCAATCTTGCCGCACGGTATCTGGAGCTGCGCTATGGTATTACGATCCCGCATGAGGGTGTGATTCGTGATCTGGATGAGACTCCCGAGCCTGCCGAGCTGGAAGACAGTTTTCTGAAAAACGCAGCAGAGGTTGCTGCCGGTCGTGCGGAAGAGCCCTCCTATCATCTGCATGGAACAACAGAATCCCACGGGTTCAAAAATCTGACCACCGGCATCGTGGATACGCAGGCGCTTATTGATATTTCCCACCGGTTTGGCGTCTCGGTAACAGCCTTTATGGCAGGCGTCATGGCCGAGAGCATCATCGCCATCCAGAATACCGAGCGGCCACGAAAGCGACAGCACGCGGTGAAAATCACCATCCCGGTCGATCTGCGCCGTCTGTACGGAAGCAAAACCCTTCGGAATTTCTCCCTTGTGCTGAACATCGGCGCAGACCCGCGCTATGGCGACTATACGCTGCAGGAGCTCTGCAGCACCATCTATCATCAGCTTCGTGCCTACGCTACGCCGCAGAACATGGCCGGTATGATTGCGGCGAATGTGCAGCCGCAGCAGATCATTGCCCTGCGTCTGACACCACGTTTTCTGAAGAATATTGTGATGAACGGCGTATACCGGCGAAGCGGCGAGAGTGGAGGGTGTCTGAATATCTCGAACATCACGGGGGTTTCCCTGCCGGAAGAGATGGCGCCCTATGTGCGCAGAATGGAATTCATCATCGGGCCCCAGCGCAGCTATCCGAACAACTGCTCGGTGCTGAGCTATGGGGGGAAAACCTATATCAACATGATCCGCAATATCCGGGAATCTGAACTGGAACGCCGGTTTTTCTCCCGTCTGGTGGAGCTGGGGATTGCGGTGGATATTGAGAGCAACAGGAGATAAGAAAGGAAATGTATTGTGTAAAATGCGGCGTCAGGCTGCAGGACGGGGTGGAGATCTGCCCCCTCTGTGAGACGCCGGTGTGGAATCCGGAAAGTGCCGAGCGCGATATCGCCTATCCCGAGCGCCTTCCTGACAAATACCGCGAATCCGGTCTGCAGCTTGCGGTCTTCATGACAATCCTGACCGCTGTGCTCATAAATGTAATTCTCATCGTCTGCCTTCATGTTTACGGAGAGCTGCGCTGGGGCGGCTATGTAGTTCTGGGAGCTGCGCTGTTTTATATTATTGCGGTGCTGCCGCTGTGGTTCCGGCAGCCGAAGGGCGAAATATTCGTCCCCATTGATCATGTGGCGGCGGCGCTGTATGTGCTGTATATCTGCCAGAAAACAGGAGGCAGTTGGTTCATGAGCTTTGCCTTCCCGCTTTTCCTGGCCAGCGCCCTGCTTTCTACAGCGATGATCTGTCTTCTGAAGTATATCCGCGGCGGCAGGCTTTTTATCTTCGGAGGCTTTTTGATCCTTCTGGGCGGCTTCACCGTGCTGGTGGAGTTCTTTGAGCATCTGAGCTTTGGCACCCAGATGTTCCTCTGGAGCGGATATTCCCTGGCCAGCCTGGCTGTTTCGGGTATTTTTCTGATCATCGTGGGAATGATCCCGAGTTTGCGCAGCGCGCTTGAAAAACGCTTTTTCTTCTGAGAATGTGATTGGAGCCTATGAAACATCATTTATTTCACACTGAAAAAAGGAAAATCCCCGTCGGGGATCATACCATCCATATTCTGATTCTGCGCCCGCTTGACTGGAAGAAAGACCCTGTCCCGGGCGTGCTTTGGGTACACGGCGGAGGATATCAGTCCGGATCATCCAAAGACATCTTTGTCACCCGGGCCCTGTCCCTTGTTGTGCGTTTCGGTGCGGTGCTTGTGGCGCCGGATTACCGCCTTTCGAGGCACCATCCATATCCATCCGCCCTGCAGGACTGTTACGCTGCCCTGCTGTGGATGAAGGAGCACGCGGAGGAGCTCTATATTCGCCCGGACCAGATTATGGTAGGCGGGGAGAGCGCCGGCGGAGGCATGGCGGCTGCGCTCTGCATGCTGGCAAGGGATCGCGGGGAAGTGAACATCGCCTATCAGATGCCGCTGTATCCCATGCTGGATGACCGCGATACCCCGTCCTCGAAGGACAACCACGCACCAAACTGGAACACGAAGCGGAACAAAAAAGCCTGGAAGCGTTATCTGCGCTCGGCCTACGGGACGGATTTCGTCTCATATTACGCGGCACCTGCGCGCTGCGAAGACTATCACGGGCTGCCGCCCTGCTACACCTTCGTGGGGGACATTGAACCTTTTTACTCTGAAACCGTGGATTATGTCCGGCATCTGCAGGAGGCTGGCATCCCTGCCCAGGTTGATGTGTACAGGGACTGGTTTCATGCCTACGACCTGTTCTTCCCGGCAAAGAAGGTTGTGCGGGATGCGATCGCACGCTTCGAAGAGCACTTTGAATTTGCCATGGGGCACTATTTTGCCCCGCAGAAGGAACAAGAGTGAAGTGGTTCCGGGGAAACCGAATCATGAAAAGACAGAAAAGCCATCATCCGGATTCAACATGATTCCGGATGATGGCTTTTTCAAGGTATCTCTTTTCCGGTTAGTTTTCCTTCTCCCCGACAACCTGATACATCTGTTCGTTGGATATCACGCTGGTTACGGTGAGAGTCTTTTCAAAGATTGCGGACAGATCTTCTGCAGGCATGAGACCGTTGGAGACATGGCTGGCAGTGTCGTGATGGTGAGCGTCGATTTTCTCGCGGCTCATGCCGTGGGCAACTGTGAGCCGTCCGCCCGGCCGGAGAAGCCCGGAGAGCGTTCGGATCAGGCGGTTCGGATCAGGGAAATGAGGGAAGGCGTTATAGACTACAATACAGTCAAACTGTTTTCCAAAGTCTGCCATTTCCACATCACCGCAGAGGATTGTGACATGCTCCTGAGGAAACTTTTCCCTGGCAAGCTCTGCCATCCGTGGGGAGATATCAATACCTGTGACGGACTTGACCTTTCTTTTGAGATAGTCCGGAATCAGCACACCGGTCCCGCAGGCCACATCCAGTACCTCTTTGCCCTCTGTTACACCTGCGTTATCCAGAATGATGTTGATGACCTCATCATTCCGGATCAGTTCGGCATCCCAGTCGGGCGCGAGGCGGTCAAAGAACGCAATGACTTCCTTCGTTTCAATCATGTCTTTATTCGAAGAAGGAGGTGGTGTCGATCTGCTGATAGCCGCCGAAGCTGGAAGGCGCATCGGAGATCTGATCGGCAAGATCCATCCCATAGAACTCCTGGGTAATCTCGTTGGTCTTGGCGGTCATGTCAATATCCTCAAACTGTTCCGGATAAACGGTTTTGGCAATGAACCAGGTGTTTGCCAGGGCGATCTCGTAATTGGTGTAATAAGCATTATAGGCCATTTCCAGATACACTTCGCCATTCTGCCAGGCTTTGCAGGTGTCAAACATGTCAGGGGTCTCTGCAAAGAGCGGCTTGATATTTTTCACCGCTGCGGCATCCATGATCATGATATCCATGTCTTCTCCGAGTGCAACGAACTTTTCTTCCTCGATGGCCTGAATGCCGGGGGCTTCCAGATCGGTGACGGCGTTCTTCACATTGGCAACATTGAAGGAAATATAATTCTGCGCAGTCATCAGATGGTTGGTGGTGCCCCAGTTGCCGAGGCCACAGATATAGACGGTGGGCTTTTCTTCGTCGGGAATATCTGCTGTGCGGCTGCTGATCTCATCGCGCTCCGCTTCGATAAAGCTGACAAGTTTCTCCGCCTTCTCTTCATTCTGGAAGATTACGCCGAGCATGCGCATGGTGCCGAAGAAGCTCTCGTCAAACACGCCACCGGGGCCGGCTTTCAGTGTAATGACAGGTACACCCAGTTGCTCCTGCAGGGCATCTTCCTTCTCCACGTCTTCATACTCCGAGATTACGATATCAGGGTCGCAGGAGAGGATCTTCTCTGCCTCGGCTGTCTGTGCCTGGGGACCGCCTGTGCCGCAGGAAGGAAGTGCGGTGAAGCTTTCACCATAGGCCAGCATGTAGGGACGCGCAACGGAATCGAACATCCGGGGACGCTCTTCCAGAGAGGTGTTGTCGATGTCCTCCACGCCGCAGAGCAGAGAGACATCGCCGATGTAGCTGTACATGCGCAGAGCACCGGCTCCGATACAGACCACGCGCTCATAGCTGCCCGGTGTGACTGCCACCTCGCGGCCGATCATATCCGTGATGGTGATTTCTTCCATATCGGCTGCAGGTTCCTCCGCAAATGCTGTTGCCTGCCCACAGGCGAAAAGCATCAGCACGGCAATAAACAGCGCAAATGTTTTCTTCATGTTCTCATTCCTCCGTTTATGATGATTTTTTTGCCTTCTATTTCCATGATGCGGACTTCCGCATCGAAGGTTTCCCGGATGACGTCCTCCGTCACAATCTCCGAACCGCCCGCATGCCGGATCCGGCCGCCTTTCATAAAGAAGAACCGTTCACCCAGATCGAGCGCCTGATTCAGGTCATGCAAGGATGTCAGGATGCCGATACCTTTCTCAGCCGCTACACGGCGTGCCTCTTCGATAATCAGCTGCTCGTTGGCAATATCCAGATTGCCGGTCGGCTCATCAAACACCAGAAGGCGAGGCTCCTGTGCAAGCGCGCGGGCAATGGCGATCTTCTGCCTCTCTCCGCCGGAGAGCTCCTCCACATTCCGGGCAGCGTAGTTCTCCAGCCGCATATCGCGGAGAATGGTTTCCACAGCTGCCTGATCTTCTCTCCCGGCCTTGTAGCCAAAATATGACACTCTGCCCATCAGAACCGTGTCAAAGACGCTGAGAGCGCCGAAATGGATACTCTGTGGTACATAGGCGATGCGGCGTGCCCGCTCCCGGCGGTTCATCCTCAGCAGATCTTCGCCATCAAAACGAAGAGACCCGCTTGCCGGCTTCTGGATACCCAGAATGTTCTTGAAAAGCGTTGTCTTTCCGGAGCCGTTTTTCCCCAGCAGAATGCCGATCTCTCCATCCCGGAGCGTCAGATCCACGCCGTCCAGCACCATCGGACCCCGCCGGGAATAGCGAAAACGCAGGTTCTGTATTTCCAGCATCAGGAGTGTTCCCCCTTCCGAGAGAAGATAATGGCGAGAAAGAAAGGAGCACCCAGCAGGGAAGTGATGGCACCAACAGGGAGCGCCGAACCGTTGCCCAGACTGCGGGAAGCTGTATCCGCCAGCAGAAGAAGGAGACTTCCGGTCAAAGCGGAGGCAGGAATGGAAACCCGGTGATCCTGCCCCAACAGCTTTTTGGTAACATGGGGGCAGATGATGCCCACAAAACCGATGATCCCAAGAAAAGAAACACAGACTGCCGTAATAACGGAAGCAAGAAGCATGGACACAAACCGGAGACGATCCACCGCGACGCCCATGCTTTTTGCCGCTGCATCTCCACTGAGCAGGGCATTGAACTGCCAGCTCATAACGGTAAAGAACAGAAAACCGGTTAAGACAACCACGGCCATGATGAGGTCGGTGCGGTATGTGGCGCGTCCGAGATCACCAAAAGTCCAGATCACGGCTGCGGAGAGGCCAACGTCTGTGGCATAGAACTGCAGGATAGTGGTTGCCGCCGTCCAGACCGAGCCGATTGCAATTCCGGCCAGCACCACCACACCGGGCTGGAAGGCGCGCAGCCGGCAGAGGCCAAGAATCAGCAGAATGGAGAGTGTGGAAAACAGGAATGCCATCAGGGAAGTCGCATACGGATTTGCCCCGATGGTATAGCTTGAAAGGTGATTTCCCGTATCCAGAAAACCGCCCGCAAAGGCAATGATTGACAGATTGGCGCCGAACACGGCGGCGTTGGATACACCGAGCGTGGACGGGGAAGCCATCGGGTTGTTGAGATTGGTCTGCATGATCAGACCGGAGACCGAAAGACCGGCACCCGCTATGATGGCGGCCAGCACCCGCGGAATGCGAATATTCCAGATAATCCGCACCTGTGCGGCACTGCCTTTCTTTGCAAGAGCATCAAAGCATTCTGAAACCGTCATATGAGATGAACCCACAAACAGGCA
>CADBNC010000012.1 GCA_902795885.1 Oscillospiraceae bacterium
CACAGATCTGCTTCCGGAACAAAAGACCCAGACTGCTGAAGAAATCACCGGGCCGGATGAGGAGAAGCTCAAGCAGGTCTTCCGGAACGCGCAGTACCGGCATGTAATTCAGGAGGGTACCCGCAACAGCACCCTCTCCCGCTTTGCCGGGCGCGTGGTCATGCGCTATGGCGTTTCGGACAGGGCCCGTAAGCTTTTCCGCCGCGAGGTCGCCCGCTGCAGCCCGCCCCTGAGCGTGGAGGAAACGCTGAGCATCTGGAACAGCGCCTGCAGGTTCGGCCAAAAGATGGCGAAGAGGGAAGGCTATGTCCCGCCTGAGAAATACAACGCACGTCCTCCACGCCCGCTCAAGCCCGGGGATTACAGCGATATTGGTGAAGCCAAGGTGCTGGCCCGCGAATACGGGGATGAGCTCCGCTATACCGACGGAACCGATCTTCTCCGCTACAACGGCATCTACTGGCAGGAATCAAAACAGTATGCCATCGGCGCGATGATGGAATTCCTGGACCTGCAGCTGGAGGATGCCAGCGACCAGATCGAAGCCGCAAAGGATATGCTCATCCAGTGCGGCGTTGCCGAGAAGGATATCATCGCAGGAGGCCGCACGCTGCAGAGAGCCGTGGAAACGGACGAACAGCAGAAAGCCCTGGATGCCTACCATAGGGCCCAGGAGTATTTTGCCTTCGTCATGAAGCACCGGGACAACAAATACGTCATGTCCTCGCTGAACCAGGCAAAGCCCCTGCTCCTCATGGATATCCAGGGGCTGGACGCGAACGAATTCCTGCTGAACACCCCGGAGGCCACCTACGACCTGCGGCGGGGCCTTGCCGGAGCGAAAGAGCATGACCCGCGGGATTACATCACCAAATGCACGCTGGTCTCGCCCGGCGAGAGGGGCAGGGAGCTCTGGGATGATGCTCTTAACACGATCTTCTGCGGGGACGGTGAGCTCATCGACTATGTCCAGCGGATTGCGGGGCTCAGCGTGATCGGCAAGGTCTATGTCGAGGCCCTGATCATCAGCTATGGCAGCGGCGCCAACGGAAAGAGCACCTTCTGGAATGCCCTGTCCCAGGTGCTGGGCAGCTACAGCGGCATGCTCTCGGCCGATGCCCTGACGGTGGGCTGCAAGCGAAACATCAAGCCCGAGATGGCCGAGCTCAAGGGCAAGCGCCTCATCATCAGCGCCGAGCTGGAGGAGGGCATGCGTCTGAGCACCTCGACGGTCAAGCAGCTCTGCGCCACGGACGAGATCGCAGCGGAGAAGAAATATAAGGACCCCTTCAAGTTCCGGCCTACCCACACGCTGGTGCTGTATACCAACCATCTGCCGAAGGTGGGTGCCTCCGATGACGGCACCTGGCGTCGTCTGATCGTGGTGCCCTTCAACGCGAAGATCACCGGAAAGAGCGATATCAAGAACTATGCAGACTACTTGGTGGAGAATGCCGGCCCCGCCATCCTGAGCTGGATTATTAAGGGAGCGAAGAAGGTCATCGACGCCAACTACCGGATCGAGCCGCCAAAGGTCGTGCGGGATGCCATCGCAGCTTACCGCGAGGGAAACGACTGGCTTGCGCATTTCCTGGAGGAATGCTGCGAGACAGGCGTCGGACTGGAGCAGAAAGCCGGGGAATTCTATCAGGAGTATCGGGCTTTTTGCCAGAGAACAGGGGAGTATACCCGCAGCACGACGGATTTTTATTCCAGCCTGGAGCTTGCCGGCTTCAAGCGGCAGAAGCGTCATGGCATCAGCTATATTCTTGGCCTGCAGCTGCAGTCCAGCGACGATATTTTTTCGGATTGACATCCTCAGGGTGGGGTCGGGGAGGTCGTATCTAAAAAATCCTTATAGAGATTTTTTGAAAAAGACCTATAAGAGAGTTTCAGGAAATGACCTCCCCGACCCCACCTTCCTGACGCGTGATGAAGCTGCCGCTGGCCAAAAGCAGGCAGAGTTTGGAGAAATCCGAAAAAGCATCCGGAGAGAAAGAAACACCGCCCTCAAACGTGAGAGCGGCCTGATTTTTTTCTACCCGCAACGATAGCGTACCCGGCCGCTCTTCCGGTCATGTGAAAGAACGGCGGCGGCGCGGGTGGGTGCATACAAACACACGATCCTGCTTTTTTTGAAATAACGCCTCAGACTTTAACATTACTTTAACATCGGCATGTTATACTTCCACCAAAATACCTGCTGGAGGTCTGACAATGTTCAAATTGCTGGTAGTGGAAGACGACCGGGAGCTCAATCGCGCCGTTTGCTCCTTCCTGAATCAGAACGGATACGATGCGCTGGGATGCCTTGGCGCCAACGAGGCCTATGACGCCCTGTACGGCGGCAATGTGTTCGATCTTATCATCTCGGATATCATGATGCCCGGAGTGGACGGCTTCGAGTTTGCCCGCACCATCCGGGGCACGGACAAGAATATCCCCATCCTGTTTATGTCCGCGCAGGACGATTTTGCTGCCAAGCAGCGGGGCTTCCGCGAGGGCATTGAGGATTATATGGTAAAACCGATTGACCTGGAAGAACTGCTTCTCCATGTGGAGGCGCTGCTGAGGCGTGCCGGCATATC
>CADBNC010000013.1 GCA_902795885.1 Oscillospiraceae bacterium
ACGCCCGTGCGCTCGACCAGTTCCATGATCCCGGGGACAAAAACATCGCGCCCGTCGCAGATTGCGTCGATCTCTACTTCCTTGCCCTGGATATACTTGTCCACCAGCACCGGCTTGTCAGCGTCAATCTCCACAGCAGTTTTCAGATAATGGCGCAGCATCTCCTCATCGGCCACGATCTCCATGGCGCGGCCGCCCAGCACGAAGCTCGGACGGACCAGCACGGGATAGCCGATCTCCTCCGCCGCGCGTACACCGTCTTCGATGTTCGTGACCGCAGCGCCCTTTGGCTGGGGGATGTTCAGATCAAGCAGGATTTTTTCAAAGCTGTCCCTGTTCTCAGCCCGCTCGATGGCGGCGCAGTCTGTTCCGATGATGGTGACCCCGCGGTCCATCAGAGGCTGGGCCAGGTTGATGGCAGTCTGTCCGCCGAGGGAGGCGATCACGCCCTCCGGCTGCTCAAAATCGATAATTGCCATCACATCCTCCGGCGTGAGGGGCTCAAAGTAGAGCTTGTCGCCGGTGGTGTAGTCAGTGGAAACAGTCTCGGGGTTGTTGTTGATGATAATGGCTTCATAGCCCTCGCGTTTGATGGTCTGCACGGCGTGCACGGTGGAATAGTCAAACTCCACCCCCTGACCGATGCGGATGGGGCCTGCGCCCAGAACAACTGCCTTTTTGCGCTCGCCCAGGCGGGAATCCATCTTCCCGGTGTAGCTGGAATACAGATAGGCGATGTATTTGCCGGTGTGCAGGGTGTCCACCATGCGGAACACAGGTGTGAGCCCCAGCTTCTTCCGGCGCTCATAGATCTCGATCTCATCCAGATGCCAGAGCCTGGCAATCTCACGGTCGGAGAAGCCCATTTTTTTCGCCTCGGTCAGGACGCTCACATCGTTGACATTTTTCGCAAGGGCCTTTTCCATCTCGACAATGCGCAGGATGGATTCCAGGAAGAGGGGGGTGATCATCGTCACACGGTGAAGCTCGTCCACGCTGTGGCCACGGCGAAGGAGCTCTGCCACGGCAAAGATCCCGTCGTCCCGGAACTGGGAGAGATAGGAGAGCATCTCCTCATCGGAGAAGCTGTCAAACTTGGCACTATGCAGGTGGAAGACGCCGGTCTCGAGAGAGCGGACGGATTTCAGCATGCATTCTTCGAGATTCGAGCCAATGCCCATGACCTCGCCCGTGGCCTTCATCTGGGTGCCAAGCAGGTTGGGGGCATCGGGGAACTTGTCGAAGGGGAAGCGGGGGAACTTCGCGACGATGTAGTCCAGCTGCGGCTCGATGGCAGCAGTTCCGCCGGCCACGGGGATCTCTTCGAGGGCCATGCCCATGGCGATTTTTGCGGTCACCCGCGCAATGGGGTAGCCGCTGGCCTTCGAGGCGAGGGCGGAGGAGCGGGACACGCGCGGGTTTACTTCGATCAGAAAGTATTCGGAGGTCTCCGGATGAAGGGCAAACTGCACATTGCAGCCGCCTTCGATTTCAAGCTCGTGGATGATGCGCAGCGCGCTGTCATTGAGCATCTTCATGTCTTCCGGGGAGAGGCTGAGAATAGGCGCCACAACGATGGAATCCCCGGTGTGCACACCCACGGGATCCACATTCTCCATACCGCAGATGGTGATGCAGTGGTCGTTGGAATCGCGCATGACCTCGAACTCGATCTCCTTGTAGCCCTTCACACTCTTCTCCACCAGAACCTGGTGCACAGGGGAGAGGCGGAAGGCATTGACACCGATCTCCACCAGTTCTTCTTCATTCTCCGCAAATCCGCCGCCTGTTCCTCCGAGGGTGAAGGCCGGGCGCAGCACCACAGGGTATCCGATTTTTGCCGCGGCTTCCTTCGCGTGGTCGAGGTCATAGGTAATCTCTGAGGGGATAACAGGCTCTCCGATGGACTGGCACATCTCCTTGAAAAGCTCCCGGTCCTCGGCGCGCTCGATGGAACGGGCACTGGTCCCCAGAAGCAGCGTGCCGCACTCCCGCAGGATTCCCTTCCGCTCCAGCTGCATGGCGAGATTCAGACCGGTCTGCCCGCCGATTCCGGGTACGATGGCATCCGGGCGCTCATAGCGCAGGATCTTTGCCACATACTCCAGCGTAAGCGGCTCCATGTAGACCTTGTCCGCAATGCTGGTATCGGTCATGATCGTCGCCGGGTTCGAGTTTACCAGAACAACTTCATATCCCTCTTCCTTGAGGGCGAGGCAGGCCTGCGTGCCCGCGTAGTCAAATTCCGCGGCCTGACCGATGACGATCGGGCCGGAGCCAATGATCAGAACCTTTTTGATGTCAGTGCGTTTTGCCATATCAATTCACCTCATAAACTGTATTCCCATGGTATACTGTTTTTACACATCTTCCGTAAACCTGCCATCCGGCAAAGGGTGTTGATCTGCCTTTTGAGAAAAAGCGTTCAGGATCAATCCGGTATTCCGTTTCAAGATCCCACCAGGATTCCCCGCCGTATTCCTGGAGCCCGAAGCGCTCTCTGGGCTTTGTGCTCATAAGATCCGCCAGTGTATCCAGGCTGAGGATGCCCTTTCGGACAAGACCCGTATACAGAACGGGGAAGGCTGTCTCCAGACCCACAATGCCGTTCAGGCTTTTCTGAAAGCCTCTGGATTTTTCCTCGGCCGAGTGGGGCGCGTGATCCGTGGCGATCATGTCCACCGTGCCGTCGCAGAGGGCTTCCAGAAGAGCCTCGCGGTCCGCGGCGGTCCCGATGGGAGGATTCATGCGGAAGCGGCCGTCGTCCTCCAGCATGTCAATATCCAGCAGAAGATAGTGGGGTGCGGTCTCGCAGGTGACATCCACACCCGAGCGCTTTGCCTCCCGGATGCATTCCAGCGACTCAATTGTCGAGATATGGCACGCGTGGAAGGCACAGCCGGTCTCATCCGCCAGACGGATATTTCTCTCTACCTCACGCCATTCTCTCTCACGGGGAGATTCATAGCGCATGTCCTCGCAGTGGCCTGCGATGACCTTTTCAAGCACCCGGCAGCGCTGCATGGCCTCCCGCATGATGCCCTCATCCGCGACCCCGACGCCGTCATCGGAAAAGCCCACAACAAGCGGGGCGAGGCCCTCCAGATCTGAAAGAACCCTGCCGGCCTCCGCGACCGTGATCGACCCAAAGGGGAGAGCCGCGACCGGCGCGGCCGCGCTGAGCCTCGTCATCTCCTCCAGATGCTCAGGGCTGTCCGGAACGGGCTTTACATTCGGCATCATGCAGACCGTGGTGTAACCCGAGGCAGCCGCCGCCCGGGAGCCCGTCTGAATGGTCTCCTTATAAGAAAAACCCGGCTCTCTGAAATGTACATGCACATCACAGAAACCGGGTAAAACAACAAAAGAACCGGCAGGGGAGCCGGAGTAATATGGACTTTTCTGAGCAAAAGCCACAGACATCATGGAAACCCTCCCTCTTGTCGGCATCTCGTGCCGACTTAAAGCTGAAAGCTGAATTTTAGAGAATTATAACCATGTGAGGGGTGCTTGTCAACTGGCGTTTTCACCAATTTGAAACTTTTATTCCAGCTGTCCCGTATGACACTTGTGTGACATTTCCTGTGCTACACTGTGTTCACAAAAGCAAAGCAGACAACAAATCACAGAAAGAAAAACCGACTGTATTAAAAATACTGAAAAGGAGATCAGAAAAATGAGCAACAACATCAATGAGAAAGAACTCGAGAACGTGACCGGCGGCTGGCAGTATGCCAACGGACCCTATGTCAACTATGGCAGCTACATCGTCTATACCGTCGTCCCCGGCGATGTCCTCAGCGGGATTGCCCAGCGCTTCGGTGTAAACTACATGCAGATCGCCCAGTGGAACGGCATCCGGAACCCGGACGTCATCAGCATCGGCCAGAAGCTGACCATCTATCCCACCGTTCTCCGGTAAAATCAACCTTCGGCTTTGTTCGCCTCCCCGCCTTCGGGCGGGGATTTTTTGTTTTCTCTGTGCAACCAGACGTTGCGGCGGACAGGGATCTGGGGTATTACACACGATTGGATAGTCTCTGGAGCATCTGCTTTCCTGCGGACACGATTCCGGGCTCTCCTCTCCGGATCCTGACAGTATCCGGAGGAAAGCCGGCATTTTAGATGAGCATACAGACAGGAGAGATACCTATGACAAAAAGAATCCTGATCACAGCCTTATATGGTGACGCCTCCGGCAGCGATATCTCCTACTGCAGCATGAAGGATGAGACCGGGCGGACACTGTACTGCGATGCGTGTATACCTGCAGAAGCTGCCTGCAAATACGTGCTTTCCTCTTTTCCGATTGACGAGATTATCGTCTTTGGCAGCGGCGGGGCATGCCCGGCCGGAGCAGAGGAAACAGTCACTCTGCGGGACGCTGGAAAAGCCCTCCTTACGGGGCTCGAGGCGCCCTCTGAATATGAAATGCTGCAGTACAGGCTTCTCCAGTTCCTTGAAGAAGTGAATGCGGAAGCCGCGGATCAGGATCTGATGCTCAGCAAGGAGCAGCAGCAGGAGACCATCGCGTTCCTCCGCAGGTTTTTCCATGATGAGATAGGCCTTGACGGAGAGAAAAAATACAACCGCTATTTCCATTATCTGGCGCAGGATCCGGAACTCTGGGGAAAGCTGGAAAATGCCATGCGGACTGGCCTCTCCGGCGCCGGGGAAGACCTGGCCCGCTACCGCACCTGGGTTCTTTCCTACCTCTACCGGGATCTGAAGGCAACGGCAAAGCTTGAGCCTCTGGAACAGAACATCTCTGTCCGTATGCGTTCCTTCTGTGCCGAGGAGGGGGATATTCTCAGCTTCCTCAACGGCCTGATGCCGGCCCTCCAGGGATACGAGGCTGATGATGGAATTCCGAACTCCATCGAGCTGTATGTCTGCCTTCCGGGCGAGCATGTGTTTGGGATTTTTACGCTGCTGAATGCAATGAATCTTACCAAAGTCATACCGGGGGAGCAGGTCAGCATCAGCCGCGTTGTGACGGAGACCAGACGCAAAAGCTCACCCTTCAGCGCGGTGTTCGACCAGACGGAGGAATACGGCATTCCGGGCTGCTCGCCGCGACCCGGATGCCCGGACGATCCAGCTTCTCAGCGCCAACCCCCTTGCGCCGACCTTTAACAGGCTGGTTCCAATCTTCGAGATGATCCATCAGTACCTGCCGAAGATGGAATACATCTATCTGGCGGGGCGGGTCACCGATCTGAAGAACAAGACGGTGGACGAGCTCAGAAAGCTGAAGGAGCTGGGCATGCGTGAGATCTCCCTCGGTGTGGAGAGCGGGGACGACTGGACGCTGGACCGCATCCACAAGGGGTATCACGCTGAGGATATTCTGGAGCAGTGCCACAAGCTGGAGGAAGCCGGGATCGATTACTGGATGACCTTCCTAAACGGCGTCGCGGGCAGGTCCCACAGCCGTGAGCATGCGATCCACTCTGCCGAGATCTTCAGCCGGTGCAGACCGATGCTCGTCGGTACCGGAGGGCTGACGCTCTTCCCAGGCACCCCTCTGCTGGAGGAGGCACAGCGTGGCGAATTCGATCCCCTCACAGAGAAGGAGATGCTGGAGGAGCTGAAGCTCTTCGTGGAAAACCTGACCTGCGACTGCGCCTTCATCACCCACCACACCATCTCCGGCGTCAATCTTTCCGGGCCCGGATTTCTTGCCCGGAAGGACAGAATCCTCGCGGCGCTGGAGCATCAGATCAGCCACGGCGATCTGGATCGGATGGCAGCATTCCGCCGGAACAAGAGAACCCTGTAACGAAGGCAGACAGGGGAGCCGTTCCATACACCAGGCAGAAAGCAATACTTTGCTTTCTCGCTGTTATATGCCTTCACTCAGAGCGTGAAAGAAAGATGAACAGCAGCAGGCCTGAGTTTATGTTTGTGTTCCCGGCGTTCCTGTGTTATGATGTTTTACAGGATTACGTCCGAAAAGGAGAAGACGACGATGCAGTATCAACATGAACCTGACCTGAACCGTTCGGCAGTCTATGATGACGGCCGTCTGATCGGCGAATGCTGCTATGACAGTTCCGGCCAGAGATGGAACATCTGGCACACCGAAGTTGACCCGGCCTACGGCGGGCAGGGGATCGCGAGGGAGCTGGTGGAGCTTGTCAGGAAGGCCGCCGACGAAGCCGGGGCAGAGCTCTCGGCCACCTGCAGCTATGCCTATAAAGTGCTGACGGAGGAACAACCCGGATGAAAAAAGAAACCATTGACCGTATTCTCCGCTTCACTGCCGACCGGGACTGGGATCAGTTCCACACCCCGGCCAACCTCGCCAAATCCATCTCAATTGAGGCGAATGAACTGCTGGAATGCTTCCAGTGGGATGAAGAGCATTTCGACCTGGAGGATGTCAGGGATGAGCTGGCGGATGTTATGGTCTACTGCATCGATATGCTTGACAGACTGGGTCTGGACGCGGATGAGATCATCAACGCAAAAATGACCAAAAATGAGCAGAAATACCCGGTGGAGAAATCGCGCGGCAAGGCGACGAAATATACCCGGCTGTAAGCTTCCGGCCTGCGGCGGGGGAGAGAACCCCCACAGCAGGCCGGCATTGCTTTGCCTGCGGATTTCAGAGTGTCCATGGGTAGACCGTGAAAGCGGTAAGTAAAACCAAAGCGATGGCACTTGCCTCCGATCTTGTGGATCAAGACAATCTGAGACTCCAAAGACCTCGAAAATGGATTGAAAAGCTCTTTTCCGTCTGGTATAATAAATCAAGACTAACAGCATGAGCAGTCAATCATAAACAAATCTCCGGCTGGAGGAATGATGATTGGCTTTTCTGATTGCACGAGGTTAGAGAAAACTAACATAATGAGCATCAGATTCAACGCCTGCAGCAAAATGACCTGAACAGAGGAAGCGCGAAGCCAGATGACAAAACGAACCGGGGGAAGGAAGAAACAGCAGTGAATGATGATTTCACCGTTAAGCAGAAACTGATCCGGCAGGGACAGATACGGCAGCTCATATGTTCTCCCTGGGCCGGAGTCATGCTCTGGATGAATGACGTTGAGACAGACAGCCTGCCTGCGGAAAATATGGATTACAGGGGGCTTTGGATGAATTACTGCCTGGACGGCAGCTGCGAGCTGCTGGTAGAGAATGAAGGCTATTTTTACCTGGGCGCCGGACAGCTTTGTGTTGGCCCCAATAAAGCAGTGGACGAATTCCGTTACCCGACAGGAAGATATCTTGGCCTTGAACTGTTTATCAGCGAAGCAGAAATAACCGATGATTTAAGACACCTGATAAGGGATCTCGGATTCAACTGGAAAAACACAGGAAAGAACGTCGTCGGTGTCCCGACAGAAATGCTGCAGAGGCACCTGTCCGGGCTGTCAAATCATCTGCTGAGCGGGACAGGAACTCTGGAAGAATACAGAATGCAGACACTGGAACTCCTGCATCTGATTGGAAAAGGGGAGCTCGCGGAAAAAGAAAAAGACTGCTTCCTGAACAAAAAGAACAGGATGCTTGCCCTCAGTGTCGCATCGGATCTGAAGGAGAATCTGACGGACAGGATTACAATTCAGAAGCTGGCTGATCGGTATGGGGTCAGCGTATCTGCCCTGAAGAAATATTTTGAGATCGCAATGGGGGCAAATATTACAACCTACCGACAGAAAATCCGATGTGAAAAGGCTGCGGAACTGCTGCGTACAACAGATTTGTCCGTTGGAGAAATTGCTGCGATGGTGGGCTATGCCCATCAGGGAAAATTCGGGGAAATCTTTCGCAGGACTTACGGATGCAGCCCGCTGGCTTATCGGCGCAGACAGAGAACGGTCTGGAACCGGGAAAATATTGAAAGCCAATTGGAGCAAAATAGCTCAAAGGGGATAGAACCCAGCAGCAGATTATGATATACTCCCATCACGTTAGATCAATTTAACCTTGAAAGGAGAAGAATCATAATGAACAGACAGACAGTGAAAAAGATCATGGCTCTTCTGCTTGTCGCCGTGATGGCCCTGGGCGTTTCTCCGGTCAGCGCGTTTGCTGAGGAGACAGCCACGGCGGTTGAGCCTGCAGTAACCCTCGCGGATTTTGAGGGGACCTACACGAATCTCTTCCCTGCATTCAGAGAAGAGAAGTATGACGCGCTCTGGGAGGAAAAGCTCGCCGAATACTGCGAGGTGGCCGCGGAAGATGTGCCGGCAGTAAAAGACGCGTTTCTGAGTGTATATGAGGCTGATTTCCATGGCGAAGAAGCGCAGAAGAAATTTGAAGAGGACCCGTCCTATTTTCTGTTTGACTGCAAAATGGCAAACGGGGTAGAATACATGACCTTTGATGGGGATACCATCTCCGGGACAGACGCTGAAGGCAATGAGGTGTTCAGTCATACTTATGAATACTTCGATGCCATGAAACAGGACTACGGCCCGATGACAGAGGTCTATATGGACGGTGTCCCTGAAGAATACTGGCCGCTCTTTTATATCTATGTCAGTGACGGCCCGGATGATGAGTTCAAGTATTTTGCATTCGCAGGGGATACCCCGGCCGAGACTTATCATATGGAATTTCGCTACGGAAGCGATCCTGAGGCACTTTGCGAATACTTTGCAGGGCCTTATGGTTTCTGGATGGCGTCCACGATCTACAGGGACTGTGATGACGAAATGATGGAGAACTGCATTGACCTGTTTGTCAGTGAGAACGCGGATTCCATCAAAGGCATCGCCGCTGATCTGAAATAAAAGTGAATATGCCAATACGAAAGACGGCCGGATCCTGAGGATCTGCCGTCTTTTGTACTGTGTGATTCTTTTATTGAGAGGATGTCGGAACTGATGGCTGAAGAAAGAGAGTACTGTGACCAGGGCAATTACAGCCATATGGCACAGATCCTGACATCCATCGCAATGTATGAAGTCTTACAGAAGCATGCGGAGAAGCAGCAGACCCGATGAATCAACAAGAAGAGCCTTGCGGCTCTTCTTGTTCGGTATTATCCGGGAAGATTGTTTAATCCTCATAGATGGATCCCGTCATGGCGTGCAGCGAAGACAGACGCGCGAAGCATGTGGTCTTGCCATGTGCCGTGCCGGCAAACATCTGCGGATAGCTGTGGCGGAAGAAACCGCCCATGTCATTGCCGATGACGTAGAGCCCCTCGATTGGGGATCCGTCCGGACGGATTGCCTGCAGGTTGGTGTTGACATTGATACCCACAATGCTGCAGAGGATCCAGCTGCTCAGGGCGATGCCATAGAACGGGCCGTCCTTTATCGGGGTAAGACGAATGGACATCTTTCCTTTCATCTCATCATTTTTTTGTATCCCACTAGGAACTATGTTTATTATACACAAAGAAATGAATAAACACAAGACAAATTTTGATGAAAATTGCAAAAAATGAGGCTCCCGTGACAGGCACCTCATCGCGGAAATGAAAACCGGAGTCTTATCCGGCCCTTCACGCAACCGTGTGCTTGATTTGTGCTGATTTCAATGATATGATTACGCTGCAGAGAAAGAGCGGAAAAGAACGAACTGACAGCTCACATGCAAAACCGGAAGGGGAAGAACCCCTGTGGAGAGTGAACCATTGGACGTAACCATGCTGATCAACAAGGCCCATCCGCTCCCGGAGGATTTCCGGCCGGATGGGATGACAGACCTTTATTCGCTGGAGAACCGGCGTTTTTTCCTGCCTCTCCGGCCAATGCTGCTGGTGGAAGAGGCTGCTCGGGCCCTGAACCGGATCACGTGGCGGCGGCCCAGATCTGCCGCAGTGTGCTCCGGAAGCAGAAAGCCACGGCGGAATGCTGGTCCTATGAGATCACAGCCGCGTTTTACAATCCAACACATTATATCGATATCAGCAGCATTGCGTCGGAGAAGCGAAAGCTGATCCGCTTCCATGAGGACCAGCTCGGCGGCGACCAGGAGGGGATCACCATGTCCCTCAACACCTTCCGCGGCGCCTGGCTGCAGAAAAAGCCCCGCTGCGCCTACGCGGAAGCCTTCCTTCGGGTGAACGCCTGGGACTATGCGGATACGCCGGACCTGCTCCTGAAGCTGTATGAGATCAAAGACGATCCGGAGGTATTCGCGAGAATCGAAAAAGAAGGAATCCGGATCAAGCGCGTCATGCCGATGAATATTACGACGGTGTACAGCTTTATCAAAGACAGCTTTGCCCCTGCCTGGGCGGACGAGTGCCTGCCGGCCATGCTTGCCGGCGACTGCTATGTGGCGGTGCGCGGGCATGAGCTGCTTGGCTTCATTGCCGTTGATGTGCCATCAAAGAATTTTCTCGGCCCGATCGGAGTACTTCCCACCGAGCGGAAAAAGGGAATTGCGAAGGCGCTTGACCTCACCGGAATGAAGGCGCTGCGGGCAAAAGGCTATCAGGTTGCGATTTCGGGTATGGTTCACCCGTGGGGAAGGCGCCTGGATGAAGAGATCACAAAGCTCATACCGATTCCGGACAGCGCTGGTTCCTACCGCGACATGCTGTAAGAAGGCATTCTTTCACCTTTTCAGGGGAGACTTATAAACGCACAAAGACCAGGAGGATGTCAAAAGCTTCCTGGTCTGTCATATTCCTCGGACTTTATCTTTCTCTCTTTTTTTATGCGGGCTTTCTTGCAAGCTCTGGCGACGCTGTGGCAATGATTTCATCGGCGGCGTCCCGATCCGTCAGGTAAGGCCGGACTTCCTTTTCCCCAACGATCACAGGCATACGATCATGCACTTCAATCATGGAATCGTTGGCCGGGCGCGTGAGGATCACAAAGCGGCAGGCACCGTCAATGAGTTTGTAGATTCCGCAGAGATAAATGGTCTGCATGGTGTCCACGGTAAACAGATATTTGGTCTTCTTCCTGTCGTGATGGCTCCACTCATAAAAGCCGGAGGCCGGAAGAATCACCCGGCGGTCCCGGAGACACTCTGCAAAGGTTTTCTTCTCTGCCACCGTCTCCGAGCGGGCGTTAATAATCAGTCTGTTGTCCTGGTAGCCCGGAAAACCAAAGCCAGCCGGGACAGCGACGATCCTGTCCTTCCGGTGAATAACCGCCGGGGCAAAATCGCCGGGGAAAATCTCACCGGTCTTGTACTGCCCCGGATAGTTTTTCTCCATGTACCTTTTGACCGCATCGAGCTTCTCATCCCCGCTGATACGGGTAAAGCAGTATCTGCCGCACATAATCAATCCTCAAAACCTGTCTCACCTTATTTTTGTTTTCCATTGGTCTTATTTTACCATTTCCCATTGCCGCGTGCAATGACTAATCAAACACGTCACTCGGATCTGACATAAACCCCGGACTTCACATCAGTTTTGTGCGTTCTGACGAATTTTCAATCTGCCTCTGAAAGGGAGGTTTTTTGGACAGGTCATGATGTAGACTGTGATCATGGAAGCAAAGGAAAAACCTTCAAAATGAGACGGGAGGAAACAGAATGATGGATTTTTCGTTTGATATGTCGGCCTGGGAGGCCCTCTCCTACAGGGAGAAAAACCGCGAGCTTTACCGGAAGCAGAAGCGCATGCTGGATACGTTCCTGGAGCATGGCGCCATCACTCGCCTGCAGCACGAACAGCACGAACAGAGCCTGCGGACCCTGGCACAGGGAATGGGGGAGAGATCCTGAATACAGAATGCAGGGAGAATCAGAATACATTGGGGAAATCTCTGGATGAACTCCTCGACGGCCCGGAAATCAGCATACCGCCCAAAAAACAGTAACGATTATTCCCTGAATCAACAGGGGAGACCCGTAAACGCAAAAAGACCAGGAGACCGGTTTTAATCAGCCATCCTGGTCAGCCCTTTTTTGAACTGGCTTAGATGTGAAGCTATCGGAGAACGCCATCGTGATTTGAAAAAGACGCCGGAATTGTCCGTTAATGTCCTTGTTTGTCCGGTTTGACATGTGATAGTATAAAGCTGTCAAAAAAATCAAGTTCTCCTTTTCATCTTTTCTGTTTGTGCGTTGCCTGGGGAAACCCGGACAGCGCATGGGGAGCTGGAAAGCTTCGACCGCATTTACATGGGTGTGGACTGGGGCTTAGCGCCTGATCCCTACGCCTTCATCCACCTGCACTATGATCCGGCAAGGGAGACGATCTTCCTGCCGGACGAGCTTCACGCGCTGCGAAAAACAAACAGTGAGACGGCCGATGA
>CADBNC010000014.1 GCA_902795885.1 Oscillospiraceae bacterium
CCGCGGATGATGTGGTAACGCACACCAGGAAGGTCCTTGACACGGCCGCCGCGAATCATAACGACGGAGTGCTCCTGCAGGTTATGGCCGATACCGGGGATGTAAGCGGTGACTTCATACCCATTGGTCAGACGCACACGGGCGATCTTACGGAGAGCGGAGTTCGGCTTCTTCGGCGTAGAGGTACGGACTGCGGTGCAGACGCCTCTCTTCTGAGGGGAGCTCTGGTTGGTCTCTCTGTTGCGAAGGGTGTTCATGCTCTTCTGCAGTGCGGGAGAAGTGGACTTGTAGCTGACCTTCTCTCTGCCCTTTCTTACCAGCTGGTTAAAGGTTGGCATTGTTTTCCTCCTTTCTTCAGTACTTTTTTACGTAAACTGCGTTCGAATGGGCGCAATCCACGCATTTCGAGATTATAGCAAAAGAAAAGGGAGACGTCAAGATTTTTCTCCCTTTTCCACAAAATTTTTTATTAATTTTTGTTGGATTTGACCGAGGGTATTTTATGGGTTCTGCTGGGCGCGTTCCAGCCCGGCATAGGCCCCGTTTTGCCGCAGAAGCTCTTCCCGGCTGCCCTCCTCGAGAATGCGGTGGCCGTCGATCACGGCGATGCGGTCGGCACTGCGCACCGTGGACAGCCTGTGGGCAACGATGATACAGGTCTTGCCCCGGCTCAGATTATCCAGGCTGCGCTGGATTTTCTGCTCGGTCACGCTGTCCAGGGCCGAGGTGGCCTCGTCCAGGATCAGGATCGGCGGATTCTTCAGGAAGACCCGCGCGATGGAAATGCGCTGCTTCTGCCCGCCGGAGAGCACCACGCCCCGCTCGCCCACGAAGCTCTGATACCCGTCGGGCATGCCCATGATATCCTCATGCAGCTCGGCCCGGACCGCCGCTTCCATGACCTCGCGGTCCGTTGCGTCCGGTCTTCCGTAACGGATATTCTCCATGACCGTCCCGGCAAAGAGAAAAACATCCTGCTGGATGATGCCGATGCTGCGCCGCAGGCTCTCCTGCGTGAGGCTGCGCACGTCCTGGCCGTCCACCCGGACCGCTCCCTCCGTCACGTCGTAAAACCGGGGGATCAGGTGGCAGATCGTTGTCTTGCCGCCGCCCGAGGAGCCCACCAGGGCAAAGGTCTCCCCTGGACGCACGTGCAGGCTGATATCCTCCAGCACCGGCGCGCCGTTCTGATAGGCGAAGCTCACATGGTCAAGCTCAACATCGCCCTTGACGTTGCGCAGCTGCCTGGCGTCCGGTGCGTCCGAAATCTCGGGTCGGGTACGCATGATCTCCACAAAGCGCTCGAAGCCGGCGCTTCCCTGGGCATAGACCTCCATGAACTGCACAAGCTTGCGCACCGGCGAGGTGAACGTGGAAACATACAGCGTAAAGGTCAGCAGATCCACATAATTCAGGTCCCCGCGCATGATCAGCAGGCCACCCACCGTTACCACCGCGACCTGCATGATGCCCACCGTTGCCTCGATCCCGGCATTGAAGAGGCCCATGGCCCGGTAATACTGGACCTTGCTCTTTCGGAAGGCGTCGTTTGCCCGGTCAAACTTCTCATTCTCTGCTTTCTCGGCTGCAAAGGCCTTGGAGGTACGGATGCCCGAAATGCCGCTCTCGATGGCGGCGTTGATCTCCCCGGTCTTTACTTTGACATCGCGGTTGGCATCCTGCATGCGGATGCGCTGCCGGATGGAAAAGGCGATGCACGCCGGCAGCAGAACAACCAGCACCAGGGCAAGCTTCCAGTTGATGGTAAGGAGAATAAGGAGGGCGCCCAGAAGCGTAACCCCGCAGGTCAGCAGATTCTCGGGCCCGTGATGGGCAAGCTCTACGATCTCGAACAGGTCGTTGGTGATCCTGCCCAGCAGCACGCCGGTCCGGTTCCGGTCAAAGAAGGAGAAGGAGAGCGACTGCATATGCGTGAAGATGTCCCTGCGCATATCGGCCTCCACCAGGGTGCCCATGCGGTGCCCCACAATGGTGATCAGATACTGGAACCACGCCCGCAGCAGATAGCTGAGGAAGAGAATCCCCATCACGGCAAAGAATGTGCCGAACAAATTCTGCGGCAGCAGCCGATTCATGGCCGTACGCGTCACATAGGGGAAGACCAGATCCACCAGCGCCACGGCCAGCGAAAGCGCCATATCCAGCACGAAGGCCGGCCGATGCGGCACAATATACGAGGCGAAAATTGACAGCTTGCTCCTGCTGTAGTCAATCTTCATTCCGTCTGCACGTCCTTTCCCGAATTCCGGACTGTCTCCTCACAAAAGGCCTTACAGGAAGATATCATAGAATTCTTCCAGGCTGTCTTCAATATTCTTCTTCAGCTCGTCGCCGCGCTTTTTCCCCTCGGCAAGCTGGCGCTTCCACTCATTCCATCCGCTCTGCATCGACTGAAACACCGCGTTGGTCACCTCGGCGTCGAAGGGATGGAACCAGTCGGCCAGGGCATCCTGCTTCTGCGGCTCGGCCTCTGTTCCAGCGGCGAGGCGTCTCTCCTCCAGGATGTCGCTGATATGCTTCTGGAAAGCCTGGCGCCGGGCCTCGCCCGTGCCGATCAGATCCATCAGCGAGCCGATCCCGCGGAAAAGCCCGTCCCCCGGTGTCTCATGCTTCGGATAGCGGCCGGCGCGGTAGTTGTCGATCACGATGCCGTACCGCTCATACGCGCGGTGCACGGCAGTCTCCCATGAAATATAGATATCCCGTTGGGCATTGGTGCCGATCTCGTGCATCTTCTCCGGCGCCGCGTAGAGCCCGCGGAGGCAGGCCGCCATGGAGGCGGCGTTTTCCTCGATCAGGAAACCGTTTACCCCGTCCGTCACGTCCTCGGCCGCGCAGCTTCCGGCAACGAGCACGCTCCCGAGCGCACAGGCCGCCGCCTCACGCACGACGAGGCCGTTGGTGTCGAAGGTCGAGGGGAACAGGAACAGATCCGCCCGGCAGTACCAGGCGCGAATACGGTCGCGGTCATGGATCGGCCCGATGAAAATAACCTTTCCGCCGAGGCCAAGGGACTCGGTGTACGCCACAATCTCATCCCTGTCCGTGCCGCCGCCCACAAACACCATGCGGAAATCCTCTCCCTCTTCCGCCAGGGTCTTCAGCGCGTCGAGGGTAATGCGGATTCCCTTGTACCACATCATTCTGCCCACAAAGAGGAATACCGGCAGGCCCTCCGGCAGGTCATACCCCGCTGCCGTCTCCCGCACTGCCTGGTCAGACACCCGGCCTCTGGGGAAATCCACCCCGTTGGGCATGACCAGATAGTCCCCCTGATACCCCAGCTTCCGGAGGTTCTCCCCCGCGCCGTTGGAGACCGTCCAGACCTCGTCGCAGGCGGAGATGTTTTCCACCAGGAGCCTCGCCGCCTCGTCCTGAAGCGCCTTGATGCGGATGGCGTTGGCAATGTCGATATCAAACTTCGTGTGATACGTCATCACCACCGGCACATCCAGCCTGTCACGTACCGCGCGGGCAAGCATGGTGGAGGTGATCGGGCAGTGGCTGTGGATCAGGTCAAAGTGCTCCTGCTCCATCCGGGCCGCGATCTCCGGCGCGAAGGGCAGGCCGGCCCGATATCCCACCAGCTTTGTCACATCCACGCTGGGATAGCGGATCACCGAAAACGGATAGACCGAGTCATCCGCATTCGGGTAAAATGGCGTCACCACAGTGGGCTTCCCGCCTTCTCGGACGATATTCTTCGCGTAATTCGTCACCGCATTGGCCACCCCGTCGATGGCCGGCGGGAACGAATCGTTGATCAGGCATACATTCATGCTCTCTTACCGCCTTACCGGAAATCAGGCCTGCTGTCTTTTCAACAGCATCGCCGCTTTCAGAATCGCCGCCTGGGTCTTCCCATCCGTGATCTTCCCGGTCAGGATCTCTTCAATCAGCTCTTCCATGGAAACCAGCTCCACATTCAGGAACTCGTCCTCGTCCAGGCGCTGTTCGCCCCTGTGCAGGCCCCGGGCCAGATACATGGTGATCTTCTCGTCCGAATACGCGGCCGCGGGATAATACAGCCCCATGTCCGTCCAACTGTCCGCTGTGATGCCAGTCTCTTCCTTCAGCTCGCGCTGGGCGGCGTGGAGGCGGTCCTCCTCCCTGCTGTCCAGCTTCCCTGCGGGGATCTCCGTGATCACCTGGTCAATCGGATAGCGGTACTGCCGCTCGACCACAACCCGGCCGTCGTCCGTCACCGGCACCACGCAGACCGCCCCCACATGGCGGATGACCTCGCGCACGCTCTGGTGCCCGTTGGGCAGGCGAACCTGGTCCCGTTTTACATTCAGAATGACGCCGTCAAAAATATTCTCGGAATCCGTCTGGATTTCTCTAAGCTTTGCTTCTTCCATTCCTGTGCTCCCCTGTTTATGATGATAGTTCAAGTGCGGACTGTATCTTACCATAGCCGGCAGATTCCCGCAAGCAGAAGAATTGCGGACTTCCGCGCTCTTTTTTATATGGTTTGATATGGAGATTCCGCCACGCCTGTGCTATACTGGCATCGGCATACTGCTTCAAAGACCTGCACGGAAGGATGCGGAACAGATATGAAGAGAAGATACTGGAAAACAATCTTGTGCGTCATTCTTTCCGTCCTGGCGCTGGCGAGCTGCTCCGGGCAGAAGGCAAAAGCGCCGGACCCGGACCTGACACTCGAGGTGGCGCTCTATCCCTATGTGCCGGATCCCGCGCGTTTCCGGCAGGCCGTCCTTGAGGCGTGGGAACGGGAGCATCCGGATATCGGCCTCCGCTTTGCGGACTGGGACTGTTATGTTTCTGACCCGGATCCGTCGCTTGACGTCTTTGTCTTCGACGCCATTTACCTCTCCTCCTTCGCGGAGCAGGGATACCTTCTCCCTATCCCGGAGGAAAAGGTCCGGAACCGGGAGGATCTGTTCCCCTTTGCCCTGGAGGGCTGCCGCAGCGAAGAGACGCTTTACGCCCTGCCCCAACTGCTCTGCACCGATTTTCTCTATACCCGGAAGAGCGACGACGCCCTTACGGGCGTATCCGATCTCGTGGCGCTCTACGATGTTCTCGGTGACAGGCAGCTGCAGTCCGTCATCCCGGAGGAAAACGAAGGCCTGCTGATCAATCTCTCGGACGTGCTACTGACCAAAACCATGATGTATCTGGATGCCCTGATGGACGAACAGCAGGGATATACCGACTACAGCGAGCTGCCCTCGGAAACGGATCTTTCCGCCCAGGCGCTCGAGCGGCTGGAATACATATGGAAAATGGGCGGCTACGAGCAGGTCAGCTACTGGCCGGAGGACAATGACCCCTTTGTCCGGGCGCGGTGGTTCGCGGACGGTAAAGGCCGCGCCTATATCGGCTACGCCGAGGCGATGAACGCCATGGGCGATTATGCGGACGATGTCATCCTGCGCCGCCTTTCCTATGGTACCCGCCACGATATCCCCCTGTTCTATTCCGACGTCGTCGGTATCAGCTCTGCAGTCAGCGAAGAAAAGAAAGCTGCCGCTTTTGAGCTTGCAAACCTGCTCACCAGTGGGGAGGTTCTGACCGCCATGAGTCTGCCCGGGGAAGAGGGCGGCTCGCCCCAGTACCTGCTGACGCCGCGAAGAAGCGTCTATGACGCGCTTTCCGGGGATTACCCGATCTACAGCCATCTGAAGGAGATTGTGGACAGCCCGGACAACCATATTTTCCGGATTGGCGCCCACGCCAGGGAATTCATCAATGAAATGGAGGCCGTGCTGGGGGAACAGCTTGCCCTGGATGTCGGCTTCTGATGCCGGGCCCTTTTCATTCCCCGGTTTTTATGCTTATTCTGTGACATTTTCTGTGTTACTCTTTATCCGGAAAAAGAACTATTCATTATCCGGAAAGGAGGATCTCCCATGAACAGGCAAAAAAACGTCAGTGCGCTCTATACCCTGGAAGGCAATCCCGGTCTGGGCACGGTTCTGCCCTATTCTCTCCAGCAGCTTCTGGCCATGTTTGTCACGAATATGGTCCCGCTTGGCATCATCGCTGCCGCTGCAGTCCCTGTGCTGAGCGAGGCGGAAGTCTTCCGGCTTATCCAGAGCGCCATGATCGCGGCCGGAATCGCCACCCTGCTGCAGGCAACACCCGTGTGGAAGCTGGGGTCGGGCCTCCCCATTTTCATGGGGACGAGTTTTACCTTTGTCATCCCCCTTTCCGTTATCGCGGCAAAGCACGGCTATGGCGCAGTAACCGGGGCTGTCCTGGCCGGAGGCCTCTTTGAGGGTCTGCTCGGCCTGACGGTGCGCTCCTGGCGCAGATTCATCGCGCCGATCGTCTCGGCCCTTGTGGTCACCGGCATCGGCCTGTCCCTGCTCAGCACCGCGGCGCGCTCCTTCGGCGGCGGCTATGCCGAGGATTTCGGCTCGCTCCACAATATTTTCATCGGTTCTGTGACTGTGCTGGCCTGCCTGCTGTGGATGGTTTTTGCCAAAGGCGCGAAAAAGCAGCTGGCCATCCTCATCGGCCTGATCACCGGGTATCTTACGGCCCTCCTCTTTGGCCAGGTGGATCTGAGCAGTCTGGGCGAAGGCGGATGGTTTGCCCTGCCGGCGCTTCTGCCCTATTCTCCCGTCTTCCGTATCGATGCGATTGTGTCGGTTCTGATCATCTATCTGGTCTCCGCCACCGAAACCCTGGGTGATGCCTCCGCTGTGGCGGGAGGCGCCCTCCACCGGGAGCTGACCAAAGACGAGATGACCGGGGTACTGACCATCGACGGTTTCGGCTCGGTAATCAGCGGTCTTCTCGGCGGGACGCCCGTTACCTCCTATTCCGAGAACGTCGGCCTGACCATCATGACGAGGGTGGTAAACCGCAATGTGGCAAGAGTGGGCGGCATCCTCATGATTCTTGCGGGCTTTATCCCCCCTATAGGCCGGTTTTTCGGCACGGTGCCCAAGCCGGTCATTGGCGGGATTCTGCTGATCGTCCTGGGGCAGATTCTTGTTTCCGGCGTCCAGATGATCGCCGAGGCAGGCTTTACCACCCGCAACAAGCTGATTGCATCCATCTCCCTGTCCGTCGCAATTGGTTTTACGACCTCCACGGAGGCAGGGATCTGGGCCCGCTTCCCTGTGGCGATACAGAGTATCTTTTCACAGAATGTTGTTGCGGTAATTTTTGCGGTGGCGCTGGTGCTGAACCTCATCCTGCCCAAAAACATGGGGGACACCTGAAAGGCATTGTCCGGTACCGCTTCTTCTCATCAACTCAGCCATGGCCGTCTTCGGGCGGTCATCTTTATTGCCTCCCGGTATTGTCCACGGGCTCTCTCCCGGGTGGTGCTCACCCGTTGCGGACTGTCTCGGGATATGATAGAATGTCCTGCAGACAGCCCGGGATTTATGGAGGGATCATGGTGAATGAATTTAACGAATATGTACGCGAACGTTTTTCCACTGGCGGCACTGTTGTCATAAAAGCCATGATGGGAGGATATCTTGTATATCTCAATGGTAAGCTGATCGGTGACATTTGCGACCATGAACTGTTTTTAAAGAGGACACCGACATCGGACAGACTTCTTGCGGACTCAGAATTGCGTTATCCTTATGAAGGTTCAAAAACACTGATGCACGTATTTGACAGATTTGAGGATTCGGATCTGATTGCAGAATTACTGGAAGGCATGTATGAAGAGCTGCCCGAAAAGAAACCAAAGAAAGCCAAATGAGACTGATCAGTTCTCCGCCTTTGAGGATACATCACTGGAAAAAGTGATTTGCTGTTTTGATATGGGAACAACAAAGGATATTACCAAAACAGCAGCTTGCAAAAAAGGCTTTTGATTGAGGGGCGTCTCTATAAAAGGCAGATTCCAGTTTATATGGCAGGGGAGAGGCCCGAATTTGTGGGTCTCTCCCCCGTTCCGCTCCCATGGTAACATGGTTTTTCTGGATTTCAACTATCATCTACTATCCATTTTTGCGTTTTTTCAAAATTTTTTTCAGGCGGCCAGCGCGGCCATGTGTACCTTGAAAACATGCTTTGGAGAACAGTTCATCTCCAGCGCAATATTCTGCCATTTCCATAGGCAAAGATCGCTCAGCTCCCGTAAGGGTCGGTATTCGGACTTCCATCCTCATTCTTTAATTGGCTAAAGTGCGGGGAGGGGGCGGATTTAAATTTGGCGGTTTCTCGTTTTCGTATGGGGAAGGGCCGGCTCATTTAGCCCTTCCCCAGTACGAAACGAGGAGAAGGAACGGAAGTGACTTTATATAAGGTCGTTTTCCTTTCCTTTCGGAAATAGGGTTATTTCCCTTTTTCCGTCGTGCCTGCTTTCTCCGCTCTGATCACATATCCGGCCTTGATCGAATACTCGTCTCCGCACTCCTTGATCCGGCCTTCGGCACAGCGGACACTGACGCCCATCTATACCTCTGCCGTAAAGAAAATCGCCATGACCCTCGGTATGACAGCCCGCTATTTTAAACATGATGAAAAGCACTTGGATTGTGTGATTGTTTTGTGATTCTTCCTGTGCTATACTTGCGCCATCAAATGAAAAACAAGCGAGCACTTCGGGTTCCGGTTAAATGTCCGGCTTCCGTACCGTCTTACAGGCCGTGATGAAATTAGATCACAGGTCTGTAAGATTTTTTATGCCACAGGGGCTGCAGGGAATCTCCCTGCTGCTCATGCAATGCTCCAGCGCATGTTCAAAGCTTCGTTCAAATCTGGCTATCGCTTTCCGGCTCAGATCATCGTCCCGCAGCATATCGAAGGCGTGCATATCGGTGTGGTAAATGTCCGCCTCAGCCTCCACGCCGGCCGATTTCAGCATCTTCACATACTGAAGCGTCTCTGCGAAGAACGGTTCTCCATCACCAACGAAGGTATAGCACGGCGGTAATCCCGAGTAGTCAGTTTGCCACACCGGAGCAGCATACGGCGAAACCTTTTTCTTTGCGTTCTTCCGAAGATAAAGCCACCAGCCGATATGGTTGCGGCGGGTATTCCAGACCTTACCGTGATTGTCTTTTGAGCTCTCCGTATCAATATTGCTGATCATGGGATATAATGGGAACTGGTATGCAACACGGATACCCCTGTCCCGCGCCATCATGCACACGGCGACAGCCAGGCCGCCGCCCGCACTTTCACCCCCGACCATGACCGTCTCTTCTTTGCCTGCTGCATACTCCAGCACCTGATAGCAGTCCTCCACGGCTGCCGGGTACGGCTTCTGCCACGCGAGCCGGTAGCCGGGAGAATAGACCGTCACGCCGTACTTCCTGACGAGATCAGCCGCCCGGCTCATGTACACCATTTCCTTCATGCCGGTGATATATCCGCCTCCGTGAATCCACAAAAGGGCAACGTTAACGGCAGTGCGGTTTGCAGGATTAAGAACCAGTACAGGCACATTGCCTGCCCGGGTCTTCTGAACGCGTATATCTTTATCGGAGGTCAGCCTGATCTTCATTCCTTCTCAACTCTCTTCCCACAGCGCAGATTATTGTTCTCATACGCATCACTATAGCAAAAGCGTCACTTTTGTGCAACCGTACAGCTGCAGGTGATCCGGGGATCTTTGGTCATTGCGCGAAGGCGAAGGAAATGGTAAAATAAAACCGGAATCTTCGATGAGGATTGCTGAACCTGCACGACAGGCCTGTGCAGCAGATTAACCCGGCCCCTTCGGGAGAAGAATGAGCCGGACAGAAACTGGAGGCGGTGTCATGCGCTGTAAAAACCTTCTATCCCTACTTATAACCGTATTCATGTTTACGGGGCTTTCGGTTCCCGCCCAGGCGTGTACAGCCATCTATGCCGGGTCAGAAATGACCGAAACCGGCGACACGGTTTTCGGGCGTATTGAAGATTTTGCTCCGGATTATCCCAAGCTCTTCGATGTATATCCCGCCGGCGCGCATCAGGCCGGAGAAGTTTATTAGGGCAGTTATGGCTTTTCCTGGACATTCACGCATGACAGCTATTCCTACACCGGCTTCTGCGAGGATAACTCCCAGGGCGTCTGCCCGGACTGTGAAGGCACCCATGCACACACGCCGTACCAGTCAGGCGGCACAAATGAATGCGGGCTGAGCGTCACGGCGACCGAGACCATGTATGAAAACGAAGCCGTCACATCGGTCGACCCTTATATCAGCACGGGCATTGAAGAGGCGGAGATCACCACCGTTCTGCTCAGCGAGGCCGCCACTGCCCGGGAGGCCATGACGCTCCTGACAGACATTTTCGCTTCAGCCGGCGCATGTTCCGGCGGCAGTGTCATCGTTGCGGACAAAAACGAAGCCTGGTACATTGAGAGTCTTTCCGGGACACAGTACATCGCGGTAAAACTGCCTGCCGACATGGTCATGATCTGCCCGAATGTATCGGTAATCGGACTGGTTGATCTTGATGACAACGATCAGGTGGTCGCCTCTGGCGCGCTGATTGAGACGGCTGTCCGGGCGGGAAGCTTTGTGGGAGATCAGGACGCCAATGTGATCGATTTCGCGGCTTCCTATGACAGTGACGGCAGCTATTCCACCGGCAGCAGACTTGCCGCGGGTCTCAATTATCTTTCCGGTTCTGAGGATTTCAGCGTTGACGAAAACGGACAGGGCATCGGGCGCAGCGCATATACCATGACGAATCTGGATTCCGAAGGCAACATTGCCCAGCTGCACAACAGCATCCGGACACAGGGGCCTCTGAATCTCCGGGATGTGATCGGATTTTTCAGAACGTCACCGATCGGAAATCCGGCCAATGCCGAAGCACATGTGTTCCAGATCAGCCCGGCGGACGATTCCGCTTCCGGAACGGTCGAGTGGCTCTCCATGGCGAACTGCCGCTACGGCGTTTTTGTTCCCTTTTATCCGATGCTGACCACGGCAGTCCATCCTTCGCTCAGCACAGGGCACGCGTTTCCTGAACAGGTTCCGGAAGAACCCGCAGAGGGGACGTATTTCCCATCCCTGTCAGAAGACGGGTTTGTCCTCTATCCGGAAGGCTGGGAGGAGTCGTTCTACTGGAATTTCGCGGCGCTGAATCACCTGGCGGCAGAGGATGAAAACGCCGGGGCAGAAATCACCGGACAGATCGAGGGAATGCAGGAGACTGTTTATACGGAATGGGAAAGGGTTCAGGAAGAGGTTCTTCATGCCGGCGATCAGGCTTCTGAGACCGCAACGAAGGGCAGCATCGCCATAACGGAGCAGGTCTTTCAAAACGTGTCCCCGCTTGCGGAAAGCCGCCGGTAACGGGGGGCAGGGCTTCGTAAATGCCGCAGGGACGCAAAGTTCACCGGCCTGCAGTGGGGTTTTCTCTCCCCACAGCAGGCCGGCTAAGTGTGTTTGATCATGTTTTCACTCCCTGTATTCTGCTTTATGCCTTATTCAGCTTTTTCGCTCTCTTCTTCTCCGCTTCACAGGACGCCCAGGCGCAGATGACCGGCACAACCAGATTGAAAATGAGATGGAATTCATAGTCCCCGTCAAAGACGCAGGCACCCAGGAACAGCACGGCGTTCATCACAAGAACATAGACCAGCGCTTTCATAACAAACTTCATCGTTTCTCTCTCCTTTTCTTTTTTATGATCAGAGGCTCTGCGGGCCTCTGTTTTTTGTTTATGACTGCATTATAATACAGACACAGTCATAAAAATGTCACAGTGCTCCGGCACGCTGTGACCGTTGCATAATCCGGCAGGCTTTGCTATAATAACAAAGTCAATATATCAGTAAGGGTATGGTGACTCCATGCAGTTTTCATATAACAATCAAGTGCTTACTCTGTATCTGACAGGCCGTCTCGACGCTGTCAGCGCACCTGCTGCCGAAACGGAGATTGGGGAGATTCTGGAGAAGAACCCCACCGATACCATTATTCTCGACTGCGACGGGATGGAATACTGCAGCAGCGCAGGCCTGAAGGTTATTCTCCGCCTGAAGCAGAAGGTGGACGGCACAAGCCTGGTCAATGTGCATCCGGTTCTTTACGAGATTCTGGATACCACAGGCTTTACCGAGATGATGGAAGTCAAAAAGGCGTTCCGGCTCCTGTCCCTGGATGGCTGCGAGCTCATCGGGCAGGGCGCAAACGGAAGGATCTTTCGTATGGACAGCGAGCATATCATGAAGGTTTATACGAATACCGACTCGCTTGCTGAGATCGACCACGAGAGGGAGCTTTCCAGGGCCGCCTTTGTGCTCGGCGTCCCCACGGCAATCCCCTATGACGTGGTAAAGGTCCGGGAAGGAGGCTACGGCTCCATTTACGAGCTGCTGAACGCGAAGACCTATGCCCAGCTTCTCACGGACGGGGAAAAGACCCCGGACGAGCTGGTCAGGATGAGCATCGATCTGCTGAAGCTGATTCATTCGCGCATCGTGAAGCAGGCCTTTATTCCCTCCATCCGTGAGACCGCCCTGGGCTGGGCACTTTATCTGAAGGACTGGCTGCCGCCAGAGCGGTTTGAGAAGCTGTACGCGCTGATTGAGGCAGTCCCCGAGGACATGCACATGGTTCACGGCGATTTTCATTTCCGGAACATCATGTACCAGGACGGCGAAAGCCTGCTGATCGACATGGACAAGCTGAGCCACGGGCATCCTGTTTTCGAGCTGGCCGCCATGTACAATACCCTCCTCGGATACGGTTTGACCGACCATACGGTTCTCGAACAGTACCTCGGGATTCCCATGAAAACCGCCGGGGAAATCTGGCACAAAAGCCTGGAGCTGTACCTGGACACGCAGGACGAGCAGATTCTGCGCTCGGTGGAGGAGAAAGCAATGGTCGTCGGACACGCGCGGCTCATGCGGCACTATCTCCGCCGAAACGGGATGGAAACCGAAGAGGGGCGCAGGCATATCGAGACTTCCCGCCGGCTGCTGGACGAGCTTCTCCCGCGGACGGACACCCTTGTTTTCTGAAATCGGAGATCGTGAACCTGCCCGGTGCCGGAGAGCGGAACCGGGCAGACTGCGTACAGGAGAAGATGAACAGGATACAGGCAGAGAAAGAACAGAATAAGGATATTCTCATGGCGGGGCACATTGCCCACATGGTGCGCGAACAGGGCGGCACGGTCTATTACGTCGGTGGCTTTGTGCGCGACAGACTCCTCGGCCTGGAGAACAAGGATATCGACCTCGAGGTTCACGGCATTGCCCCGGAGCGCCTGGAGGCGATTCTGGCATCCCTGGGCGAGGTGAAGGACTATGGCGAGAGCTTCGGTATCTTCGGGCTGAGCCACTATCATCTGGACATCGCAATGCCGCGTTCGGAGAAGGCCACGGGCACCGGCCACCGGGATTTTCTCTGCACGGTCGACCCCTTTATCGGGGTGGAGAAGGCCGCCATCCGGCGGGATTTCAGCATCAACGCGATGATGCAGGATGTTCTGACGGGTGAAATCGTCGACCCCTTCCGCGGGCAGGAGGATTTGCGGGCGGGCGTGATCCGCCACATGGACGACCGCCGCTTTGCGGAGGATCCCCTGCGGGTTCTGCGCGGGGCCCAGTTTGCCGCCCGCTTTGGCTTCCGCATTGCAGAGGAGACCCTGGCCCTTTGCAGCCGGATGGACCTGACCACGCTTGCGCCCGAGCGCATCTTCGGCGAGATGGAGAAGGCCCTGCTGAAGGCGGAGAAGCCCTCGGTCTTCTTCAGCGCCCTGCGCCGGATGGAGCAGCTGGAATTCTGGTTCCCGGAGCTGCGCGATCTGATCGATGTGCCGCAGCCACCCAGCTATCACCCGGAGGGGGATGTCTGGACCCACACGATGCTGGTGACGGACGAGGCCGCCCGGCTGCGGGAGAAGGCAGAATACCCGCTGGGGCTGATGCTGGCCGCGCTCTGCCACGACCTCGGCAAGGCCGAAACCACCCGCATCGAAAAGGACGGCCGCCTGCATGCCTTTCAGCATGAGCAGGCAGGAGCCGTCCTTGCCGAGCGCTTCCTCGCGCGCATCACGAACGAGAAAAAGCTGAAACGATATGTGAAAAACATGGTGAAGCTTCACATGCGGCCAAACCAGCTGGCCGCGCAGCATGCCAGAAGGCGCTCGTTCAACCGCCTGTTTGACGAATCCGTCGCGCCGGACGATCTTTTGCTACTGAGCCAGGCGGACGCCCTCGGCAGCTGCGTGAGCCCGGAGGAATACAGCCGCACGGCGGAGCTTCTGCAAAGGCGGCTTTCTGATTTTCACGCCCAGATGGCCGAGGCGTATATGACCGGGCAGGATCTGATCGACGCGGGCTTCCAGGCGGGGCCGGATTTCAGCAGGGCCCTCGCCTACGCCCACCGGGCGCAGCTGGCAGGGGTCAGCCGGGAAGAGGTCCGGAGCCAGACGATCGGGTATCTCACCTCGCTGGAGAGCGAACGAAAAAAGCAGGCAGAATAACAGCCTGCTTTTTTAATTGGGATCTGTCAGGATTCAATCGGGATCCGCCGGGATTACTGCTCCGCAAAGCGGATGCTGTCGTCGGTCATGGCGGCGATCTTCGCAAGGGACTCAATCCGCATGCCGGCAGCGCGCAGGGCATTCCCGCCGCCCTGGAATTCCTTTTCAATCGCGACGGCGGCACCCACCACGGTTCCACCCGCCATCTGCACCAGCTTCTGCAGGCCGACCAGGGCGGCCCCTGTGGCGAGGAAATCATCAATCAGCAGGACCCTGTCTTCCGATCCGAGGTATTCTTTGGAAACCACCGCCGTATTTGTATTCCCGTGGGTAAAGGACGGGATCTCGGTCGCCCAGACATCCTGGGCGATGTTCTTTGTCCTGCTCTTTTTGACAAAGACCAGCGGGCAGCCGAAGACCCAGGCCACCATCGTCGCGAGGGCGATGCCGGAGGACTCGATGGTCAGGATCTTGTTGATGTCCTCCTGCCCGTAAAGACGTTTGATCTCCTCCGCCATGGCGTAGGAGAGGGCAGGGTCGATCCTGTGGTTGAGGAAGCCGTCCACCTTCAGGATCCCGCCCGGGCGCACTTCCCCTTCTTTCAGAATCCGCTCTTCCAGAAGCTTCATATCGTAATCCTCCTTTTCCGGATACCGAAAAAGCCCGTCGCGGCTTAACTACGACAGGCTTTATCGGGTAATGTTCAAATTACACAGCGCGGGTGACCTTTCCGCTGCGCAGGCAGCGTGTGCAGACGTAAACATGCTTCGGTGTTCCGTCAACAATGGCCTTGACGCGCTTCACATTCGGCTTCCATGTACGGTTGGAGCGTCTGTGAGAGTGGCTGACCTGAATGCCAAATGCTACATCCTTATCACAGAACTGGCACTTTGCCATAGATGAAGCACCTCCTTGCTTGTGTTAGCTGAAAGACAGCTTTAGTATAATAGCAGAATCAAGCGAGAAAAGCAAGCACTTTTTCATTCTTTTTCGGTCCCGTTCCAGACCAGGCAGAGCATCGTTGTATCATCAAACTGCTCGGCCTCGCCCACGAAGGCGTCCACATCCTGATGCACGTTCCGGATGAGCTTCTCCGGGCCGGCATCCGGTTCGTGGTTCAGGGCCTCGAGCATCCGCCCGGTGCCGAACATGACACTCTGGGTGTCCGTTGCCTCAGGGACGCCGTCGGTATACACGAAGATGCCATCACCCGGCTGCAGCTGGAGGGTATACTCGGTGTATTTTACCTCCTCCATGACGGCAAGCGGAAGGCCGTGTTTGTTCTTCAGGAGGGCAAAGTCCCCTCCGCCGCTTCGAAGGGCAGGGTACTCGTGCCCGGCGCTGGCCGCGGTGAGCCTGCCGGTGGAGATCTCCAAAATGCCCATCCAGGCGGTTACGAACATATCCACCCGGTTGTTGGTGGAGAGCGCCTCGTTGGTTTTGGTGAGGATTTCGCCGGGGCCGCGGCCCAGCATGGCGCAGCTTTCCAGAATGGTTTTGGCGATCATCATAAACAGCGCGCCGGGGACACCCTTCCCCGAGACATCCGCAATGGCAAGGCCCAGATGGTTTTCGTCAATCAGGAAGAAATCATAGAAATCCCCTCCGACCTCCCTGGCCGGCTTCATGCTGGCGAAGAGATCGAATTCCTTCCGGTCCGGAAACGGCGGGAAGTTCTGCGGGAGCATCGCCTCCTGGATCCGCGCGGCGAGGGAAAGCTCGGCCTCCATGCGCTCCTTTTCGGCGGTGGCGGTGGTCAGATTATCGATATACTCGGTGATTTGCTCTTCCATCCGGTCGATCGCGCCGGCAAGAACGCCGATTTCATCGGTGTTGAGAATCTCCTTCTCCAGCTTGTGGGCGGCGGGCTTGTTCTCGCTGGCAAAGCGGGCGGCTTCGCGGGTGATGGTCTGAACGGGCGTGATCAGCTCGTGGTGGAGATAGACACTCTGCAGGATGATCACAAGCCCCACCATGATCAGCAGAGCCTGCAGCACTGAGGTGGAGAACCTGTTGCGCATGGTATCCATGATATCCGTCTGGCGCTGGACGCAGAGGATGGCGGTTGTATCCCCCTGACTGTTTTTCACGGGAACCATGGCCGTGATATGATACTCGGACCGGGAATAGCGGCTGCTTTCGAGGACGAGAACCTCGCGCTCGCTCGTTCCCTCATACAGGTTGCGGTACTTCTCGCGGTACTCATCGTTGGTGGTTTCCCGCACGAAGCCCACCTCATAGGGGGAATATTCGCTGTTGTGGTTGACGGTGGAGAACACAAAACGAATGTGGCCGTAGTCCGTCAGATCCGGGCGGATCACATAGATGAACATCGCTCCGGAGCCGTTGCAGATGCGGTCGAGCTGCTTCCAGCTCTGTTGATAATCCTCTGAGGTTCCGCCGTTTTCCTCATAGATATAAAGCTTGTCGCCGTTGACGAATCTTACCGCCGATTCCGCAATGCCAAAGGCGCCCTCCTCATACTGCTCGTACATCGCTTCGTTGAAGGCCCTGATGCCTATGGAGCTGATGATGACGGCAAAAAGTGTCAGAAGGACAGCGATGGAGAAATTGTTTTTGAATGTGATGCTGTTTGGGTTCAGTTTCCGCATAGGCCACCTCACGGGATATACACAATCGCGCTTTTCCGGAAGACGGAAATGAGCTTCAGGATGCCGGAATAGACCAGACCGGAGGCATAGATCAGGGTCAGGTCCTGCATGTCGCCGATCAGCAGGCCGAATACGGCCGCGCCGATGGCAAAGACAAGGTTCAGGATGCCCTCCGTGAGATTCAGCCGCCAGGAGCCGGCCTCCTGTTTTTTCGCCTCCAGGGCACGGAGAATATCAATCACGCCGGAGAAGGCATAGGCCCCCAGCAGATAGAGGGCAATGAACACGCCGGCCTGGTCGGTGATGGTCATGGCAAAGGCGCCGAAATCCAGCACGATAATGCCCATATACAGCGCGGCCCGGCCGTCCACCATGTGCCGCGCCATGGTGAAATAGAAGATCAGCTCCCGGAGGCCGTAGAGCATCAGGGAGACGCTGAGAAAGATCAGGACCAGGATATATCCCTCTTCCTCGAGGGCAACCATAAGGACCGCTCCCAGGAAGGAACCCAGGGCGCCCAGAACCGTGCGCACCCGCTGTGTAAAGCTCATCCCTGTCCCTCCTTCTCAAATAGCTTCAGCAGTCTGCGAAAATCGCCGATTCCACGGAAGCCCTTCTGCGTGAAATCCACCGAGAAACCCGCCAGCAGGTTCCCGGAGCGGAAAATTCTCTCCGTGACCATGCTCTTCTGGGCCATGGCCGCGAGGAAAAAGGATCCCAGGAAGGTGGCGTCCTTCCCGTCCTCTTTCGCGCCGAGATATTCCCCGGTATATTTTTCCAGATCGAAATCCTCCAGCGCCTGCCCGGCAAGCTTTTCGCCGAGGGTCTTCCAGTCGCCGCAGGCGTCGGTCTGCCGCTTTTCCAGAATCCGGTGGATCTCCTCCGCCCAGGGTCTGACGGTCTCCTCCGCATAGTGCCCCAGCTCGAATTCCGGGATCTTTCCCCGCAGAAACAGCATCGCGTATACCATCTGGCAGAAGGCGCGCCAGTATTCCTTCGGGTTGTCCTTCAGGATTTCGTCGTATTCGCCCCAGGCCGGCAGATAGCGATAGCGTATGAAGCTATAATCCGGCAGATGCCCGGCACGGCCGTGGCCGAGGTTCATGATGGAGTTTTCGTCCCACTGATAGATGCTGTTGGTATAGATTCCCTTTTTCGGGTCATCGGGCGCCGAGGGGCTGTGCCGGAAGCGAACCGGGCGCTCGGTTTCCCCGTCCGGTCCGGAGAGAATCTCATAGAACCAGGTGTTGGTGTTGTTGATGACCAGAGAGGGCGTACCGGCAAAGCCGCTGTGGGCCCAGGTATCAGCCAGCACATGCATCGCCAGGCCTACCGCCTGGGTTCCCCGGCCATGGGCGGCGCCGGCCTCGCTCATTTTTTTCGCAAGGTCGAGGGTGTCTTTCACCAGGATGCCGTTTGGTTTGCAGATCAGGCGGTATTTGTTCCGGTATAGCCTTGTGGAGCGTTCCACCTTTGCGTACAGATCATAGGGCAGGAAGTGAAAGGAGGCCCAGATGCGCGTGATATCCTGCAGGCCGAGAAGGTCAGTCCGTGCGTCGGCAAGCTCCAGCTGAAGCTGCGTGGTGGCGGCGGCCTTCGGGGCACGGAGCCTTCCCAGAAACGTGCGCGAGCACCAGTCGGTCAGCTGTGCGCTGTAGCAGATCTCCATCCCCTCTTCATGCCCGTATCCAGCGAGGCGGGCGGCGCAGTAGGTTGCGTAATAATGAAAGTCCTTCTGCATGGCCCCTCACCCCCGTTTCCGTTTCAGGCGCCTCAGCCTTACGGCTGTAAAGGCAATTTCCGTAACGATGATGAGGCAGGTGATTTCAAAGAGCACCGAGACCACGCCCTCCTGTATCGTCTCATCCGTATAGGTGCCCAGGACGACGCCCGCCGCGGCCAGCGCAACGGAAACAGCCTGAAAAACCATCAGTAGGAAAGCCCCGATGACATAGGCTCTCCCCTTTCGTTTGCCAAGGCCCTCCGCCCTGGCGCTGAAGCCGATCCAGAGCTGCATGCCGATCGTAAGCACCATAAAAAAGAGGATCATGAGAACCACGATGGCGATGGCAATGACCGTATCCGGCGCATCCGAGGAAAGCTCAGCAAACAGATCCGCATACAGCTCGCCGTTCTGATCAGATACCTCCCCGCGGGCCGGCGCAAGCCACAGGATGAGGCCGGACTTTACAATCGTCCAGAAGCTCAGCGCAATCATCCCGGTTCCGAGAACCCGGAGTTTGCTCTGGTTTTTTCTCAGTTCCCTCTCATCCATGCAGATCTGTTCCCCTATCGTATCATCCGGCCACAGGGCAGTTATTCTCTGTGAAAAGGAATTATAACACGCGAATCCGCAATTGTCAGCAAATTTGCAAAATAAAAAAGAAAGCCGCCCGCAGGCAGCTTCCCTTTTCACGTATAATACAGAATCACAGACGGATGACCTGGCCCTGCCGGGCACAGGAGGCCCTCGTGCCGGCCAGCTTTTCCTCCCGCGCCAGGAGGCAGCTGTCGCTGCTGTGCAGGTTGTGGTGCGTCAGAAGGAGACGCTTCGCGCCGCTTCTCTCCAGAAGCTCCAGCCCCTTTTCGGGCGTGGAATGGCCGTAGCCTTTCTTCGCTTCGTATTCCGCTTCGTCGAACTGCGCGTCATACAGAATCAGATCGGCATCGCGCGAGAACTCCACGAGCTCCGAAAAGGAGGGCTCGCCGTGCTCATAGTCCGTGGCATAGACGATCGTTTTCCCACGGCAGCTGAGATGATAGATCAGGGAATTCCCCGGGTGATTGCCGGGCATGCTGTCCACCCGGACAGGACCGATCTCTATGGTGGAGGGGACGGGGAGAAGCTCGGCCCCGCCCAGGCATTCCTCCAGCGGAACCGGCCAGAAGGGCGGCGTGAAAATACGGCTGAACAGAGCCTGTGCCTCTTCGCCGTCTCTGCAGAAGGGCACAAACAGGCGGGTTTTTTCCCCGGCAGGCGGGTGGCCCGGGTACATCCCCATGCCGATGACATGGTCCAGATGCAGGTGGCTGAGGAGAATCACCGGAGCCTTCGGGAAGGCGGCCGGAGCTGCGCAGATCCCGGTGCCGGCATCGAGAAAGATGGTTTCGTCATCTGCCTGCACCATATAACAGGAGGTATCCCCTCCGAAAAGCTTAAAATCATCGCGGCAGACCGCCATGGAACCACGGCAACCGAGAACGGTAAGCTGAAAAGCAGGTTTTGTCATGTTTCTGCGATCCTCTTCTGTTCGTTTTTGTTTTTCTCCGCATTTCCCAGAATGCTCTTCACCCACGCGGAAAACTGCGGGGACTTCGCCGTGAAGCAGATCCGGCTGCAGCCGTCCTCTTCTCCGGTCACCTTGGCATAGAGCATATCGCCCTCCAGGGCGATGCAGATATTGTCGAGCTCATGAAGCTCCGCGGTCCCCGGGTTCAGCAGGGCCTCCTCTTCCGAGAGGGCAAGGAGGCTGCCTTTGAGGCCGCCGGTCACGATGCTCTTGCCCTCCAGGAGGGAAAAGTCCACCGGGAAGGGCGCGGGCAGCTTCCGGAGAGCGGGCATTGTTTTCTCGAGAAAGAGACCATAGGGCGCGCCGATGCCCGTGACCTCGGAGAGCACGATGCTTTCCTTCACACCCTTGGGAGTGAAGGGGACGGTTTTGCCGATGGTCAGCTCCTCGTGAATCGCCTCGCGGGTATTTGGGGAAATGAGAACCTCGCCCCCGGTGGTACAGCTCTCGATCCGGCCGGCCAGATTGACCGCAGCGCCGAGCACCCCGTATTTGGTGCGCTTTTCGGAGCCCAGGTTGCCGAGGATCATATCATCGGTGTTGATGCCGATCCCCATGGCGAGAGGCTCATAGCCTCTTTCCGCATTCCAGCGGTTGACCTCTTCCATCCTCTTCTGCATACCGAGGGCAGCCGCCACCGCGTCGGAGGCATGGGTATCCGTCTGCTGGGGGGCGCCGAAAACAACCAGCATGCCATCGCCGAGAAATTCGATCAGTGTCCCGCGCCGGCGGGCGATCTCCTCATACATGACGGCGAAGTAGTGGTTCAGCATCGTGACCAGATCCTGCGCCGGCATGCGTTCGGAGATGGCCGTGAAGCCACGCAGGTCGCTCATCAGGACCGTCAGACGGCGCTTCTGCCCGCCGAGCTTCCAGCCGTCCGGCTCGTCGAGAATCTCCCGCACGATATCGTCCGAGAGATACCGGCCGAAGGTCTGCTGCAGGACACGGTTCCGGATCTCCAGCTGGGTGTTCAGGCTGCGGATTTTCTCCATGGCCACCATCGCGTCACGCAGCTCGAGAAGCTCGGTGACATCGCTGATCAGCAGGATGACGGCAACATCGGTCTCCCCATCCCGCAGATAGGAAGAGACGACACGCAGATGCCGGGTTGTTTTCTCTGTCCGATAGGGCACATAGCGCTCGTGGATCCTGTCCTTCCGGTATACGGCGTCCATGACGCACTGGAGCAGCTCATCGTTGTTGCTCCGGTCATCCTGCGAGAAAAAAGCCTGCGCGAAGGAAAGCCCTTCCAGCGGCTTTCCTCTTTTCTGAAGAATATCCAGGGCAGCGCTGTTCACATACTCGATCACGCCGTCAAAGCGGATCACCATAACCCCTTCCGAGAGGTCCGCGGTGATCCGGTTCTGTATCAACTCTCTGCGTTCCATTCCCGCCTCCCTGCGGTTTTGAAAAGGCTTCGGTTTAATAAGGCTTCCGCCCCGGCGGGACGGAAGCCGATCTGGTTGCACCCGGTCTCAGAAATGATAGAAGTTGTAGGGGGAATAGTTGTTGAATTCCATCAGGGTGAGGTCAGAATCCGAGACACTGTAGGGATAGCTGAGCAGCAGGGTATTGTAATAGTCCAGAAGCTTTTCGATCTTTTCCTTCAGAGTTTTGCTGCGCTTTCCGGGATTGTCGCGGGTCGCGTTCAGTTCCTCGAGAATCTGGCAGGCGGCGCGGTAGTCCTCCGTTCTCTCGCGCAGTCTTCCGCTCATCTGACGCATCATCGCAAGCAGCTGGGTGGGGTCTTCCCGGAAGTAATCACTGAACTCCTTCTCGTCAATTTCCCTGAGCTGGGTGTCGTCTTCCTCCGCCACGGCGGTGGCGCTTCTGGGGTAGACCTCGATCATGCCCATCTCACCAAGAAACTCTCCGACGCCCAGCACGCTGAGCTTCTTTTCGGTCGGCTTACCATAGTCAAGGTAAATACCGACACTGCCTTTGAGGATATTATACATTCCGTGGGCGAAATCGCCCTGCCGGAAAATGACCTCTCCGTTCTGATATGTTTTCGTGGTCATTGTACTTCCTCCGTTTCGGTAAGATTTTTGATCCTGCTGCAGACATCCATGTATTCTATGGTTCTCCTGCGGAGATTCTGGCTGATCTGCTGCATCACCATCAGAACTCTGCCCGGGTTCTCCCTGTAGAAGGCGTCAAAGTTCTCTTCCGTGACGACGCCGAGGGTGGTGTCTTCCACGGCAAGGGCCGTCGCCGAGCGCGGCATTCTGTCCAGAAGGCCCATCTCGCCAAAATACTGGTCCGGATAGTACTCTGTCAGGCGCTTTTGCTTTTCCGTGTCGTAATCCGTGAACACGGCAACTTTTCCGGTGTAGACCTCGTACATGCAGTCACCGGGATCGCCGGCCCTGAAAATCACGCTGCCTTTTCTGAAAGTTTTTGTCTCCATACTGTCCTCCCCGTTTTTTTATACGCCGGGAACTCAGCACCATTTTTCACGGCGCTGAGTTCCTTACGCTTATTCTTTTCCGCAGATCTCAGAACTTGATCTTGAGCTGCTGGCCGACCGTCAGGAAGTTGGCATCCTTGATGTTGTTCCACTTCATCAGCTGGTCAATTGTCACGTTGTACTTCTTCGCGATTCTCTCCAGGCTGTCGCCGGGCTGCACCGTGTAGGGAAGAACGGAACCGCCGGTGACCTCTTCCATCATGTCGTCGTTCATTTTCACAACTTTATCCATTTTTATTTCCTCCATTCATGAATTCAGCAATTTCCTGTTTGCGAGTCTATCTTAACATGCCTTCTGTCACACAAGTGTCACACGCGTCCGGGATCAGCCGGCCCAGCCGCAGACCGGGCAGGCAATCTCGCCCAAGGAGAAGTGGTTCCCGCAGACCGGGCAGGTGACCCGGTTATGCTCGTCCCCGATGGGATCATAAAGGGGGTTATCGTAATAGGTTTCTTCCTCGTCATAGGGATAGTTGGCGCCGGCCCAGCCTCCGTCAAAGTCATAGGGGTAATTATAGCCTGCCCATCCGCCGTCAAAGCCATCATCCTGGTCGATGATCACAGGGGTCGGATCATAGTCCCAGGTGTCATAGCCATAGACGTCGATCTGATAGATGGTGCTCTCACTCGGCGTGCCGGTATAATAGACCGTGCAGGAAGCGCCATCAATCTCATTGCCTCCGATGATGTTGACCAGATTCCCGTTCAGGTGATAGCCCTGGCCGTTCTGGAGAACAACATAGATGGTGAAGGCGGTGTCGTGGTAGGCCGTGCCGCTCATGGAGCCGTAGGCCGGCTGCGGGGCGGGCTGGCTGCCGTTGATCTCGCAGTAGGTCACATTCACGCCCTTGGTAGTGGTGCCGCTCCAGTAGACCGTCGCGATAGCACCGGCATAAATATCACCGTTGAGGGAGATGACATCCCAGGGGACCGCGATATCCGTTGCGGCATCCAGGCTGATGCTGACGCCAGCATAGTTCCATCCGGTCACGCTTCCGTAATAAACTCCGCCGTCCGGCGCCGGGGCCGGTGCGGGCGTGGCTCCGCTAATGTACATATAGGCCGTGGTGGTGCGGGCCGTCTGCCCCTGATAATAGAAGGTGCAGTAGGCGCCCCAGCCGTTCATATCCTGGGCCACATTGCCGATGCTCAGCGTTGTGCTGTTCTCACCCGAAACCGGGGCATCGGGGCACATATGGCGGAAGCTCGCGATGGAATATTCCCCGCCGTCCGGGCCGACAATCGTCCAGTAGAGGGATTCAAAGGCATTGGCGCAGGCGACAAACATCGCCGTTCCGCCGACCTTCTTGTTCTCGTTGGTGGGGTTCTTGGTGATCGTAAGCCAGACGGGCTGCGTGTTTTGCGAAGGCACCGGTGTGGCTGCGGGAGCGGGCTGAACCGGGGCCGTGCTGGGAGCCGGTGTGGCAGCCTCGGGGTGCTGCAGGGCGGCGGGCTTCGGCACGGGGAAGGACTCGGTGGGAGCCTTCTTGCCGTCGAAGACCATGATGCTGTCCGTCAGACGGGTGAGGCTGCGGGCATCCTCGGCCGTGAGCCACTCGAAGGCGGTGCTGCTTCTCTCAGCCCCGGCAAAGGCATTGATGCCGGCGGCGTTATACTGATCGGGAGAGATGGAGATGCCGTTGTTGTCCGTATAGGATACATTCCGGTAGGAATTCTCCAGCACGGTATGCTCGATGGCATAGGCATCATAGCCGATCACGCCGTCCTTAAGGTTGACGGCCGTCTTGATGGTATAGACCTCGGTGTCGGAGATGATGATGTTGTCATAGACCAGATAATACCAGGTATCGGTCTTCTTCACGTGGAAGGTATCCGTCATGTCGGTCATGATATCCGGGAAGGATTCTTCCGGATCCTTGTTCAGCTGGCAGGCGGTGAGGGTGCTTCTGTCCTGGCTCACTTCCCAGACCTTCAGGTTGGTGGAGCGATCCTGGGGATGAAGCGACGCCGCAACAAACTCGAGATTGCCGTCACGATCCAGATCCGTCACGGAATAATACCAGGTGAGCTGGCTGTCCGTCTGCATCATGCCGTCCAGTTTGGAATGGATCAGACTCAGCTGCGCGTCAACATCGGAAGGCGCGGTTGTAACGGTAGCTTCCTCCGCAAGTGCCGTGCCGCTGAACACCGAGACCGAGAGCAGCATCACCAGCGCAAGAAGGAAGGTGAAGATACGTTTCCTGTTTGGCATTGATTTCCTCCTGTTTGAACAACGTTCGTCAGAACGTCAGATAGATATAGGCTGTGTTGGTTCTGGCAATCTGCCCGTGATAATAGAAGGTGCAATAAACCCCCCAGCCATACATCCAGGTCTCCAGATTGGAGATGGTAATTTTATTGCTGTACTGTCCGCTGACAGAAGCAATCGAACCCGAAACGAAGTTCTCCGGCGAATATTCCCCGCCGCTTGGCGAGACAAAGGTCCAGCTGAGCGATTCATAGACGCTGGCGTTGGCCACGAAGCTCGCCCTGCCGTATGGCGGCTGGTAATCGTCCGTCGGGTTTCTGGTGATGGTCATCCAGACCTGGTTCGGATCCCGGTTCTGGGGAGGCACCGCATCGGGACCGGTCAGAACAATTCCTTCCTCATGCTGCAGAATTGCCGGGGGCGGGACAGGGCAGCCGCCCGTGGGCGCTTTTTCTGCCGTGAAGACGGCGAAGCTGTCGGCCAGGCGGGCCGATGAGCCGGCCTCGTCCAGGGTGAACCAGTCAAAGTTGGTGTTGCTTTTCTTCGCACCGGCGAAGGCATCAACGCCCGCCGAGCTGTAGGCGTCCGGCGTAATGCGGGTGCCTTCCGTGTCCGTATGGGTCACGGTCCGGTAGCTGTTCTCCAGAACCGAATGCTCCACGGCATAGGCTTTATAGCTGATCTCTCCGTCCTTCAGGCTGACCGAAGTCTTGATGGTGTAGAGCTCGGACGCGGAGATGACAATGTTGTCATAGAACATATAGGACCAGGTATCGTCCGCTTCCACGTAATAGGTATCGGCGTTGTCCGCCAGAATATCCGGGAAGGATTCCTGCGGGTCCTTGTCGAGGGTGCATTCCGTCAGATCGCTTCCGTCTTCGGTGACTTCCCAGACCTTCAGATTCGTGGAGGCATCCTGCGGGTGCTGGGACGCCGCGACAAACTCCAGGCGGCCGTTATGGTTGAGGTCTGTCACCGCATAGTACCAGGGGATGCGGCTGTCCTTCTGCGTCATGCCGTCCAGCCGGGACCAGATCAGCTCCATCTGTGCATCCGTGCCGGAGGTATCCTGCGGGGCTTCCGCCCGGGCGGGCACCGCTCCGCATACCGCAGATGACAGAAGCATCACGAGAGCAAGGCAGAAACTCAGCTTCCGTATTTTCTTCATCGTACCCACTCCTTATGAGCCCATGTGTGAAAATTTGCACGACCCCTCGCCGCGTTTCCGCAGCGAGGGGTGGTATGAATTGTTCGGATTCTCAGCGAAGGATGGTGGGATAGATGGTCAGCTTCTGGCCGACGAGGATTCTGTCCGGATTCTTGATGTTGTTCCACTGCTGGATCTGGGCAATCGTTACGCCAAAGCGCGGGGCAATGCCGCTGAGAACGTCGCCTGCTGCAACCGTATAAACGATGTAGCTGCCGTAGTTCACATAGCTGCCCTTGGCATACTGCTGCCAGCCGCCGGCTCCGCCGGTTACTTCGTTGAGCTCGTTGTCCTTAATGATTTCTGCCATTTTGTTGTTCTCCTTTTCTTTTTGATCAGCCTTTACGGCCTTTTCCACCGGCTTCTCCGGGCTCTGCCCGCCTGCCGGTTTCTGTCTGCCTGATGTTTACAAACACAGTGTACCAGAAGAACTGTCACACAAGTGTCACACAGATTTTATACCACGATTTGCCCCCGGCTGTCCAGTGAGACAGTCCTTATTTTTTCCTGAAGAATTCGCCGCCGCTCATTCCTCATCGAAGGACCAGGCGATCTCGTCCAGCTCGGCATGCATGACCTCCGGCCAGCTGTACTGGTTCATATAATCGCCCAGATAGTGGTATTTGGACTCCTGTTTCTTCTCCAGCCAGTCATAGAGGTCGCATTCGATGCGGTCGGTGGCAATGGCCATGCTTCCGCGCTGCTTCAGGATCAGGTTGTTCAGGCGGAGCTTCGTGAAGGTGTTCTGAAGATCCTGCCGGAGATTTGAGAGATACGAGGCCTTTTTGTCCGGGTCACCGTCGTCCTCCCAGAGGCAGGCGATAATCTCGCCGTTGGTGGTCTGGGCTCCGCGGTTGTTGACAAGGATGGCAACAATTTCCTTGGTCTTGGAGTATTTGAAGGCCACCGGCTTGCCATCCACAAAAATCTCGAAGTTGCCGAAGGTCTGTACGAAGACCCGCTTCCCTCTCTTGCGGAAATCCGGATAGCGCAGCTCCTCCAGCTCGCGCCGGAGCTCGGTATCGATGACGGGCTTCATCAGAATGCCGCTTGCATGCTGGCGCAGGGCATCATAGCCGAGGGCAGGATCCACGGTCATATAGATCAGGTTCACTTCCGGATACAGATCCTTCAGATACTGGCCGAAATCAATCCCGCTGAGTTCCGGCAGCGCCGCGTCGATGACCGCAATGTCAATCTCCTGCTGTCGGGCGGCGGCCAGGGCCGGCAGAGAGCTTCCGAACAGCATAAGCTCGGCATCCGGTTCCATGGCGCTGAGCAGCTCGGACATGGGCAGAATAGCCGCCTCGTTTTCCAGTACGCCAAGAACGGTCATGCTTCTCCTCCTGGAGTGAAATCTCCTGTCGTAATTTCAACGGACGGAACGCTGCGCAAAACCTGATGCTTCCGCTCCTCCTCGCTCATGATAAGGGGATTCTTTTCGCCCACCAGAAGCATGCTCTCTCCGTTTTTCGAGGTCTCATGCAGGGGGCCCGCGTTCAGATCCGCGATTACCAGCGCCGCAAACCGGTCATAATTATCCTCGTCGATCACGGGGAAATGATGCCGCATGCGGTACCAGTGCCTCGGGTCAAAACGCATCTCGCCCACATAGAGGCGGTCTGCCGTTCCCTCCACAGCCTCGGGCGTCGCGGGCTGTCCGGGGGCGAGACCCATGTCCTCGCAGAAAAGCATGGCGTATACCCGCAGAATCTGATTGCGCACGGTATCCTTTTTTCCGTTTCTCTCGACCTCCGTATCCATGATACGGTAGTAGGTCTCCTGAGCCTCGTCGCTGGTCTCAAAAGAGACAATCGCGTCGTAAAAGGCCCTGTTAATCAAAGGGTGAGCCATATAAATCCCTCCGTCAATTGTATTGCATACCCTGATATTACATGACAAGCATGGTGAGCCCGGCGCTGGCCGCTGCCAGAATCCCCATGGAAACCAGCTGCTGCACCCTGCCCGCCGCCAGGAGCCCGAGGTATTCCCGCAGAAAGGCATTCGGCCAGAAATACCACTTCGTCCGGCTGCCCATCCCGTCAAGATCCCAGCCGTCCTCCGCCGCAAGGATACCTCCGCGGTAGACATGATAGCTGGAGGTGGAAAAGGCCGCCCGGTTTTCCCCTCCCGGGCCGTCCGGGCCCTCTCTCTCCTCGATCAGCCAGCGTGAGAAGAGCATATTCTCCTTCGTGGTCCGTGAGCGGGTCTCCGGCAGGATGGCATCCTCCGGAATCCCCTGTTCGCGCATATAGCGGGCCATGGCCTCGCCCTCCGGCATGGGCTCGTCCGGGCCCTGCCCACCGCTGGGGATCAGGATCGCCCGCTTGCCTGTTGCCTTTTCCTGCGCCCGGACGAAGGCAATTGCCCGGTCAACGCGCCCGCGGATCAGGGGATAGAGGCTTCCATCCGGGCGGATCCGGCAGCCCAGCACCAGGACATAGTCCCGGTCGTAGGCAGGCTCGTGCCGGCCGGCCTCAAAGGCGCGGATCATCGTGGCCGCGAGGAGGCATTCCAGATAGACAAAGAGCCAGGCATAGACATTCAGCAGAACGTTTCGCATCGGAAAGCGAAGCATCGAGCGCGACATCCAGATCCCGAAGGCAGCGCCGCCCACGATCACCGCCGAGACGACAATCCCCAGCATGTTGGCAGGACGGGCCCCCTCATGCCGCATGAGCACAAGGTTACTGGCGGCCGTCACCAGGGCAAAGCCAACCAGAATGAAGGCCGTGCGCCGCATGAAGGTCTGGGCCGTGACGATCGTACCGACCAGAAGCGACCAGACCGTCCCGGCATTTTCCCCCTTCAGGAAGGCGAGAAGCATGTCGGCACGCAGAAAGCTTGCCACCAGGAAGAAGATCGCGAGGCCGAGAGAGGCTGTCGCCCGGTAGGAGAAGTACACGCGCTTCTTTTCCCTGCGGTAGGCGAAAAAGCACAGCAACGAGGCCGTCAGCAGAAACAGGGACAGGCAGGCTGTGAAGATCTCCCAGCCGCTGAAGTTCCATGTGATGCTGTCAAAAAGCACGCCGAACGGCAGGGCGTAAAGCCGCATGCTCAGTTCGCTTTCATACAGGCCGCCCTCTTCCACGCCGTCCCAGAGGAGATGGGCCTCGGTTTCACCCCGGGCATCCGCCCGCAGGTGCACCTCCAGCTCGGCGCCGTCTTCGGACACCCGGCTCCCGGCCACATGGGCGATGCCCTCCGGGCTGAACTGCATCTCCCAGCCGGATGCCTCCGGCGGAACCTCGAAAAACAGCGTGAGCCCGCCTCCGCCGAAGCGCAGGAAGAGCGCAAACACGCAGAGCCAGACAAGCGCCGCCAACAGAATCCAGGGCAGAAGGTGAGCGGCCGGTTTCCCCTTTTGCTTCAATTCCTGTTGTTCCATTATCTCTGGGGGATCATCAGCGTTTCCCCCGCCCGGATCATGGCAGGGTCCGTGATCCCGTTGAGCTCACACAGAACACGCACGGTTGTCCCGAAGCGCTGCGCCAGAATACTCAGCTTGTCCTCCGGCTGCAGCGTGTACATGAACACCGGGCCGGTATACTTCCCTCCGGAGACCTGCTCGAGGTCTGTATCCTTCAGTGCGATTCTCTCACTCATTTTGTTCCTCCTGTTTCCGCGTCCCGCCGGGAGAAGTCTGCCTCCGGGACGCACTTCCGGTTCTATGATCTCCGACTGATCATACTCCCTCAGCCGTCACAGAAGAATCACACATCCAGGCGCTGCCGCGCAACCAGATCGGCAAAGAAGCCGTTCTTCGCAATCAGCTCATCGTAGGTTCCGTCCTCCAGGATTTTTCCGCTGTCGAGAACCAGAATACGGTCGCAGTTCTTGATCGTGCTGAGCCGGTGGGCAATAACGATGCGGGTGCACTTGAGCGCGTCCAGCGCTTCCGAGACCTGCTTCTGCGTGCGGTTGTCCAGGGCGGATGTGGCCTCGTCAAAGATCAGGATCTTCGGCTTCGGCGCCACGGCACGCGCGATCATCAGGCGCTGCTTCTGTCCGCCGGAGATGCCGCCCTGCCCCTCCGAGATGATGGTCTGCATCCCCATGGGCATGGCACGGATATCGTCGGCGATACCAGCAATCTCGGCCGCTGCCCAGGCATCATCCAGGGTCAGCTGCGGGGCGGTGATCACGATGTTGGAATAGATATCCCCGTTAAAGAGACTTCCGTCCTGCGTCACGGTTCCGATGCGCCGGCGAAGCGACCGCAGGTCGAGCCCTGAGAGATCAGCCCCGTCATAGTAGATGGCACCCTTGTCGGGAGTTTCAAACCCGAGCATCAGACGGACCAGCGTGGATTTGCCGCAGCCGGTTTTTCCGACAATGGCCACATATTCGCCCGCGCGGATCTTCAGGCTCATATCGTCCACGATCCAGGGCTGGCTCTCCCTGTAGCGGAAGGAGACGTTGGAAAGCTCGATATTGCCGTTGAGCCTTGTGACCATGGTCTTGCCCTCGGCAGACTCGGGTGCCGTCTTCAGGATCGGCTCGGCCATCTCAAGAATGGGCTTGATACGCGCCACCGAGAGGGCAACCGTTGTGAGCGAGGAGAAGGCCGCGGACACGGCACCGAAGGCCGTGTTAAAGGCAATATATTCAGAGGGATCCACACGGGTCTTTACCGCCAGATAGTACAGGGCGATGGTCCCAGCCAGGGTGATTGCCATGCTGACGGAGGAGTTGGCCTTTATCAAAAACGGGGGGTTATAGCTTGGGGAGGCGGATTCGGTATAGGCATTTGCCCAGCGCGCAAAGGCTCTTTTCTCGGCGCCGGCAATCTTGATCTTCTGGATGCCGCTGAGCAGGGCAAAGCTCATGCCGCTTTCCTTGGCACCCTTTTCCATAATCTGGCGGCTCAGGCGCATCTGCGTAAGGGCGGTAAGGATGCTGACCACGATGGTGGCCAGAATAATAATCAGGGCCGGCGTGACCAGAGCGGGTGCATAGCGGAAAATCTGCGCAATAAACATCAGGGACATGAGCGAGCTGATACCCGTGTTGAACACGGAATCCAGCAGCAGGCTGCAAAGCTGGTTTACCGCGCCGTAGCGGCTGGAGAGTTCACCGGAAGAATAGTTCCGGAAGAAGCTTGCCGGCAGGTTCATCACACGCATCATCATGGCCGCCTCTACCGAGAGCGAGGTTTTGGTGTCCAGGCGGCTCATCATCAGCGCCTTGGACGCGCTGATCAGCTGAGAGGCGATCAGGGTCGAGATCATAAACACCGACGTGCCGATCAGAAGCGAAATATGCCCAGTATCCCGCACAAAACCCGTCAGGGCCTTGGTGAGGCTTGTCATCAGCAGGCCAAGGGCGGTCACGGCAAAGGTCAGCACGATGAGCGTGACATAGTCGCCCGTGCTCAGGCAGTCCCAGAGATACTTCATCAGGTCGGGAATCGTCAGCTCCCGCAGGGGAAGCGGACGGTAGAAGCACCAGGCATCCCTGTCAAACTGCTCCGCCGTCTTTCTGTTCAGCGAAAGGGTTTTCCCACTCTCCGCATCCCGAAAGCTGTAGCCGATGAAGGGCTTCGGGATCAGCGCCACGGGGAGACCGTCTTCCTTTCGAAAGGCAATCATCGGGCCGAAGGAATCCTTATACCAGTCCTCCTTCAGCTCCACGCTCCTGCGCATGATGCCGTGGGGGCGCAGGCAGTATTCCAGCTGTTCATCCGGGTCTCGGATATTGTCGGGGATTTCTACAGGTTTAAAGTGGTAATACTTCAGGAGTTCGTCAATCGCGGCTTTGGTGACAATGCGCTGGTCTTCAAACTGACCCGCCCGCTGCTTTCCAAGCACCGCCGACGCCATGCGGATGAGAGACTCCTCCAGAACTTCCTGATCCGAGAGCTTGCGCTGGCGGATCTGTTGGTCAAACCATCCCATATGCAGCCCTCCTCTCAGTCGCTGGTGATCAGGTCGGTATAGTAACCGCCCCTGGCCATCAGTTCTTCGTGTGTGCCTCTCTCCACCACAAGACCGTGATCCAGAACAATAATCTCGTCACAGTCGCGGATGGTCGAGAGCCTGTGCGCAATCACAATGCAGGTGATGCCACGGTCCTTGACGGCCTTCACGAGCTCATACTCCGTGCGTGCGTCCAAGGCCGAGGTCGCCTCGTCCATGATAATGATGCTGGGATCCTGCGCCAGGACTCTGGCAATCTCCAGCCTCTGCCGCTGGCCGCCGGAGAGATCCCTGCCGCCCTCGGTCAGCTTCCCGGAGAAACCGCCGTCGCGGCGCATGATGTCATCATAAATCTGCGCGTCCCGGGCGGCCAGAATCATCTCGAAGTCCTCGATGGTATTATCCCACATTTTGATGTTGTTGGCGATGCTGTCCTCAAAAAGCGTGATATCCTGGTCCACAACAGCCACCGAGCCCGTGAAGATGCTGCGGTCAATCTCGCTGATTGGCCTGCCGTCAAAGAGGATCTCGCCGCTCCAGGGCTGGTAGAGACCGGAGATCAGCTTGCTCAGGGTGGACTTGCCGCAGCCGGAAGCCCCCACGAAGGCGACCCGGTTCCCGGGCTTGACATTCATTGAGAAATCCCGGATCAGCGGATCCGCCAGACGCGAGTAGCCAAAATTGACATGTTTCAGCTCGATCTTGCCGGAGAGCTTCGAATAGTCCGCATTCTCATCGGAGGGTCTCTCCACAACGTGGGAGTCTGCAGGATACTGCATCACGTCTTCCACGCGCTCCATGTCGGTGCGCATCTCCTGGATTGTCTGGCCGGCCGAGATGAGCGTCATGGCGGGCGACATGAAGGAATTCAGGAACCCCTGGAAGGTCATGATCATACCAAGGGTGAACTTCTGCTCCATGCAGAGCCAGACGCCGAGGATCAGCACCAGCGCGTCCGCCACCGTGGAGAGCGTTGCCGGGATCAGGCCAAGCGCCTGATTGAGACGCATATACTTCACCGTCTGGGAATTGACGGAGGCCTGATAGCCTGCCCATTTCTGGAAATAGCCGTTCTCCGCACCGCTGGCCTTGATGGTCTCGACCATCTGGATACCGGAAACCGTCGCGGCGGCAAGCTTGCCGGCATCGCGCATCTGAACTCTGGTAATATTGACTCTCTTGGCGGAAATAACCCGCGAAACAAGCAGGTTCAGAACAATGGTGACAAGCCCGACAATCGTAAGCATCACACTGTAGCGCAGCATGACCACCAGATAGAGGACCATCATCACGGTGTTCAGGGCAAGGGGCGTCAGCGTATCCACCAGCGTCGAGGCGATGGTGGCGTTGGTGCTCTTGCGCTGCAGAAGGTCACCCGCCATGCGCTGGGAGAAGAACTCCATCGGCATGCGCAGAATCTTCCACATGTATTCGCTGTTGCCCACAACCGACATTTTGCCGTTGATTTTCAGGGCATACACAGCCTGTATCCAGGAAACGATCACCTGCATCAGCCCCATCATGGCCATAATCCCAAGGAAGGGCATCAGAAGCTCGCGGTTCTCGCCCGTAAGCAGGCGGTCCATAAAGAAGCGGGAGAAAATCGGGTTGATGACACCGAAAAGATATCCGATCACGGTGGACAGCAGCACAAACGCCACCGCAGCCCCGGCGCCCTTCAGGCGCTTGCGGGCAAAGCTGATGGTGCTCTTGCGCTTTCCGCCGGGCTGGAAGTCGGGACCGGGTTTGATCTGCAGGCAGACGCCCGTAAAGGCGCGATCAAATTCCTCCATGGGTATTTTGACCTCGCCTCTTGCCGGGTCATTGATATAGGCATAATTGCCCCTGAATCCGTCCAGCACCACAAAATGGTTGAAGTTCCAGTGAATGATGCAGGGGAATTCCATGCTTTCCTGCAGTGCGCTCACTTCACAGCGGTATCCCTGTGCCTCGAAGCCATAGCCGCGGGCCGCAACCAGCACATTCCTCGCGTTGGAACCGTCTCTGGATACACCGCAGTCCAGCCTGACCTGCTCCAGAGGCACCCACTTGTCGTAATAGGCCATCACCATGGCAAGAGAGGCCGCCCCGCATTCCAGCGCTTCCATCTGCATGATGACCGGAACGCGGGCCCGCCCTTTCTTCACAGGCTGCCTGACTTTGTCTTGTGCCATTCAAATCTCCTCAAAGCGGTTCAGTTGAACAGCAGACGAAGAACCTGGGTCTGCCTGAAAACCACTTTTACTGCATAGCTGCCGTCCGCAAGCGTTGTCGACGCGACCGCGAAAGGCTCGCCGTTTTCATCCGTACCGACGCTGGTAATCCGGCTTTCGTGCTCGCCGGCCGTAACCTTCATCCCCGGTTCCACGTCCTTTGCAAACTGTCTGTCATCGTAGGTGATGTGCATGCTGCCATCTTTCACCTGGGCCGTGCCCGTGACAATGCTGTCGATGGACGCGATGGAACCCCAGATAATAACACCCGCGAGGATCAGGATGATCGCCGTCAGGATCATCCAGACAGCAGGACTTGTGACATGCAGGGTTTCGCTGAGCTCTTCCGGCGAGCTGATTCTGTCCAGACTCTTTTTTCTGAAAATTGAATTATCCATTTTCCCTCACTCAATATTAAGTATTTCTGCAAATCCTGTTACTTCCAGCACTTCCAAAATCGGCTCCTGAACATGGACCACCTTCATGCTGCCCTTTTCATTCATCGTCTTCTGCGTCATAAGCAGAACCCGAAGGCCGGCGGAAGAAATGTAATCCAGACCGGCAAAATCCAGGACCAGCTTCCGGATACCCTCCAGGCCGGCAGCAAGGCATTTCTCGAGATCCGGGGATGTGATGGTGTCCAGACGGCCGGTCAGTGCAACCGTGAGTTTCTCCCCTTCCGGTATTGTGCGAATCTCCAGCATTGTTTCCCTCCTGTCTGCGCGTTTATGCAGATGAATGATGAATAATTATACCAGTGAAGTGAATCCCTGTCCAGAGAACAGCCGCAGGCTCAGTCTCGGATCAGGCTCTCCAGGGTGCTGAAGAGTGCTTCCGGCTCCACCGGCTTCGAAAGATGCGCGTTCAGCCCTGCCTGCATGCTGCGCTGCACATCCTCATCAAAGGCGTTGGCCGTGAGGGCAATAATGGGGATGGTCCCGGCATCAGCACGGTTAGAGGCGCGGATCATGCGTGTTGCCTCCAGGCCATCCATCTCGGGCATGCGCATATCCATCAGGATCGCATCGTAATGCCCTTCCGGAAAGCGCTGGAACATCTCGACGGCAATGCGGCCGTTTTCTGCCACATCCACTTCGATCTCGCGCATGCTCATGACCATGACCATGATCTCGGCATTGACCAGCATATCCTCGGCCAGCAGCACACGGCGTCCCTTCAGTTCTGTGGTCCGGCGGTTCAGGCCGATGTTTTTCCGCTTAAAGGCCTCGCGGAACTCATCCAGCACAGTCCCCGCGAAAAGCGGTTTGGAAACAAAGGAATCAACACCGGCTTCCCGGGCCACATCTGCGATCTCGTCCCAGTTAAAGGATGTCAGGATGATAACGGGGGTTTCGCTGCCCACTACAGCCCGGATCTGTCTGGTTGTCTCCACACCGTCCATATCGGGCATGCGCCAGTCCACCAGAACCAGGTTATAGTTTTCACGGCGGGCATGGCGTACGCGGATCATCTCCAGCCCTTCCTGTCCGGAGGAGGCAACCTCACAGCTGACACCAACCTCGCCCAGGACAATCTGCGCGTGCTCGAGGGCAATAAGGTCATCGTCAATGATCAGGACGCTCATTTCATGAGGCTGGATGTCGTTTTCATCATCGGTCCCGTGGGTCCGCTCGCACTCGCCCAGTGTGATCGTGACGGTAAAAGTGGTGCCTACATTCTTTTTGCTCTCCACTTCAATATGTCCGTTCATCATTTCCACAAGACTTTTGGTGATCGGCATGCCGAGCCCAGTGCTGCCGTAGCGGTTGGTGGCGGAGAGATCCTCCTGCGAGAAGGTCTCGAAGATGTGCGGCAGGTACTCTTCGCTCATGCCGATGCCGGAATCGGCGATGGTGAATTTCAGCGTTGCCATCCGGTCAAAGCGCGGCCCTTCTTCAATCAGGAAAGAGACCTTGCCGCCCTCCGGTGTGAACTTGACGGCGTTGCCGAGAATGTTGATGAGGATCTGCTTGATCTTCATCACGTCGCCGATGTAATAATCATCTATCTTCCCGGTCGTCCTGCATTCATACTGCAACCCCTTGTCACGGCACTGCCCGCTGACAATGGTATTCACCTGTTCCAGCTCCCGCGCAAAGGAGAATTCCTCGTGCCGGATGGTCATCCTGCCGGATTCAATGCGCGACATGTCCAGAATATCATTGATGATCCCCAGCAGATGCTGTGCCGAGGCGCCGATTTTCTGCAGGTATTCCCTGGTCTTTTCCGAAAGATCAGGATCGTTCAGGGCAATGTTGTTCAGGCCGATGATGGCGTTCATGGGCGTGCGGATTTCATGGCTCATGTTCGAGAGAAAAGCCGTTTTCGCCCTGTTGGCCTGCTCTGCGGCAGCCAACGCCTCCTGGAGAGCACGGTTTCGCTCCAGGGTCTCACGCATTTCAGCGTCAATTACGGTGAAGCCCACACCAACAGCGTGGACAATATGATCGTCGCGGTCGCTGGGATGGCGGACCCCCGCCATGCGCAGCATCTCATAATAATCCCGGCCGTTCCGATGTGCCAGATAGCGATAGGCAATGATATCCTCCTCCGCCAGTGCGGCGCGGATACTGTCAGGATCGATAAAGTGCAGGAAGCCCTCGCGGTATTCCTCATCCACATACAAGTCGCAGTATTCCGTAAAGCGCTCATGGTAGGGAAAGTGCACCCCCACCGGCGTCTGTCTTGCGTCTTCTTCGTCCGCACGGTAGCACACGGCATCGTTTTTATCGATATCCACATGATATACGCTGCGGTAGTCCGAAGCCATGGCCGTGATCATAGCGTCCTGTTCCTTGCGGCGCTTTTCCTGCTCCAAAAGCTGCTCCTGCAGTGCAAGGCGTTCTTCCAGTTCCTGCTGTTTGGCGCGACTTTCGGCCTCCGCGGTTTTGATGCGGGTCATCTCGGTCACGTCCACGCACATGCCAAGCAGGCAGAGCCGCCCTGTACTGTCATAAAACTTGGTCTTGGTCGTCTGAAGGTTGCGGAAGTCTCTGCCTGTGGCATCCGGTACATCCTCAAAGAAGACATAGGCCTCGTCCATCGAAAGCGCCTTCCGGTCATCCTCGACGAAGTGTGTGGCGGTTTCCTCATCAAAAAGCTGAGAGTCCGTCAGACCAACCACGTCGTCCGGGCCTGGTTTTCCCGCATATTCCGCAAAGGCCTGGTTGCAGGCAAGATAAACGCCCGTGTTCGCGTCCTTTGAGAAGCTCATGGCAGGCATGTTGGTCAGCATCGATGTAACCGAACCCAACAGGTCGGCCAGCTTTGCGGCCGACTGCACCTCTTCCATCAGGCGGCGGTTCTCTTCTTCCATCCGCTTCGCTTCGCGCAGCGCCTTCTGCATGGCCCTGCCCTCGCGAATCTCGCTGTCCACATCCTTGAAGCCCATCGTGACGCCAATTTTCCCGTCCGGCATATAAACCTTTCCAAAATCAATCCGGTAATGCCGGGGCCCGTCCTCCAGGCTGCGGATGAAGTTCACGGAAAATGAATTGCGTTTTTCAAATCTGCTGAGGATGTACGGGAGCGAAATCTGTTCCTGCATACGCTCCTGGTCCTCAGGGGCCACCATCGTTGCCACATATTCGGTCTTGGTGTCGGTATATTTCGCATGGCTCAGGGCATTGTGGATGGCTTCCTCATGGATGAAATCCAGGTCACTGTGAAAGAGCGAGCACTGTTCCGTCTCCACGTCGTTTATCAGCCAGACGGTGTTATAGGCATTGGTCAGCGTACTGATAACGGCATTGCGCGTCGCGAGATCACGCACCAGCCCTGCGCGTTTTTCCGTTATGTCCGAGATGAACACATAGAACACACCGCCGTATTCTCTGCTTTCAACATAGTGGCCGTAATCATCCACCCAGCGGACAGTCCCGTCCCGGCGGACAATACGGTATTCCACATAGTCCATTCTGTTCTCGTCGCCACTGACCTGCTCGTGAATGGAGGCGGAAATACTCTCGTAATCCTCCGGATGCACCATTCCCCTGAACGTGCAACCCGTGAGCGCACGGAATTCATCCAGATTGCTGCATCCGAAGATCTCATAGCAGGCATGGTTTGCATAGAGAAGATCTCCCGGAGGAGCGGATTTGTAAATGAAGAAGCCGCCGGGCATATGCTGCCCGATTTCTGCCACGAGAGAAAGGCTCTGTTCATTCAGCTGGAAGGTTTTTTCAACCATATATTGTCCCTCCCTGTTTTTCCCTGGCTTTGTGTATCCCCGATCTGCTCAGTATACAGCACAGCCGGTTTGCCGCATCTGTCTCATTCGCCGAAGTGCGGTGTCCGCGTCCTCGAACACATCCCCCCGGGGGTTATCCCGGTCAGAGAAAGCCACTCCCACGCTCAGGGAGATGGGCTCCTGTCCTTCCGGTGCGTTTTTCAGTTTGTCGTTGATCTGATCGATCTTTTCGAAAACCTGCTGCTGCATGGTGCTTGTCATGCGCGACATGATGATCACAAATTCGTCCTCCTGCAGCCGGCATACATCATCCGCTGTGCGGAAGCTGCCGCGCAGCACATCTGCCACCCGCCTGACTATCTGGTCGGCGTAGGGTTTGCCCTTTTCTGCGAGGACCGTACGGTAATTATCAATTGTCGCGATCATCACCGCGATATGCTCATGGTCTGCGTCGTGGAACAGAATATCAAAGGCGCTGTGGTTGTAAAGCCCGGTCAGGGCATCGTGCATGGCGTCATAGGTATACCTGTCCTTCGGGCCGCCTTTGCTTTCCTTTTCGCCGCTCCCGGTACCTGCATCCGGCCTGTGCTCAAGGTCACGGACAAAACGCTCGAACTCAGCGGCGGGCAGCGGGCGGGAGAAATAGTATCCCTGCACGATATCGCATCCCATGGCCTTGAGGGTAAACATCTGCTCGGCTGTTTCCACGCCCTCGGCAATAGTGGGCAGACCAAGGGACCGCGCGAGGCCAATCACAGCTTCGATCAGTCTGGTATCCTTTCTCTCCCGGAAGGCCGTGCGGATAAACTGCATATCCAGTTTCAGCATGTCAATCGGGAGCGTTGTGATCATGTTCAGCGACGAATAGCCCGTGCCAAAGTCGTCCATCTCGATAAAGAAGCCTTTTTCGCGAAGTGCCTTCACCACGCTGATGATCTGGTCGGAGTCCTCGGTATAGGCAGACTCCGTGATCTCCAACAGCAGCTCGCCATGGGCCAGCTCATGTTTTTTCGCGATGTCTTCCAGGGTTTCCAACAGATTCGGGTCGTACAGGTCAATGCGCGAGACGTTGACCGACACTGGAACCGCCCTTCCCAGCGTCTCTTTCCAGCGCCGGACCTGTGCAGCTGCCTCGTTCCAGACGAAGGCATCCAGTTCGCGGATCAGGCCATTAGCTTCAAAGAGTGGGATAAAAATACCGGGGCTGATCAGGCCGAGCTTCGGATGCTGCCAGCGTACCAGGGCCTCGGCGCTGTTGAATACTGGCTCCAGCGGGCGGACATCAAATTTGGGCTGGTAATGTACCCTGAACTGCTTCTCCCGGATGGCGGTATGGAAGTCTTCCAGCAGCTGCTCAGCGAAAAGCTCTTTCTCGTGCATGGTATTGTCATACATGCCGATTGCCCTGGAGAAGCTGTTTTTCACTGTGTTGGCAGCCTGCTTGGCCCGGTCGAAGCGCCTCTCCATATCCAGGGTTCGATCCACTTCAGAATACACGCCCATGCGCACGCGCACCTGATGGTTTTCATCCATATCTACGCTTGCCGCTTCCAGAATATCGGCATAGTCGCTCCGGTGGGCACAATAGATCAGGAAGGTATCTGCCCCGCGCCGGCATACAAGGCCGTCCGGGCCTGTTATCAGCGCGTCCAGCTTCTCGGCAATGCGCATAAGCACCCTGTTGCCGAATTCCCTGCCATAACGCTCGTTGAGCATATGGAAGTGATTGATATCCACAACAATGGCATCTGTCGGCGTCTGCGCGTGGTAGGTGTCATATTGAACCGCATAGTGATAGAAATACTCGCGGTTATAGAGGCCGGTAAGCTGATCGCGTTCTGTCCAGCGGATGGTATCCCGATCCTCATAGAGCTCGATTGTCCGCTGAATGCGTGCCATGACAATTGCCCAGTCAGGATAAGGCTTCGGGATAAAGTCAACTGCACCGAGGTTGATGCACTCGGCTTCAGATCCGGCATCCGCCGTCATCACAATTACAGGAAGCACGGCGGTATGCCTGTCTGCTTTTATTCTGCTCAGAATATCAATTCCCTTCATATCCGGAAGGTTCAGATCCAGCAGCACCAGGCTCAGCATGCCATATTCCGTCTCCAGAATTTCCAGCGCTTTTGCGCCGTTCTCTGCAGGTACCACTTCATACTTCTCCTGGAGTGCATAGGCTAGCATCTCCTGAAGAACCAGCTCATCCTCAACAATCAGAATTCTTTTCTTTCTTTCAGAAGAATATGATTTCTCATGGTTTTCCGGCATCGTTTTGTCCTCCGTTATGCGTGAGCTTTTTAAGGCCCCACTCTGTTCTGTTTCGCTGTATTGCCAAATCCGGTTATTCTATGCTGATGCTGGCGGCAGCCGTCTGTTCATTCGGCTGGGATTCCCGATCGCTTTTTCTGTTAAAGCCGGGTTGCCGCGCCCATTTCTTTCAGCTGTTTCTTATGCTCATACATCAGGGCATCCGCCCTCTCAAAAAGCATCTTCAGGTTCTGATCCTCCCCGGGCTGATAATCCGTGCATCCAACCGACACCACCACATCCTGTGCCGCAATATGTGCTTCCGATTCTTTGCGGAACAGTTCGAGAAGTATCTGCCGCTGGTCATAATCATGTCCCCGCAGCACAACAACGAACTCATCCCCACCGGTCCGGAACACCGGGCTGTGGGCAAAATACATGCAGATCATGCGGGCTGCTTTTTTGATATATTCGTCCCCGGCCTGGTGGCCGAGAGTATCGTTAACCTGCTTGAGCCCGTTCACATCCAGCACGGCGAGAGCAAACGCCTCCGCTTTCCCGGATGCAATACGCTCATTCAGGCTTTTTTCCATCTCGGTGTAAGAAAGCTTGCTTCTGACTCCGGTAAGCGCATCCCTGCCTGCAAGATCGCGCACGAGTCCGAGTTCCCTGCGGCTGTGCTCAGCCTGCCTGCTCATCATCTGATAGTTGGTCATCAGAATCGCAAGCGAAAGCCCGAAAACCAGCACAACCACCACAATGCTCCGGGCACTCACCGTTCGAATCGCCGCCAGATGGCGGCTCACAAGCTCGGCCTGTGCGCCGGTCTCGCCTGTCTCGGCGTAGAAGGATTCAACCGTACGCAGGGCCGCGTTCGTGACGTTCAGGATTGACTGGTTCATCCACACCAGCGAAACAAAGAGAATCAGACTCAGAAGCGCGATCCAGACGATGATCGTCCGTCCGAAGCGTTTTTTTTCGTCATAGCGCAGAATTCTGCGGAACACGAAGAAACCCAGCACCGCCCAGACCACAAACAGGAAATAGGACTCCGGCTCCATGCTGCCGGTGGTGAAGAGATTGGGAATCAGCAGATACGCCCCAAAGCCAAGCATGATCACGAGGCCAATCATGCCAAAGTTTTTTTCCGTCCGGTCATTTCGGAAACCTGCTTCCTTCCAGGCAGCCGCCGAGACGAAACCATAGGTCAGTGTTGCCCCCAATGTCGTCACGTCAACAATCCAGCCGATTGCCGTGCGCCCCAGGAATGGAATAAAGGCGGAAATGCAGGTGATGATCACAATGGCCCTTGCCGGTGTCCCTCGTTCATTCAGCTGTCCCACCGAAGCAGGAAGGATACCGTCCCGCCCCAGGGCATACAGCAGCCTGCTGAGGGCAGTCATGTTGCCGATCAGGCTGGTCAGGATGAGAGCCAGCAAAGACGCCATCAGGATCCGGACGCCCATATCGCCCAGGTAATGATTGGCGGCGTAAAATGCCGGCAGAGCGTCAAGCCCGCTCAGGTTCCCCAGGTCACGGATATACGCAAGCCAGTTTTCATATCCGGCAGGGTAGGCCGTCACGGAAAGCAGCATCACAAAGATATAGAGCAGCGTTGTGGCAATTACCGAAATCACCAGCACGCGATGGCTCTTTTTCTCGGAGAAGGTGAATTCCTCCGTGAAGTGCGAAATATTCTCGAAACCAATAAACGCCCATGGTGACATGACGGCAATTCTGATTACCTGTCCCATTGCGTTTTTCTCCGGGATAAAAGCGGGTGAAAAAGACACGCCTCGCCGGAATACCACGCCGCAGAAGCACACCGTGATCCCGATGGTAAAGAGCAATACCATGCCAATCATCAGCCGAGCAGCGAGTGTCTTATTCCGTGCGCAAAGCAGTGCCGTAATCAGGAGGAAAGCGACGGCCAGCAATGCTTCGCCAAGGTAAACCTCGTAGCCGAAGATCTGATACAGTCTACCCACTTTGAAAGCATCGCCAAGGAAGTATCTGGCAAACAGCGGCAGAGATGTTGCGTTGGCCCAGAGAACTGCAAAATAGGTCAAGCCCAGGAACCAGGCTGCGAGAAAGGCCTGATCAAAGCCGAAGGCTTCCCGGCAGAAGGTGTAGGCGCCGCCCGCCTCGGGATAACAGTTCATCAGATAGGCATAGCTGCGCGTAATGACCAGCATGATCAGCGCCCCGATCACAATGCCAAGAACGCTGCCTGCCGGACCCGCCTGTGCAAGATAGGTGTTGCAGGTAACAACAAGGGATCCCCAGCCGATGCTCGTACCGAGTGAGAAAGCCCATGCGCCGGTGCCTGAGATGTTCGGTGTCAGCCGTTTTTCCGTCTGCATGTTCATACCAGTTCCTTTGCCAATGCGAAAGTGATGCCGGCATTCCTCCGCTGTCATTGCATCATCGCATACTTTATCGGATTATTTTATCACACATGGGCAGGATTGTCTATAAATGAGTAAAGAATCATCCCTTCTGCCGATGGTGATTATTCCTGTGCCGGCTCCGTCTTCAGAAGTCCAGCATCATCTGAATATGCGGAATGCCATCCAGCAGGAATTCCTCTGAAATCTGCCGGAATCCTTGTTTTTCATACAGGCCGCGTGCATAAGTCTGCGCTTCGAGATAGATTTTATCCGCGTGAAGCATATACCGTGCGGCGTCAATCCCGGCTTTCAGAATTTGGCTTCCCAGGCCCTGTCTCCGCTTCACCACGGCCACGCGCCCGATGGCAACATGCTCACACTCGACCCCGCGGTCCAGCACACGCAGGTATGCCGTGATCCCCTTTGCATTCTCCATCCAGACATGCAGGGCTCTCTGGTCTCTGCCGTCAAGCTCCATGTAGGGGCAGTTCTGCTCCACAACAAAGACCGCCGTTCGCAGTTTCAGAATTTCGTAGAGCTCCAAGGTCGTCAGTTCATCAAATCGCTTTATATGCAGCCACATATCAGTCTCCGATAGGATGTATTATTTCTCTCCGCTGTTCCCGGCCTGCATGGCATCCGGCACAACCTCGGGTGCCATAAAGCCCAGGTCGCAAAACGCTTCCTGTAATCCAGTCTGATTTTACCACAGTCCTCCGCTCTGCGGCAATACAAAAGAGCATCCTTATTTCCAAAGCATACGCCGGATCCGGCTCTGCAGTTTTTTCTGTTTGCAGCATGCTGAAGAATATGATAAGATGAAAATATAATTCGAAAGAATACCGGAAGACAATTACGGAAAGGAGATGCTTATCCATGAAAAACATTGTGACAGTAAGCCGCGAATACGGCAGCGGCGGTTATGATGTCGGACGCATGGTCGCAGAGAGACTGAATTACAAATTCTATGACAAGGAACTGATCGCACAGATAGCTGAAAAAAACATGCTGCCGGAATCCTATGTCGCTGCAGCAGAAGACGCCCCGATCCGCAAAAACATCTTTCACGAGGTGTTTCCGGTTCTTGCCAGGAGCGGAAACGAGGATGCCGACTATATCTTCCGCGAGCAGGGGAAGTTCATCGTCAAGCTGGTGGAAAACGGCAACTGTGTTATCGCCGGTCGCCGGGCTGATTTTTATCTGAAGGATCACCCGAACGCGCTGCATCTGTTCTTCTATGCAGATATGGATTTCAAAGTAGAGCGTATTTGCCGGACGGAAAACTGCTCAGAAGAGGAGGCCATCCGGAAAATCCGTGAAACCGACAAGCGCAGAAAAACCAGCTATGAATACGTGACCGGGCGCATCTGGGGTGACAGGCACAATTATGACCGCATGATCTGTACCTCAACCCTCGGTTTGGAAAAATGCGTTGAGGAGATCGTCACGTTGCTTGGATAAGCTCCCGAAATCTGACGGAAGCCTCTGTCCCGGTTCAAAATGCAGAAAGCCATGGATTCAGGAATTTCCACGAATCCATGGCTATTATATGTACTTATGCGGCGGCGCCTGCAGAGAACGGCAGCTTTTGTCACGGATATCCTCAGTCCGGCAGAAGACTCAGCGCTTCCTCAAGCCCCCTTGCAAAAGCGGCATGTCCTGCCTCGGAAAAATGTACGCCGTCATATGTCAGCTCTATTTCCCACTTCTCTGCCTCGGCGAAGCCGGTTCCTGCGTCCTCTGCGAGCTTCTGGTACAACCCCGGGAGCTTCATGGATTCTTCTATCAGCTGCCGGGTCGGCACCCATGCTCCCGGCTTCATGAAAGGCGGGGCGATCAGGAGCACCCGGGCATCCGGCGCAGCCTGATTCACACAGGTGAGGAAAGCTTCCATCCGCTGGGCCGCCTCTTCTGCTGTGAGCCCTTCCAGCAGATCGTTACTGCCAAGCATCACGGTGATTACGTCCAGAGGAAGTCTGCTCTGAATCCGGTTTACAATCGCCGGGAAGGCAGTCTTATCCGGAATCGAGGCGCCATTCTGCCCGCAGTTGAAAACCTTCCATCCTGCCTGCTCCAGGAGGCCGGTCCATCGTACATCGGCCGGATACAGCGAGCCGAACCAGGACCGCGGGTCATACCCCCAGGTGTTGGAATCCCCGAGACAGAGAATTCTTTTTTCCATTACTTCCGGCCTCCTCATCCCAGCTGACGCGAATTATTCAGTACTGCCGTCATCGCATCAATGATAGCACATTCCCTGCTCTTCAGCAAGAAAATGCACGCCTCGTTATTGAGACGTGCATTCCTGTTTTTATTTGTTTCGGTATGACTGCTTTTCAGCCTGTCTTACTTCTTTTCCTGATCGAAGGTCTTCTTGGCCTCTTCCCAGCCGGCCTTCAGGCTCTTGAAGCCGGCCTGCGCGATGTCCTTGAGCTCTGCGCCCTTGTCGGCGGCGACCGTCGAAAGGCGGTCGGCGGCGTCCTTCAGAGCGACCTTCGCAGCGGAGACCTTCGCCTCGACCTCGGCCTGGATCTCGTCCTTCTTCGTGCGCTCGGCCTTCTCCTTGATCGCGGCCTGCGCGGCGGCGAGGCGGGCGATGGGCACGCGGAAGGGAGAGCAGGAGACGTA
>CADBNC010000015.1 GCA_902795885.1 Oscillospiraceae bacterium
ATCTCGGGGTTGCGGCAGGCGCCGGGGATCCGGGCATCCACCACCTCGCAGAGGGCATCCACCATGCCGAGATTTTCCTGCATCATGCGGCGGGCCTTTGTCATATGCCCGGGGAACCATTGAATATCGCTCATCCGATCAGCCTCGCGTCAGCCAGCGGGAAGGCCACGCACCAGGTACGGCCGAGAATCATGCGGGTGTCCACCATGCCGATCTCCTTCTTCCGGCTGTCGGTGGAGGCGTTGCGGTTGTCGCCGAGGCAGAACACGCATCCCTCCGGGACCGTCTGGGGTCCGATGAAGTCGAGCTTGGTTTTGGTGAGCTCGGCAATATAGTCCTCTTCAATCGGAGAACCGTCGATATACACCACACCGCGGTCGAAGTCGATGCTGACTTCCTGTCCTTCGGTTGCGATCACGCGCTTTACCAGCGCCTTGTTCGGGTCGTAGCTGTCTGTCTTGAAGACCACGATGTCACCTGCCTTCGGCTTGTAGAACAGGCCGGATACCAGCATCTTGTCTCCGTTGATGAGCGTCGGGTACATGGATGACCCGCTCACGTCAATCACCCGCACGCCGAAGAGGAACACCGCGATGCACACCATCAGCGCCACCATCAGCGACTGGATCCAGTCATACAGATCACGGCGGGCCGCAAGCTCCTGCGAAGCCTCATCCCCGTCTTCCACGACCTCAGGGTTCTTCTTCGTGGCTTTCTTTGCGGCTTTCTTCCCGCTCTTCCCTGTCTCTGCCGGCTTCTTTGAAGGCTTTTCAGGCTCATCGGGTTTCTTCTCCGGCTTTTTCAGAGAGAGCTTTTTGAAAAGCCCTCCGGCAATGCCGGCAGGCGCACGCTCTCCATCGCCCTCGTCCATACAGGGTTCGGTCTCTCCGGAAGCAGTCTCTCCAGAGGCGGCTTCGCCATCCGGGCGGGCTGCCGCGTCAAAGCTGGCGTCATCGCTGTATCCGTCAATTTCCGGGAGCACCTCCGGCTCCCCGCTGACCTGCTGCTCCGGGTCCTCGCCCCGCAGAATGTTCAGAATATCCCGTTCCATCTTGTCACCGGCCTTTCAGTTTCTTGTTTGCCGTCATCAGCAGGTTCACTGCGCGCCACTGCCTTTTTCGCATCAGGCGGTCCAGCAGCTTGTATTTCTGCGGAGCGGCGAGGTAATAGCGGTTCCCGCGGTAGGACGGAAACTTCGTAACAAAATTATCCAGAAGGCGGTCCTGAATGCCGCTGGCCGGGTCAATCAGGTTCACCCTTGTAATCGATGTCAGATAGGCGTGGTAGAATGCCATGTATTCCAGCTCTTCGTGGTAGCGGTCGAATTCTCCCTGTGCGCGGTAATAGTCGAGAACCATGTCGAAGGCCGTGATCATCTCCAGGTTTCTGTCGGCAGAGCGTGTGTTCGTAATCGAGCCCACCCGCTGCAGATAGCAGTACCAGGGCCGCGGAAAATAGCGGATGGCCTTCGCGTTCAGATAGAGGTTCGGGCTTGTGGCAACGTCCTCATACCACAGCCGCACCGGGAACCGGAAGCCGTGGTCGGCAAAGAGGCTGCGCCGCCAGATCTTGTTGCAGGAATTCAGCGGGCAGTGCAGCAGGCCCGGATGCTGCGCCAGGGTGAAGGTCCCTTCCCTGTCACAGCCGGAGAAGGCGGCAAGCTCCCGCCCGGCTTCATCCACATGGACGAAATCGAATATGCCGACGTCAAAAGGCTCCTCCACCGCTTTGAGAATCTCCTCCATGGCGCCGGGGGCAAGCCAGTCATCGCTGTCCACAAACAGCAGATACTCTCCCTCTGCCGCCGCCATCCCGACATTGCGCGCATGGCCGAGGCCGCCGTTGGGCGTATCCAGCGGGCGCACCAGGCCGGGGAATCTGCGTTCATAATCGGCCATGATGCTGCGGGAGGAATCGGTTGAGCCATCGTTTACAACGATGATCTCATAGTCCCATGTCTCCCCGCTCTTCGGCAGAATCAGGGAGTCCAGGCATTTGGAGAGATATTTCTCCGTATTGTATACCGGTACAATAATGCTCAGTTTCATATGATATCCATACTCCGATCAGGCATTGGACTGCGGCAGGGCGCCGGAAACCAGGATCGTCTGATAATGATCATAGATGACCCTCCCCGGCAGCGAGCCGGAGGGCTTGCGCACGTTGCGGACCATGGTATAGTCCACGGCTGTCCGCCCGCTGTCCCTCGCCTGCGAATAGTAGGCAGCCAGCTCCGCCGCAAAGCGAAGGGCCTCGGGTGTCGGCTCTCTCCCCTCGCAGCGCAGGATCACATGGCTCCCGTGCAGCTGCCGTACATGCAGCCAGTAGTCCGTACGCCTGGCCAGCTTCCCCGTCAGGCTGTCGTTCTGCAGGTTGTTTCGCCCCACCAGGGCCTCAAAGCCGTCCGGGCCCATGAAGCTGAGGGGCTCTCCTTCCCGGACGCGTTCCGTCCGCTTCTGCTTTTTCCCCTCGCGCGCATTTTTCCCGGGCTTCAGGATCCCCGCCGTCAGAAGCTCGCCCCGGATTTCCTGCAGGTCCTTTTCCGATTCCGTACGGCCGAGCTCGTCCAGCACGCTGTTCAGATAGTCCAGAAGCTTCTCGCCCTCTGCCACGATGCCCGTCAGATGCTGCTGGGTTCCCTTTGCCTTGCGATAGCTGCGGAAGCGGGCGGCCAGGTTCTCCTGCGGGGTCTTCAGCGGGTCCAGCTGCAGCCGCGTCATCGGGCAGCCTTCCTCATAATAGTTCTCACATTCCAGAACGCGGTCTCCCCGGCGAACGCGGTAGAGATTCGCCTGCAGGAGTTCTGCCTCCCGCAGCATGGCATCCAGGTTTTCCGTGCGCCTCAGATCCTCTCTCTGCAGGGCAAGCTTGCGCTGCTGCCTGTCCCGCAGGCGGCGCACGGTGCGCTGCAGGTCCTGGGAGCGTCTGTGCTGCAGCTCGGCCTGTTCGGCATCGCCGTACTTTTTGTCAAGGGCGGCGCTCACAGGAGGCAGCTCTTCTTCTCCCCTGCCGGGCCAGGGCTGTGTGCCTTCCGCCTCATCCGCGGGGCTGCCCTGCAGCGGGCTTTCCCGGAAGCCGTCCGGGCGGGGCGGCAGCTCGTACCGCAGCCCGGGCAGAAGGGCTCTTCCTCCGTTTTCCGACGGCGGAACACGCCGCAGGCAGTCCAGGATTCTCCCTTCCCCGTCGGTCAGGACCAGGTTTGTCGACCTCCCGAGGAACTCCGCTGTCAGACCCAGCTGCGAGGTATCCCCCATCTCACTGCGCCCTTCCAGAAGAAGGCGGAGAAGGCGGTCGCCGCCCGGCTGTTCAATGCCGCGGACGCGGGCGCCCGTCAGCTGCTTGCGCAGAAGCATGCAGAACATCGGCGCGCTGGGCGGGTTTTCATACCGGCGCCCGGTCAGATGCATGCGCGCATTGGGCCCGGAGGCCCGGATCAGCAGCTTTCTGTTCTCGCCTCCGGCACGGATGGTCAGGAGAAGCAGATCCTTCTCCGGCTGCTGGATTTTTTCGATCCTGCCGTCGCACAGCTCCTGCTCCAGCTCCCTGCGGAGCAGGGCGATGGTTTCAGCTGAGAGCGCCATGGTTCCCCTCCTGTATGATGCGGAAAAGCTCTTCAATGCGCTCGCTCTCGCCAACGAGGTAGAGCCACCCGAAAAGCGCCTCCAGCCCCGTCGCCGCGTGATAGTCGCCGGGGCTGGCATGGGCCGGCACACCATGGACACGGCAGTTCCTGCCCCTGCGGTAGACCTCGCTCTCTTCCTCGGTGAGGCTCTCCTGCAGAAGCCTTGCCGCCTCGGCCTGGGCTTCCGCCCGCACATGCGCAACCGTGCTGCGGTGCAGCTCGTTCACGTTGGCCGTGCTGCCGGCCGTGAGGCTGCTCCGCACGAGAAGCTCATACACGGCATCGCCCACATGGGCCAGGGCCAGCATGCTGCGGCTGTTGGCCTCACTGCGGGAGAGCTTCTGCGTCGGCGGAATCAGCGTCAAATAATTCATCATCGTATCCTTCGTTATCAGGCGCGGGCTCGTACCCCGCTTCCCCAGCCGGCAGATAGCCGAGCTGAACCTGCAGGTCATGCCACTGCGCCCTGTCCATTTTTATGCCGCGCGGCTTTGCGCCCTCATACTCCCCAACGATCCCCAGCTCTTCCAGCTGGTCCACAATCCGGGCAGCCCGGGCATAGCCCAGCTTGAGGCGTCTCTGCAGCAGCGACACCGAGCACGAGCCCATCTCGATCACCACATCTGCCGCCTGCTGCAGCAGCTCGTCGTAATCGCCGGTGGCGCCTGCGCTCTCCTCGTGGTCCTTGCCGGAGGCACTCTTGTCCTTCGGGTCTTTGGTTGCCTTGAGCATGTATTCTTCCAGCTCATCGGTGTTCGAAGCCTCCGCGCTGTTGTGCTCCTTGATGAAGCGGATGACTTCCTCGCGTTCCTCATCCGAGACAAAGGAGCCCTGGATGCGCGTGGGCTTGCCGCTTCCCAGCGGGGCGTAGAGCATGTCGCCAAAGCCGATCAGCTTCTCGGCGCCGCCCTGGTCGAGGATAGTGCGGCTCTCAAGCGTGGAGGAGACCGCAAAGGCAATCCGCGAGGGGATGTTGGCCTTCATCAGGCCCGTAATGACATCGGCAGACGGTCTCTGGGTGGCAATCACCAGATGCATGCCGGCCGCACGGCCCATCTGCGCCACGCGGCAGATGCTCTCTTCCACGTCCTTCGAGGCCACCAGCATCAGGTCTGCCAGCTCGTCAATCACGATGACAACCCGGGGCAGCGTCTCTCCGCCGCTCTCACGCTGGAGGCGATTATAGGTATCCAGATCGCGCACGCCGATTTCCGAAAACGCACGGTAGCGCTTCATCATCTCGACAACCGACCACTGCAGCGCGCCCGCTGCCTTCTTCGGGTCGGTGACCACCGGCACATAGAGATGCGGAATGCCGTTGTAAATCCCCAGCTCCACCATCTTGGGGTCGATCATGATGAGCTTGACCTCATCCGGCCGGGCCTTGTACAGGAGGCTGAGACTCAGCGAGTTCATGCATACCGATTTACCGGAGCCCGTGGTACCGGCGATCAGCAGGTGGGGCAGCTTCGAGATGTTGCCCACAATGCAGTTGCCTCCGATATCCTTGCCGAGTGCGAAGCTGAGTTTGGATTTGGCGGAGGAGAAATTCGCCGAATCCAGAATATCCCGCAGGAAAACCGTGCTGACGGTTCTGTTCGGCACCTCGACGCCAACCGTTGAGATTTTATCCGGGATCGGAGCGATGCGCACATTTTCCACACCCAGCGACAGGGCAATATCCCCTGCCAGGTTCGTGATCTTTGCAAGCTTTACGCCGCGCTCGAGCTCCAGGTCATAGCGCGTAACCGTGGGCCCGCGGATCACGCCCACCACCGAGGCCTTGGTGCCGAAGCTCTGGATGGCCTCCTCCAGGCGCACGCGGTTTACCGCCACCTCGTCCTGGGCCTCCGCGCCGTCGGCACGATTGGAAACACTGGCCCGCAGCAGGGTCATCGGCGGGAAGACATAGTCCTCCGTGGGCGCGGAAGAATCAATTTCCTTCTGGATTGCCTCCTGCTGTTTCTGCAGCTCTTCCTGTTTCATTCTGCCCGAAGCGCTGCTCTTTCCTCCGGAGGCAGCCCTGCTCTCCGGCGGGGCTTCCACTGTAGCGGCGGGATGGGGCACGACCTTCGCTGTCCTTGCGCCCGAGCTCCCGCGGCCCCGGGATCCGGCCGGGGGCTGCACTTCCTCCCGGGCTCCTGCCGTCTGCACCGGCATCTCTTCCCGGTCTTCCGGGACCTCGTGCCGGCCGGGCCCCGGGCTCCGTCCGCTGACAGCGCCGGCAAAGGACCCATCCCTTCCGGTTCCTCCCATGGCGGAGGAGGAGCTCAGGCCGCCGGCAGGGGCGGGCGAAGCAAAAATTTCTCCCGCAGCGGCAGCTTCCCCTGAAAAGGCTGCTGCAGCCGGAACGGCACTGCCTGCCATCATGGCTGAAGCCCCGCCCGTAACGGCAGCTCCACTTGCGTAAGAAGCCCCGCCCATAACGGCAGCCGCGGCCTGTGCAGCCGCGTTCTTTCTCCCACCGCGGACCACGCTCGGGACCGAAAGCTCCGTATTCGAGGCCGGCTCCCCGGCTTCGAGGATCACCGTGGGGCCTGCTTTTTTCCTGGGCTGCCTTGGCATCGGCGTCGGCTTCTCCGCGCCGTAGGGCTCAAGCACCTCTCCCTCATCGCCAAGGGGGATGTTCATATCCAGCACGCCTTTTCTCGGCGTTTTGATAATGCCGGGCTGCGGCTTTTCCTGCCGGATCACCGTCCCTGCAGTGCGGGCGCCGGCGTAGCTCTCACGCCTGGCCTCCACGGCACTCCACTGGTCCCTGCGGAAGACAATCCGCGTGATCAGCTGGCGCACGCCGCCCCAGCAAAAGACAATAAAGCAATAGACAAAGGCCAGCAGAAGCAGCGGCAGCGCGCCATAGATGCTGAGGGTCTTGTTCAGCCCGTTTGCAATGAGGCCGCCCACCGCGCCGCCGGAATGCATGACAATCCCGTCCTGGAAGAGATCGTTGAGCGCGTCCATCAGTGCCGTCCCCTCGCGGACCGGGGCGGACAGCATCAGCTCGCCCACGGAGGCCAGAAGAACCGGCAGCATCACCACCGCAAATACGCGCGCGCCCACGGGCCTGTCCTTGGCCGTGAACAGCAGAATCGCCGCAGCGAGGAAGCAGGGAGCCGCAAGATAGAAGCCCCAGCCGAGAAGCCCCCGCATGAAGGTGGAGAAGAAGGCCACAACGCTGCCCTCGGTGTTAAAATAGCTGATTGCCGAGCATCCCGCCAGCAGCAGAAAAATCACGCCGCCGATGGTGGAGCCATAGTCGCTGGGTGCCGGAGCCGGTGCCGTGGAGGCGCTTCTCTTCGGCGGGGGCGGCGGGGCGTTCCTCGTCGCTGTGCTGCGGGTGCTCTTCCGGGTGCTCCGGGCAGCCGCGGTCTTCTTTGTAGTCTGTTTGCCTGTCTGTTTCGTTGCTTTTTTTGCCATGTTTTCCCTTCCAGATGAACCTGATCGCCTGATCAGAAAATAAGCGCCAGGATAATGGCCAGCATGCCGGCCACCCAGCTGTAGTAGGCAAGGCCGCCGTATCCCCTGCGGTGCACCAGCCTGCGGAAGCCGTAGATGGTGATGATGCCCGTAATCAGGGAAGCGCCCATGCCGATAAAATATACTGCGAGATACTGGCTGTCGATCCCCGCCATGGCTGCGTCGGCCAGACTCAGGATCGACGCGCCGAACATGGCCGGGATGGCCATCAGCATGCCGAATCGGATGGTATAGCCCTTCTGAAAGCCCTCTGCCGTGGCGCAGGTGACCGTAACCGAAAGGCGCGAGAGCCCCGGGATGATCGCAACCGCCTGGCAGATGCCGATGATCAGGGCATCCGGCACGCTCATTTTCCCCAGACCCTTTTTCCCGGGCAGCATCCTCTCGCACACGGCAAGCACTCCCCCGTTCAGCAGGAGCATGGCGCCCACAAAGGTCTGGCTGTTCCAGAGGCTGAGATAGCCCCGGCGAAAGGGCAGCATGATCAGCAGCGGGAGCGTTGCCATTGCCAGCATAAAGAGAAGCCTTGTCTCCGGAAAGCGCTGCTGCTTCCGTGCCTGTTTTCCGAAGCCTGTGAGCCCGGCCGTATCCCGGATCATCGCGGCAATATCGCGCCGGTAGACCACCAGAAGCGCCAGCATCACGGAAAACTCCAGCAGCGCCCTGAAGAGCTGGTGCAGCTCGGTAATGCGGAGATCAAACAGCTTGCTGACCACTGCCAGGTGCCCCGATCCGGAGAGCCCCAGCAGCTCTGTCAGCGCATAGATAATCCCGGCCGTGATGGCGTTTCCGACGGTCAAGTTGCTTCCTCCTCATCCCTGTCCGCGCCTGCTGGTCTGCTGTCGTCTGTCTTCGTTTCTTCCCGGCCGGCCGCCTCCGGGGCGCTCTCCCCTTCCGCTTCTCCGGCCGTCTCCGGTGCCGGGCTCCCGTCCCCGTCCTCTTCCTCCGGATCCTCCAGATCCTGCGGAAGCACGGTGACAAGATCCTCCTTCGTCGGGTTTTCCATCGCGGCAACCCGGTTGGCCTGCCGCACAATCATGTCCTCAAAGGTGTTGCGCACATCGCGTCCGTTTCCGAAGTTCTCGGTTCTCTCTTCATAAAGCTGCGTGAAGTACTTCAGCGCTGCCTCCTCCGATTCAGGCGTCAGGGTATAGGAGTTCTTTTTGCACTGTATTTTGAAGATCTCCATCAGCTGCGCGCCGTCATAGTCCGGGAAGAAGAAATAGCGGTTGAAGCGGCTCTCAAGCCCGGGATTGGAGGAGATAAAGCCCTCCATCGGCCCGGTGTAGCCGGCCACAATCACCACCAGATCGTCCCGGTGGTCCTCCATGGCCTTCAGCAGCGTCTCGATCGCCTCGCGGCCGAAGTCGTTCTCGCCGCCGGAGGAGAGCGAGTAGGCCTCGTCGATAAACAGCACGCCGCCCAGGGCAGATTTGATAACCTCCTGGGTTTTCAGCGCTGTCTGGCCCACATAGCCTGCCACCAGGCCTGAACGGTCAACCTCCACCAGCTGTCCCTTGCTCAGCACGCCGATGGCAGCATACAGGCCGCTGATCAGCCGCGCCACGGTGGTCTTGCCGGTGCCGGGGTTCCCGAGGAACACCATGTGGAAGCTCATCGGCGGCACGGGGAGATTGTGCTCCTGCCGAAGCTTGCGCACCTTGATGAGATTGATGAGGTTCTTGACCTCTTTTTTGACTGTCTCCAGTCCGACGAGGCTGTCCAGCTCCTCCATCAGCTCGTCCAGGCTGGGCTTCTCCGGGGTTTCGGCGGGCTTGTCTCCCTGGCCGGCAGTCGTTTTTGTATCGGCGGTGCCGCTGTTTCCTGTCTGAACCTGGCCCGCGTGCTTGTCGATAAAGCTGGGCTCGCCGCTGGTCACATAGTCCAGCGGGTTCAGACCCTCCCGTGATTTGCGCACGCCCGTGGTATCGCAGATTGCCGTCAGGCGGTCTGTACACTCGGTGATGAATTCCGCTTCCTTATAGGTCACATCATCGTCCACCGCTGCCAGATACAGCAGGATATTCGTCAGCATGCGGATAAAGGTGCGGGAGGTCTCGGTCCCGCGTTTGGCATCCGTCTCCGCCAGGTTCCAGAAGAACACCGGCGGCAGGAAGGTATCCTCCTCGCAGATGGAGCTTGTCAGATTCCACAGCAGCCATTTTGGCTGGGGCTGGCTGCGGGAATAGATGGCGTTGGCCATGGCCACATGCCGCTCGCCGATGCCGCCGGCCCTGCTCCAGAGCGACAGCGCGCACCGGGTCATGAATTCGTCCAGCTCAGGCGCAAGGGCCTGGCTTCCTATTCTGTAAAACGCATCGGTGTTGGCGATATAAATCTTGTGAAAATCCTCCGGACTTCTGCTCCACGTTGTCGGCATCTCTGATGCAGCCCCCATTCTTTATAATTAATATGTATTCTTTATTCTCTGTGGTATTCCTGACTTTGCGCGATAATGGCTTGCAAGGAAAGAAAAAATATGCGATAATTGCGTCGAATCAATCGAGAGGAGAACAGCCCATGGCCCGTTTTTTCATGGCAGGCACCAACCTGCCGGGCAGTCCCACCGCCATTCTTTACGGGCGGGACGCTGAACATATCCGCGTCCTCCGCATCCGTCCCGGTGAGGAAGTCACCATCTGCGACACAAAGGGGACAGACTATAAATGCCGCCTTGTCCGTGCTGACAGGGAGGAGGCAGAGCTTGAGGTTCTGGAAGTAACGCCCTGCCGGGGTGAGCCGAATGTCGCCGTCACGGCTCTCTGCGGTCTGCCGAAGGGCGACCGCGTGGATTATATCATCCAGAAATCCGTGGAGGCCGGCGTGCATGATATTGTCTTTTTCCAGTCCGCCCGCTCCATCGCCCGCCCGGACGATCCGTACAGGAAGCTGGAGCGTTGGAACCGCATCAGCGAGGAGGCCGCCAAGCAGTCCGGCCGCGGGATCATCCCGCAGGTCACCTGGGCGGCGGATTACGGCGAGGTCCTCAACACCGCCGTGCACACCGAGCTTCCCCTTTTCCTTTACGAGACAGGTGAGCGCGAAGGCCTCAACACCGTGCTCGAGGCAAACAAGACCTGCAAAAGCGCTGCCGTTCTGACGGGGCCCGAGGGCGGGTTTGAACCCTTCGAGGCGGACCTGGCCAGGCTCGCGGGGATGCATATCTGCTCGATGGGCGAGCGCATCTTCCGCTGTGAGACTGCTCCTGTCGTGGCCATCGCGGCCGTGATGTACGCCACCGGGAATCTCTCCTGAGCCCGGCGCGGCAGGAAGGTCAGCTTCAGTGCGCTGCGGCGCCCCGGGTGTAATCTGGAAGCCTTTCCGCTCCGGCGGCGGCTTCCAGTCTCTTTCTGGCCTGCCTGCGCTTGAGGATGACGATCCAGATGAAGGACGCCACCGCCAGCAGAACATCTGCCGCGGCGGCCCCGATAAACATCGGGGAGCCCACATTGGTGATGCTGTCCCCCATGATGGTAAAGGGGATCATCACCGGCATCAGCCCGCAGAAGGATCCTGCCAGGTACAGCGGGAAGGAGCACTGCCTTGCGCCCAGATAGAGGCTCACCACCGTTACGGGGAGGTTGACGCTGCGCAGCAGGAAGGCAAAGACAAAGCCCTGCTTTCCGCTGAGACTCTCCATCTCGCGAAGGCGGGGGTATTTCTCCTGCAGCTTCCACAGAAGCGGCGCCCCCATGCGCCTGCCGATAAAATAAGGCACTGTGCACAGGATGAAGATGCCCACCAGGTTGACCAGAAGCGCCACCGGCGTCGGGAACATAATCCCGCTGGCCGCGTAGAACACGCTGGAATACATGATAAAGTCCACGCTCTTCAGCAGGAAAAGGCCCCACAGCATCAGCGCTGCCAGAAGCGGGTTTTCCGGCTGATACTGCAGAAGCTGTTCAACCGTCAGATCCCCGTGGCTGCGGTAGAGCAGAAAGCCAATCCCGCCCCACATCAGCACCAGCGCAATGCCCCATATTATCTGTTCTTTCTTCCCGACAGGCAGCATGGCTGCCTGTTTTTCATTCTGTTCGTCCATCCGGCTTCGGTTCTCTCCTTCTGAAAGGCAATGGATTAGTATATCATATAATTATGAATGCGATGTAAAGAAGTCGTGCGGTCTCCTCAGCGCCGGGAGGCCAGATACCCCTCCAGAATCAGGCTGGCCGCCACGGCGTCCACCGTGCTGCGGTGCTTCTTCTCCCGCTTTCCGTTGGCGTGGAGAATCTGGTGCGCCTCGATGCTGCTGCGGCGCTCATCCCACATCACGACCTCCGGCGCTCCCTCCTGCAGAAGCATCTCGCGGAAGGCGCGGCTCTTTTCCGCCCGGGGGCCCTCTGTGCCGTCCATGTTGCGCGGAAGGCCCAGCACAAGGGTCTGCACGCCCCGCTTCTCTGCCTCTGCGGCGATTGTGCGGGCAAGGCGGGCGTGATCCCATTCCTTCACTGTCCAGGCCTCTCCGCAGAGGATGCCCAGTTCATCGGAAACCGCAAGCCCGGTTCTCTCATCCCCGAGATCAATTGCCATTATGCGCACAGTTCCACCCCCCTGAAATTCATCTGTTTATCTTAACATGATTCCCCTGCAGTGGCAAGAAGAGTTTTTTGACTCTTTTTTTGCGATTTTTGTAATTTTTCCTTGACAAACCAAAGAAAACAAATATAATAGTATGGCCTGTCAAGTCAGGCAAATCCTTGCTCCCGTATGAACGGGGGCCTTAAGACCATAAGGAGGTGCAACCATGGCAAAAGCAAGTGAGAAGTACGAAGTAATGTACATCATCAGCCCGAAGCTCTCGGAAGAAGAGACCGCAGCGGTCGTGGAGAAGTTCAAGGCGCTTGTTGAGGCGAATGGCACTCTGGATGAGCTGGAGGAAATGGGCAAGCGCAAGCTCGCTTATGAAATCAACTACATCTCGGAAGGCTATTATGTCCTGATGAAGTTCACAAGCGGTCCGGAATTCCCCGCCGAGCTCGATCGTATTCTGGGTATCACTGACGGTATCCTTCGCCGCCTGATCACCCTTCGCGCTGAGTAAGGGGGCCCGGGATGTTAAATCACATCGTGGTGATGGGCCGTCTCGTCCAGGATCCCGAGCTCCGCTCGACTCCTTCGGGTGTCAATCTCTCCCGTTTCACAATTGCCTGTGAGCGCGATTTTGGCAGCCGCGAGAACGGTGATCGCCAGACCGATTTCATCGACTGCGTGGCATGGCGGCAGACCGGAGAGTTCATCAACCGCTTCTTCCAGAAGGGGCGTATGATTGTGGTTTCCGGGCGTCTGCAGTCCCGCAAGTGGCAGGATCGCGACGGCAACAACCGCACCAGCTGGGAAATTCAGGTGGACAACGCCTATTTTGGCGACAGCAAGCGTGATTCCGATAACCAGGGCAACTATGGCCAGAGCAGCTACGGCAATGCCGGGCAGAGCTACGGCGGAAGCGGGAATTATGGCGGCTATGACGCCCCCCGCCAGAACACGTCGGCCTCTCCCGTGAATGACGGATTTGCCGAGCTGGATGATGACGGCGATCTGCCGTTCTGATGATTACATGATAGAGGAGGTTTCGTACAGTGGCTTTTGACAAGAACAATCCGAAGAACCGCCGCCGCAGAAAAGTCTGCCAGTTCTGCGTGGACAAGGCGACGTTCATCGACTACAAAGATACCGCGAAACTGCGTCGGTTCCTTTCCGAGCGCAGCAAGATTCTCCCCCGCCGCACCACCGGTACCTGCGCCATGCATCAGCGTGAGCTTACCGAGGCGATCAAGCGGGCAAGACAGATCGCGCTTCTTCCTTACGTGACAGACTGATTTTCATCTGTCAGCAGAAAGCCGGGGTTCCCAGTGCGGGAACCCCGGTTTTTCATTTTGTCAGCAGGGAACTCCACGTTTCCTTCCCTATCTCTCCATCCGGGGTGAGACCATGCAGATGCTGGAAGCTTTTTACTGCCCTTTCGGTCATGGGGCCGCATTCACCGTCGGGATTCTCCCGCCCGTTGCGGTCAGCCCCAGGATATGATAGAATAACATGCAGACAACTCGGGATTTGTAGGGGCTATGGATATGGACTGGAAAGACCGGGAGAAAAGCCAGGATCAGGATTCCTGATGATACAGAGCTAAGATTGAGAC
>CADBNC010000016.1 GCA_902795885.1 Oscillospiraceae bacterium
CAGCTATCAGCCCGCATGATTATTTTTGACTTATGAAGATAAAGGATTTGCAATAAGGCTTGAAATAATGTTGCGTCATGAAAATACAGGTGATCACTGTCCTGCTTCAGGCGGAACCTCATAAAGGCCGGCGTCAAGAATCATTTGCGTTTTCAGGGAATCAGCTTCCAGCAGTATTCCGTTTTCCATCAGGAAGCCACGTAGCTGCCGGCGCTTCTCTGCCGCTTCTTCATAATGATCGGTTTTGAAAGACAACTCGACCATATCCTCTTCGGCGCCGTTCAAAGGGATCGTCGTGATATCAAATGTGACCTCTGTGTCTTCCCAGATCCCCTTAATCCTGTTGAATGATACAATTCCAACCTTCTGAGCGCGGGCCAGATTGTCTTTTCCCCAGCCGGGGCGAAGCCAGTCGAGCTCTTCTGCCGGCATGCATTCCGATAAAAATGAAATGGCGTCTCCGGTGCTGAACTGCTTCAGGTTTTGATAGTCTTTGAATATACCGGAAGATTCCCAGGCTACACTCAGCGTCATTCGGGAGTAGCCCCAGTCAATTTGAAGAGAAGGGCTCTCAGACTGCAGATCAATACCGTCGGCTGCAGCGCTTTTCAAAGCGGCGAGGATGGACGCCTGATCATCGCCGGCAACCGGATAACGTTTTTTACAGGTACACTCAGGCTTCTTCTTTCCCTCTTTCCAGCGAATCCGATTGACCCAGCCTTCGGATGTGAATGCCCTGTTGGCTGTTTCGAGATAGATGACGTCGATCGGCGTGTACTCCTGCCCAAGGCTGAACTGATCTGCAACCGCCTCGGTGAGCAGATGGTTTTCGGCCAATACTTTATCCGGAGACAGGAAGAATTTAACCTCGAAGGAAACCTGATCCATGATAGCCTGATCTGCATAGCCCCTGGTGCTTCCAAGCAGAAAAATCAGTATAATAAGCAAAAATGCCCGTCTTATTCCGGCGTTTTTCATCCTGGCCTCCCTGACATTTCCGGATCATTCTTCAGCATAAAAACATTGTAGCACAGGTATGGCCTTGGCATCAAGTCGATAAACAGAGATGTTCGATATCACGCCGATATGGATGTTAAGAAAGCCGCGCTGGAGGCGAAAATGCCTGCCAGCGCGGGTTAAGGTCGGAAAACGCCTGTCAGGCTGCCGGAGCAATATCGGCATCGTCGTAAGCATTTGCGAGCAAAGTGATTGTTTGTGCTTCATGGTGCTGCGTCCTGTTCCTGTTATGACGGAAGATCAACAGCTTTGACAATACAAAATTAACATTTACACCGATAATCCCCACAAGTACCGTTGAGAGGAGCATATTGATGCCCAGGACGCTGACCAGCAGCATGTTCAGCAGCCAGCCGAGAACCCACACAACGACACGCGAGCCGGTAAACTTGATCAGTTCTTCCAGAATGTTCGGGCTGGTGCTGTGAAAGACCCACTTCCGGTTGGCCGGATAGGCATAGGCAATTGCCGCGACATTCTCCACGATCGAAAGGACAGTAATCTGCATCATGTTCGGGAATAAAGTCCCGCCATAGAAGAACAGGTTCCACAGATACTTGCAGCCCCAGGCGACCGTGGTTGTGCCGCCGCCGACAAGGATATACGTGATGGGCTCACGATATTTTACCAACAGCTTTTTTATTTTCTGCATCATCCCGGATCACCCGCCTTTCAGTCAAAATCTGACTAAATGATAGACGATCGACCATCACAGGACTGTCACATGAGAAAGCACAGACAGCGGCGTTTTCGGGTTTTTTCTGTTTGCCGGTATTGTGGACGTAATCAACTTATGGTAAAATATGGAATCAAAGGCTTTTGGCAACAAGATGAATTCCAGATGAGAAAATGAGTTCCATAAGAAAGGAATGTGTCCGGAATGAACAACAATATAAACCCGATGGGAAACAGCTTTGAAGGCAACGAGCTGCATCAGAACTTCCTGCATGTCGTATATCAGGTTAACAACATAGCCTGTCTTATGGAACAGAAGGATGACGGCAGCATCTCTGCAGAATATGTAACGCCGTCTTTTGTCAAGCTGATGGAATGCGATACACAGGAACAGGCCCTGGAGCTTATGGATGGGGAAAACCTGTTTGCAAACACCATGCCGGAAGATCACCCGATTCTCAGAGATATTCTGGCAAACCATGTCAGCGCAGACGGTACGCATGATATAACGGTGCGCAGAACCACCGGAAAAGGCAATCTGATCTGGTGTACGATTCACTTCGCTTTCATTGATGATTACGGAAAGCGCTATATCTATGCTACTTTTGCCGATCTCACCCGCTTAAAGCGGTATGAGGAGCAGCTGCAGAGCGTATATGCCAGTCTGGGCAAAAGCTTTCATCAGACGGACGATGATTCACTTGCCCGCATTCGTGCGAATCTGACCCAAGATAACGTGGAAGAGGCAAACGGCTCTTCTGACTTCATCCACAGCTATGAGAATATGACGTATAATGACTACCTGAAGGTTCGGGAGTCCTATTTCCCCATTGCGGAAGAACGGCAGATATTCCGCGATACCTTCAGTATTGACGCCCTGACAAAGTCCTATATGGATGGCGTGGTGGCGGTCAGCAGGGTTCTCTATTCCCGCCTGCCGAACAACTCCGTCTTTTATGTGAAGATCACCGCCAACGTCACACGGCATCCGCTTTCCAGCGATCTTGTCGTCTTTATCACGGAGGAATCCAACAACCCGGAAAAGCTTGCTTCCACGATCAACGGAAAGATCCTGGCCAAGCAGTTTGACCTGGTGGCATATATTGCCCGCGACATCTACGATGTGGCCATCGGCGATGCTTCCATGATCGAGCACGGGAATATCTTCCCGAAGGTCAAGCACGGCTCATACCGGGATTATCTGGAGACACAGATCATCCCCGCCCTGCCGAAAGATGAGGCTTACCGGAAGAGAATCCGGGAGGCCATGGATCTGAAAACCGTTTTCGAGATGTTCAAGGTCAAGGAGCCCTACTCCGTTGATATCGAAGTGGATATGGAAGACGGGCATTTTTACAAGCGCTTTGACTTCTATTCTGTTGACCCGGAATCTGAGTATTGTATCGTGCTGAAGACCGACACCACGGCGGTCCGTCTTGAGCAGCTGGAGCAGGAAGAACGCAAGCTTGAACTGGAGTACAGCAAACAGGAGCTGGCCGATACTGACGGCATCATGGCCGACGCCGGCTTCGGCATGTGGCATATGACGCTGGAGGAAGGCAAAGCGCCCCGGCTGCGCGCCAATGACAAGATGAAGACGCTTCTCGGAATCGGCGGACAGGATCTGACAGAGGAAGAAATCTATGACGCCTGGTATTCCCATGTACCGGAATCGGAAAGACCGGAGGTAAACAAAAGAATTGAAGAAATGCTTTCCGGGAAGCTTTCGGAATGCATCAACCTCTGGATACACCCGGACGGCCATGAGATGTATGCGCGCTTCGGCGGTACGGTGACAGCCGATGAGAACGGCAAGCAGCTTTTGCGCGGATATTACAGCGACGTGACCGAGTCGGTCCGCGAAGACCGCGCGCAGAGAGACGCGCTTGCGGACGCGCTGGTGGCCGCGGAGCATGCCAACCGGGCAAAAACCACCTTCCTGAACAACATGTCC
>CADBNC010000017.1 GCA_902795885.1 Oscillospiraceae bacterium
TTCGGAATACCTCAGCATCACATCCGCGCGGGCAAATGCGCGCTGCATCGTGGTCATCAGATCCAGGTGCGAGATGTATACCGCCCGCCCTGTCTTTTCAAAGCGCAGCCTCAGGCGCAGGTTCTGCACATCGGCATCGAAAGGCTTCTGCGTGGCCGGGGAAGGATGCTCCGCGGGCATGGGTGCTTTGGTGTCAGGGCTTAGCTTTTCCATCATTGTATTCCTCGTCTGTATCTTTCCGTTTTTCATTAATGCCATCGGGTTGCCTTAACGGGGCAGCCTGCCTTCATGCGTCACAGGCAATTCCGTGCAGCAGCCTGGCCGCCCCGCATGCCGAACACTGCCTGCGGCAGTCCGGTGAGAGCTCTGACCGGTAAGCACGCTCACGCTCCCGGATCAGGTGCGCCTTCCTCACACCGACATCGATGTGATCCCAGGGGAGAACCGCGTCGATGGGGATCTCCCGCCCGGCGTAGAAGGAAGGGTCGATCCCGCAGCGTCGGAAGGCGTCCATCCATCTCTCAAAGGAGAAATAGTCGGACCAGGCTTCCAGTCTCCCGCCCTGGCGGAAGACTTCTTCAATGGCATCGGCAAGCCGCCTGTCCCCCTTGGAGAGGACTGCCTCGATCAGGCTCGTCTCAGCGTCATGCCAGTTATAGGTGACGTTCTTTGCCGTGATGGCACCGCGGAGCAGATTCACACGTCTCTTGTATTCCCCGATGCTGATCTGTGCCTCCCACTGGAAGGGGCTGTGGGGCTTCGGGATGAAGCAGGAGGTGGATATCGTGATACGCACGCCCCTGTTCTTGTTTTTCGCATGGGTACGCCAGCAGTGCAGAACCTTGTTCGCCATTTCTGCAATGCCGAGGATATCCTCATCGGTCTCGGTCGGCAGGCCCAGCATATAGTAGAGCTTGACATTGTTCCAGCCGCCCTCGAAGGCGATGCTGCAGGTATTCAGCAGATCCTCCTCCGTGACATTCTTGTTGATGCTGTCGCGAAGGCGCTGACTCCCTCCCTCCACAGCGAAGGTCAGGCCGCTTTTTCGCACCTTCTGCAGGCGCTGCATGATCTCCATGGAGAAATTATCCGCACGCAGAGACGGGAGGGAGAGTCCGATGCTGCGTTCTTCGCAGTATTCCAGAAGCCCGTCGCAGAGGGCAGGAAGCTCCCGGTAATCGCTGGTGGAAAGACTCAGCAGCGTCAGTTCCTGATACCCGGTGTTTTTCAGAGCTTCGATGCCCTGCTGTACCAGTGTCTCTCTTTTTTTCGAACGGATCGGCCGGTAGACATGGCCCGCCTGGCAAAAGCGGCAGCCGCGCACACATCCCCGGAAGAGTTCCAGGCTCACCCTGTCATGAACCACCTCCGTCGAGGGGACAATCGGCCTGACCGGGAAGGGCGACGCATCCAGATTCTCCACAATGCGCTTCTGCACGCGCGCGGGCGCCCCCTCCGCAGCTTTCACGGAAAGGATTTCGCCACTGTCCGCGTAGGAGACTTCGTAGAGCGAGGGCACATAGACCCCCGGGATCCCGGCAGCCTTCCGGAGGAAATCCTCCTTGGTCCAGCTCTCCTGCTTTGCGGTGCGCAGGAGTGTCAGAAGCTCGTTGTTCATCTCTTCCCCTTCGCCGATCACGAAAAGATCCATGAAGGCCGCAATCGGCTCGGCGTTAACGGCAGCCGTTCCGCCTGCCCAGACCAGCGGCAGAAGGTTTGGCCGGTCCGCGGAGCGCAGCGGAAGCCCCGCCATGTCCAGCATGTCAAGCACGGTGGTATAGGCCATCTCATACCCAATCGAGAAGGCGAGGGAATCAAAGCGGGAGAGAGGATCGCCGCTTTCAAGGGCATATAGCGGGATGCCGGCCTGCTTCATCTCATCATACATGTCCCCCCAGGGGGCGAAGACTCTTTCGCACCAGACAAAGGGCAGGCTGTTCATGGTATGATACAGAATGGAAAGCCCCAGATTCGACATGCCGATTTCGTAGGTATCCGGAAAGCAGAAGGCAAGCCGCAGATCAACCGCGTTTTTGTCCTTCATGATCTGGTTATATTCTCCCCCGGTGTATCTTGCAGGCTTCTGAACCTTCGGAAGGATTCTTTCCAGGCGTTTGTCCATTTTCTACTCCCATTCTCCCGTTTTTTTCATATTGTCTCATGATAGCACGCCGGGTGAAAAAGTGCAAGCCACCAGAAGTGCACCTATCGGAGCCGCCGGATTCCGGACATAGCGGTCTGGATCCAGGCGCTCTCTGCTCGGGATATACCGGGAGATATCCGCTTGATTCCAACTGTCTGTCGCCGGATTATTTGGGCAAAAA
>CADBNC010000018.1 GCA_902795885.1 Oscillospiraceae bacterium
CCGACAGCCGACTCTTGTACAGAGCCGGCTGCCGTTATTTTGCACTTCTTGTGACTTGGGGGCTATCTCTTGTTTTGAGACAGCCCCTTTCTGTTCTATTCCTGCCGGAGCAGCGGGATCAGTCCCAGAGCAGCGGAATCAGCAGCTCGTCGCCTTCCTCCATGTGATTCAGGCTAGGATTATACTGCTCCAGATCGGTCTTCTTCTCCTCGAGGTCGATGCCATAGCGCAGGAAGACGCTGACGGGTGTCTCGTCCTCCAGCAGGATGTGGGACATGACCGTGGTATAGTTGTTGGTCTTGAGGTTTTCCTCGGAGGTGGGGAGGTTGTAGATCTCGCCAACGGCCAGCTTATCCGGGTTCTTCCCGGGGTTCAGCGCACGGATCATATCCGCATTCTGAAGATAGGACAGGCCCCAGAGCTTATAGATATTCTTCAGGGTGTCGCCCTTCTGGATCTTGTAGGGAATCACGAAGAAGGCAATGTCGTCTTCTTTGGAAATCAGATTGGGGGTATCGCCGGTGAGCTCGCTCTCCGCCTTCGGGATTTTGATCGTGTCACCGATGGAGAGAACCTCCATCTGGGATTCCCGGTACATCCGGTTGAGCACCATCACAACGAAGCGGTCGGTGTCATAGTCTCTGCCTCTTGCCTCGAGGAGCTTCAGCACCGTGTCGCCCTTCTGGATCGTCACCGTGTCATAGTCCTCTGCGGCAAAGGCCGCGCAGGGAAGCAGGCATGCAAACATCAGAACGCAGAGTGCCAGTGCCAGGAAGCGTTTCGCCATTTCATTTGTCCTCCTTTGTTATTGTTGGTTTTTCTCCCTATGTTCCTATTGTAGCATACTGCTCTGCAGAAAACCAGAAAAATTTTTCAATTATGTAAACTTGTTTTTCGCTTCCGCAGACGCGCAGCCCGCGGCTTACATCAGCGGCCCCAGGAACTTCACAGTCTGCCCGACGAGCTTCGTCATCAGCTTCTCTTTTCTGATTGTCTCGGGCGTAACGGCCCTGCATTTTGCCAGCGTCTGCTGATAGTCCGCTTCAATATCCGCAATGCAGGCGGTCCTGTACAGGTAGGTGGCGCATTCAAAATGATGGTAGAGACTGCGGTAGTCCAGGTTGATGGTTCCGACCACGGCCTTGCTGTCATCACTGACGAAGACCTTGGCATGGACAAAGCCCGGCGTATATTCGTAGATCTTCACGCCCGCCTCCGTCAGGGCGGCATAGTGGGTTTTGGCAAGGGAATAGGCAACCTTTTTATCCGGGATCCCCGGGAGGATCAGCTTCACGTCCACGCCCCTCTCCGCGGCGAAGCGGAGCGCGGTCTCAAGCTCGCCGTCCAGGATCAGATAGGGGGACATGATGTGAACATAGTCCGTCGCGCGGTTGAGAATGTCCATATAGACCGATTCGCCGACCTTCTCGCCGTCCAGGGGGCTGTCGCCATAGGGCATGACATAGCCCTCCGCCTCCTGCGCCGTGTCTTCCGATTCCCGGAGCCAGCTTTCGTAGTCCGGCTCCTTTTCCCCGACATACCACATCTGCAGGAACAGCAGCGTGAAGCTGCGGACAGCCGGACCCTCCAGCATGACCGCCGTATCCTTCCAGTGGCCGAAGCGCTCTTTGCGGTTGATGTATTCGTCCGCCAGATTGACACCGCCGTTGAAGGCCACCCTGCCGTCTATGACGAGGATTTTGCGGTGGTCGCGGTAGTTGTAGTGAGAGGACACAACAGGCTTGATTGCGGAGAAGGGTCTGGCTTTGATGCCCTGCTTTTCCAGAAGCTTCCAGTAATTGACGGGCAGGGTGAACATCTCGCACATGCCGTCATACAGGACGCGGATCTCGACCCCCTCCTTCGCCTTGCGGGTCAGGATGTCCAGAACGCGGCCCCACATATAGCCCTCTTCGATGATGAAGTATTCCATGAAGATGAACTTCTCGGCCTTCTCCAGCTCCCTCAGCATGGCCTCGAATTTGTCCTCACCCAGCGGGAAATAGGTCACCCTGGTATGGTCATACAGCGGGAAGCATCCGCTGCGGTTGAGATAGCGGCAGAGATCGTCGGTTCCGGAGCCGTCATGTTCCAGCTTTTCCCTGATATCGGGCGGCTGTGTCAGGAACTGCCTGCTCTGCTGAATCTGCTCGTCAACATGCTTTCTTTCCATCCGGTGGCCGATATTCGACTGGGTGAAGAGGAGAAAGGCGGCGCCGGCCAGGGGGAAGATCGCGATAATGAACATCCAGGTCAGCTTGGCAGAGGAATCCATCTTGCAGTTGAACAGATAGACCACCATCACCAGCGAGAACAGACGCATGATGTTGATCAGGTACGGCAGCTTGTCCGTAAAATAGGCATAGGCGCTGAGCAGAACCAGGATCTGGAATACCAGCAGCAGCGCAATGACGAAAAACCGGCTGAAGACCAGGCGCAGGAGTTTCTTTTTAATCGGCTTTGCCAGTCTGACTACACTCTCTTCGTTATTCATTCCGTATATCCATCCATCCTTTGGCAGACTCAGTCATAGTTTCTCCCGTAGAAGCGGGAATCCAGCTGCCAGCCGGCCAGCCGGCCGCTCTTCACGGATGCGCCGACCACGGCCGAATAATAGCTGTCGCCGCGGGAATCCGAGATCACCGCGCTGCCCAGATAGTAGCCGTCCGGCAGAGGCGAACGCTCCAGGCGGGTTTTTGCGCTGAAGGGTACGGCGGTGCCGTTTACAAAGGATGTCGAATTGCTGGCGAAATCCGTCTGCCTGTATACGGGGGTAATCCTCGCGCCGAAGGCAACCTCTTCATTGGAGCGGGTGTTGGCGAGATAGTTGACATCCTCCTCCAGGCCCGTCGGCACCTTGCGCACGCCGGTGATGCTCATTCCGTCCGTGTCGCGGTCGCAGCGGAGCTCCAGCCAGGCCTCTTCCCCGTTATAGAGCACATGGGCCCGGTAGTCCGTTGCCGAAGCGGTGGACGAGACGATCTCCACATCCAGAGGCTGGCCGTCCAGGCAGATCCATTTGCCGTCAAAGTCGCTGGCGAGGTGTCCTTCGCCGTCCAGGGTCAGGCACTTTTCCCGGCCGTAATAGGTGATGGCATTGCTGTTCTCGTCATACCGGCCGAGTTCCATCTCATAGCTGACGATCAGATCCTGCAGCTGTTCCGTCACCGGAAGCAGGAAGCCATTCCCGTCAAAGGCCGGCTCACCGCGCATGAACTCCCGGAAGGCACTGACATTCAGCACCTGCGGCTCCTCGTCGGTGATCTTGGCGAGGCCTTCCTTCAGCTCATCGCTCAGGCAGCCCGCCTGCTTGTAGTAGTACAGGGCGGCCACAGCGGGGTCATCGCAGATGTCATAGATGTATTCAAGATAGTACAGCAGGCCGTAGACCTCCCGGATATCGCCGGGCACATAGACCGCGATACCCGTGGAATCGCTCACGCCGCCGTTCTCCCTGTGATACAGCACTGCTTCGCCGATCAGCTCCTTCACACGGGCGCACTCATTGGGATAGCTGTCGCTCAGGTAATCCATGTAGTTGCCGAGGTCGATGGTGTTGAAGACGTTGGAATGCGAGCCCGCATAGCGCGTCGCCCTGCTGGCACAGCGGCCGATTTCGGCCAGAACGCCCATGTCGCTGTAGGCATCCAGGAGCTGCGCCTGGCAGAGGGCGGCGTAGGCGTCATAGAGCTCCGCTGCCTTAGGCGCGTCAATCACGGAGAAGGTCACGTCCATCTTGATCAGATCCTGGTTGATATTCTCGCGCATATAGTAATCGGTATAGCTGTCGGCAACATGCCGGGCGACTTTCGCCGGGCTCATGGTCGGGTCGTCTGACATCGCCTGCAGGAACGGCGTATAGTCCCAGCCGTCTCCCGGCTCCACTTCCTCGCTGAGGCAGTAGTACCGCGCGAAGCCGTCCAGCGTATGGGTTACCTCCAGGCAGGACATCAGGCAGGCATCAAAGCCGATGATATCAAAGGCGGGCTTGTTCCGGTTCGGCGTATAGACATCCGAAAGGGCCTGACGGATATCCGCAAGGCTGAACGCGCCGCTGAAGATCGAATCGTTGCCGTAGCCGAAGGGGCCGCCGCCGTGGTTCCAGAAGACCAGCATGGTATGGTCCGCCGGGTATTCCTTCTTGCAGAAGCGCAGGAATTCGGCCAGGGTATCGGGCTGGGAGGGCGGCTCCAGAGAAAGGTTGGAAACCTCCCGGAAATCCCCGCCGTGATAGAGGAAGCGCTGGGTGCGGTTCGGGTTGACCATCTGGTTGCTCCAGCGGGTCGCGCCGCCGGTCTGGATGACGATGGAGATGTTGTCAGACCAGGTTCCGGCCGTCATCTCCGCGATATCCGCGGAAGCCGCGCCGAGGCTGTCGGCCACAATCACATCGTTGGTTACCACCTCAGACGAGGCGACGGGCTTTTCCGGATAGAAGAAGAAGTCCGGCAGATCCAGCCCGTTCTCCTTCAGTTCGCTGTTGAAGCGGCTCAGGTTCTCCGACCGCTGAGAGGACTTGCTGCTGGCATTCTCATCCCGGATGTCTCTGGAGAGCATGGATGTCACGTAGGAGAGGTCATTCTCATCGCAGTCCTCGAGGTTCGAGCCAACCATATACACATAGATGGCCCAGGTCTCGTCCTCGCCGACGGCGGGGATGGCGTCTATTCGCTTCGCGCCTTCCTCATCAAGCGGCGACTGCTCATAGAGCTTCGGGATATCCGCTTCCGAGAGCGGCAGATCCTTGGTTTCATGATAATTGATCATCACCGCAGCGTCGATCAGCTTCTGGACAGGCTCTGCCAGCGCGCCGAAGAGGACGAGAAGCGCCAGAATCACCGCAGTAGGCTTCCACAGATACAGCATCCACCAGCGCTTCAGCGCCGGCGCATAGCGGTAGAATTCCTTCAGTTCATCCCGTTTTGCCTTCTTTGCGGCCTTCCAGAGCTGCCGCTTTTCCCTGTGCGTCAGCCTCTTTGACGGGGTCTTCTGTCCGGCCTCCTGCCGAGGCTGCTGACCATCCTTCGGATTTTCCATCGATCGTCCTCCTTTTCTATCCAGGTCCGGGCTTCCTGCGCACGCCTCCGCGTGCCGCAGGGCCCGGTTTTCTCCTGTCTTTCTCCTGTTATCCTGTTATACGCCTATACGCAGATTATACGCCCGGGCGTCCTTATCTTCAATCAGAAATTGAGCCGCAGCGCAGGCTTATGCCACGATCTCCACCCGGCTTCCGCCGCTTTTCTGCCTGGTGACAACGATCTGCCGGTCGATTCTCTCCTTCAGCTCGGACACGTGGGAGATGATCCCCACCAGTCGGTTGCTCTCGGCAAGACCCGAGAGGGCCTTCATCGCCTGCTGCAGCGATTCCTCATCCAGCGAGCCGAAGCCCTCGTCCACAAACATCGTGTCGAGGCGGATTCCTCCCGCGGAGGACTGGATCTCGTCCGAGAGGCCCAGTGCCAGCGCCAGCGAGGCCTTGAAGGATTCTCCGCCGGAGAGGGTCTTCACGCTGCGTTCGGTACCGTTATAGTGGTCCGTCACGTTCAGCTCCAGGCCGCTCTGCGACCGCAGGCTCTCTGCATCCGCGCGCCGTTTCAGCTCATACTGGCCGCCTGTCATCACAAGCAGGCGTGTGTTCGCCCTGGCCACGATGCGGTCGAAGAAGGCCATCTGGACATAGGTCTCCAGCATGATGCGCTCCTTGCCCGAGACCGTGCCGTTTGCCGTGTCCGAGAGCGCCTTCAGCCAGGACGCCTTCTTTTCCAGCTGCAGGAGTGTATCGCTGCCCTGCCGGGCTCCTGCGAGGATGCCGCGGTTCATGTCCAGGCGGGTACCGCTGTCCTGCCTTGCCTGCTGCAGCGCCGCTTTTTTCTCTGTCTGCTGCGCCTGCTCAGCAAGAAGCGTCTCCCGTTCGGGAAGCTCCGCAAACTGCTTCAGCTGCGCCTGAAGCTGGCTGAACTGCCCCTGCAGAAGGTCGGCGGCCTCTTTGCATCTCTGCTGCTGCTCCCTGGCATCCTGAATCTCCTTAAGGAGCGCGGTCTGCCGGCTCTCGAGGGCGGAGAGCGCGTCCTGCGCCTCGCGCTCGGACGCAGACTGCAGGGTGGAGAGCCCTTCCATCTGCTTTTCGGTCTCTTCCGCGCCGGTCCGGAGGGAGGCGAGGTCGGCCTGCAGCCGGCTGCGCTCCGCCTCCGTGTCCTGCAGGGTTTTCTCCTCAAGGGGAAGCTGCCCTTCGGCTGCCTTCCTTTCGGCGATCTTCCGCTCCGCCTCTGCGACGGCCCTTTCAAGCTCCGCCAGCTTCTGCCTGCCGGCTTCGCTCTGCCGGCGGCTCTCGGCTTCCGCCCTCTCCGGGGATGCCGGATCCACCCGGGCCGCAAGCTGCTCTCTCATCTGCAGGAGCTTTCCTTCGTCGCTGCGATAGGCCTCCTTCGCATCGGAAAAGGCCTTCTCTGCCTGCTCCAGCGCCTGACCGGCCTGCAGGATATCGGCATCGAGTTTTTCCATTTCCGCCCGGGCCTGCTCGCCGGAGGCAAAGAGCAGGCGGATGGCGTCAAGCTGCGCCTGCAGGCTCTCTGTCTGTGCCTGCAGATAGCTGATCCTCTGTTCGTCCGCGTGGAGGGAGGCCTTCTTCTCCTCCTGTGCTTTTTCCATGGCGGGCAGCAGCTCTTCCAGCTGCGCTCTGCGCTCTGCCCGGGCGGCTTCCGTCCGGATCTGCGCTCTCAGCTCTTCCGCCCGAGCTTCCGTTTCGCGCAGGAGCCCCGGGAGCAGCGCCGCAAGGCCTTCCAGCGGCACATCGCCCAGAAGGCTTCTGCCCTTCCGCCCTGCCTCTTCCTGCCGCGCGCGCAGCTCGGCGTTGGCGGCTTCTGCCTCCCGGCTGGCCGCGCCGGCTTCCTCCTGTGCCCGCTCCGCCTGCTCCCGCGCCTGGTCCACCTGGGCCTTCTGTGGCGCATTCGAGGAGAGCTTCGCCGGCATCGGGTGGTGCACCGAGCCGCATACCGGGCAGGGGCTGCCTTCCTCCAGACGCTGCGCCAGCACGCCTGCCTGCTCGTCCATCCAGGCCTGGTTCAGATGCAGGTATCGCTCCTGCGCCTGGCTGTTGGCATCGCGCTTCAGAAGATAGGCCTGCTGCGCACGCTCCGCCTTTGCCTTCACGGCCTCTGTCCGCTTCAGCAGTTCATCCAGTTCCCGCAGCCCTTCTGCCCGGAGTCTGGTCTGCTCCTCCTGCGTCAAAAGGCTCTGTCGCCGCTCTCCGGCGTCCGCAAGGCTCTGCAGTTCGCCGCGTGTGCGGAGGATCTTCTCTTCCGCTTCGGCAATGGCCTTTCTTCCGCTCTCTGACGACGCCAGCAGGGTCTGCAGGGAAGACTGTGCCTCCTTCAGTCTGGCTGTCTTCTCGGCCTTTTCCTCATAGCGCGGGAGCTCTGCCCGGATTGCCGTTGCCCGGTCCGCCAGCGCCCCGGCCTCCGCTTTCCTGAGGCGGGCCTTTTCCAGAGCGCCGGCGCGTTCGGTCAGGTCTGCCTCCGCCTGCTTCTGCTTCTGCAGCAGCGTCCTGTAGGCGTTAAGCTGCAGAAGCAGGTCCTGCAGGCTCTCCTGTTTCGAGCGGCATTCTGCCTGTTCCCTGAGGAGACGCTCTTTCTCTGCCCCGCTGCCCGCCAGGGCGGTTATTCTCTCCTTCAGCTGCAGGAGCAGCCGGCCGGATTCCTCCCGCCGGGCAGCGGCCTGCTGACAGCGGGCTTCTGTTTCCCTTTCCTGCTGCTGCAGCTGTTCCAGCCGGAGGCGCAGCTCTTCCCGCCTGCGGTAATCCGGCAGCTGCAGGCTCTGCCGCGCGGCTTCCTTTTTCAGGCGGTCTGCCTCCAGCTGGAGCGCCGCGCTCTTTTCCACGCGTTCCCCGGCCGCCTCCAGCTCCTGCCGGCGGAGGAGCAGCATCTGCCCGGTCTCTGCCAGCTGCCGCTTCGTGTTCTCCCTTTTCTCGGCATCGTTCAGCCTGCGGTCTGTGACGGCGATCGCCGCCTCCGTTTCCCCGAGGGCCGCCACGATGCGGGCAGCTTCCTCCTGATCCTCTGCGATCAGCTCCTGCAGGAGCTCCAGCACGGCGGTAACGGGCAGTTCCCCTGCCTTCGCCTGCTCCACCTCCGGCCGGCGCATATTCCCTTCGGCGCAGCGAATGCCGCTGATATACTGCCGGATGCTTCGTCTCTCGTTCTCGCATTCGGCGTTCAGCCTGCGGGCATCGTCCTTCAGCCGTTCCTGAAAGTCCTGATAGAACCCGGTGTGGAATATCTCGCGGAAGATGGCCTGTCTCTCCTTCGTGTCTGCCAGAAGCAGCTTCAGGAAGTCGCCCTGGGCGATCATGGCTATCTGCGAAAACTGGTTCCGGTCGATGCCGAGGATCTCCCGCACAGCGGCGGTAACCTCCCGTGTCTTCGACACGCTTCTCCCGTCCGGATAAAGGAGGCTTGCTTCCGCAGGCTGCCGGGTCATGCCCTCGCCCCGGCGGGCCGGGCGCTCATACTCCGGGCTGCGGCGCACGCGGTATTGCTTCCCTGCGTAGAGGAAGACCAGCTCCACAAAGGTCGGCGTCTCAGGCGCGGCATACTTTGAGCGCAGCATCGAGGCTTCCCGGCTGCTGCCGCTGGCCTCGCCGTAGAGCGCGTAGGTGATGGCGTCGAAGATGGTTGTCTTCCCGGCCCCGGTGTCCCCGGTGATCAGATAAAGGCCACTGGTCCCCAGCTTTTCAAAGTCTATCTCCGTCTGCCCCGCGTAGGGGCCAAAGGCGGAAACGGTCAGTTTCAGAGGTCTCATGTTCTGCCCTCCCGGATGCTCTCCATCAGCGCGATGGCATAGGCCCGCTGCTCCTCCGAGAGCGGCGCGCCGTTCTGCTTTTCATAGAGCTCCCCGAAAAGCTCCATCGGCGATTTCCTCTCCACGTCCTCCGCGGCGTCAATCTCTGCCTGGTGTCTGGTGCGCCGGTTGTCATAGTCCACCTTCATCAGGTTGGGATAGACCGTGCGCAGCCTGTTCATGACCTCGGGGATATCCTCCTCGTCCGTCAGGGTAATGTGGAGATAGTCGGCGGTATTCGTGCCGGCATAGTTTTCCCTGGCCATCAGCTCCATATAGGTTCCGCGGATCTCCCGCAGATCGTGCAGCGGGATAAGCGGGACCGTCCTCACCGTGAGGCTTCCCTTTGCCTCCAGCTCCGCGATGGTCAGGGATTTCTCGTGCTCCGCTTCCGAGAAGGAATACTTCAGCGGTGTGCCGCAGTAGCGGATGCGCTCGGAATCGATGTTCTGCGGGCCGTGGATGTGCCCCAGCGCCACGTAGTCAAAGGCCCCGAACACCGACGAATCCACATTGTCAGAGCCGCCGACGGAGACCTCCTCGGATTCCGAGCGCTCTGCCCCGGTGACGAACTGGTGGGTCACAAGCACGTTCCTCTCCTCCGGGCTGAGCGGCATGGCGCTGACGGCCACGCGGAGGGCATCGGTGTAGGATTCGATGGTCTCGTCCGGGAAGAAGCGGCGCACATGCATGGGCTTTATAAACGGCAGCATCCAGAACCTCACCGGTCCGTGGGAATCCATGAGGGTAACGGGCTCAATGCTGCCGCCGTAGACCGGGGACAGATGGATTCCCTCACTCCCCAGAAGTCTGGAGGCGAAGGCAATGCGCTCGGGGGAATCATGGTTTCCGCTGATCACCAGCACTTCCAGCCTGCGCTCGGCAAGGCCGCAGAGAAAATCGTCAAACAGCGTGACCGCCTCCGCCGGTGGCACCGACTTGTCATAGATATCCCCCGCCAGGATGACGGCGTCCGGTCTCTCCCGGTCCATAATCTCCAGGCACTGCTTCAGAATAAACCGCTGGTCTTCCAGCATGCTGAACTCGTTGACCCGCTTGCCCAGATGCAGGTCGGAAAGATGGGCGATTTTCAATGCTGTTCCTCCCCTGTTGCGCTCTCATCCGCGCTGGCATTCTGTGCTGCTTCCCCGTGGCAGTAACCGTAGTACCAGCAGGGGTAGGGCGTGGTACACTGCTCACCGGGTTCAACCTGCAGCTCCTCGCGCTCCTTCTGCTTCCGGTTCAGATCCCAGATATTGTCGTTGATCCACTTGTAAAAGCCCTTTGCTTCCCTCGTCACATCCACCGGCACAAAGGGATTAGCCTCATCCTCCCCGTGGATGACGATATAGACCCTGCCAATGGGCATTTTGCAGCGTTTGAGGATATAGTACTGGAACCCGGCGTCCTTCACGAACTGCTCATATACCTCCGGCGCGTTCTTGACCTCATACATGTCGTAGCCGGTTTCGGTCTTCCGCAGAATGTCCACCGCGCAGTAATTGTTGTAGTTGCTGAAGGCCGCTTCGCAGATGACCTCCGTTCCGGCCTCCAGATGCTCCTGCGTGCGCTGAAGCATGGCTGCCTTGTCCGGGATCCTTGTCCCCGGGCGGTAGACGGTCATCTCCTCATAGGGGCCGAACATGGCCATGGCCTGGTCGCCGAATTCATTCCCCGCGTCCAGCTTTGCCTGGATTTCCGGCGGAATGACCTTCAGCCCCGGCCTGTGCTTGTCCAGCCAGAGCATCTTCGGGCACTGCATGCCGCGCATAAAATCCGTCTTTGTAATCGCCATTGCTCCGTCTCCTTTTCCTTTCCTGACCTGTATTTTCTTCTGCTTACTATACCACAGATTGCCTGCTTCCTCCAGTCCGGAAAGTCATAATTCTGCAGGGAGCATGAAATTCTTGAAGAACGGCAGAACTTATGCTATGATATCCGGCAGTCTTTCCCGGACAGTCAGGTTTCCGGGATTTCACCATAGAAACACCACACGGAAGGATACCACAGATGGCTGCTATTCGTTCCTTTGTGCGCCGCGAGCCGGTTCTGTTCATTGCAGCCGCGGCCGCGCTGATCACCTGCTTTTTCATCCCGCCGGATTCCGCATACCTCGCCTATCTTGATTTCCGCACGCTTTCGCTTCTGTACTGCCTGATGACGGTGGTCAACGGCCTGCGCCAGGCGGGCCTGTTCTCACACCTGGCCCATACGCTGTGTGAACACGCGTCCAGTCTCCGGGCGATTGCCGTTCTTCTCGTGTTTCTCTGCTTCTTCACCTCCATGCTGATCACGAACGATGTCGCCCTGCTGACCTTTGTCCCCTTCTCTGTTGTCGTCATGAGCATGGCCCACCATCAGAAGGAGCTCATTCATGTCGTGGTGCTGCAGACGGTGGCAGCCAATCTGGGCAGCATGCTGACCCCGGTGGGCAACCCGCAGAATCTCTATCTCTATTCCTTCTATGACATGGGGTTTTCCGAGTTTTTCAGGGTCACCTTCCCCATCTGGGGCATCGCGCTGTTTCTTCTGCTTCTCTTCTGTCTGCTCTTCCGGAAGGATCATCTGGATGTCTTCCTCGGCGAGGCCCCGGGCCTCGGGAAGGCGCCGCTGGCCCTCCATACGGCGCTGTTTCTTGTCTGCCTGATGGTGGTGCTGCGCCTGATCCCATGGTATGTGATGCTGGCCATCGTTGTGGGCGTGCTGCTCGTCCTTGACCGGAAGCTTCTTCTGAAGGCGGACTTCATGCTGCTTCTGACCTTTGTGGCGTTTTTTATCTTCTCCGGGAATCTCGCCAGAATGGAGTCGGTCTCCTCTGCCCTCCGCAGCCTGATGGCGGGGCGGGAATACCCTGTCTCGCTTCTGGCAAGCCAGGTGATCAGCAATGTGCCGGCGGCTCTCCTTCTCTCCGACTTCACGCGGGAATCCCACGCCCTTCTGCTGGGTGTCAATATCGGCGGTCTGGGCACTCCGATCGCAAGTCTCGCCAGTCTCATCAGCCTCAAGCTCTATGCCCATTCCGAGCATGCCAGCACCGGGAAGTTCATGCTGGAGTTTCTCGTGGTGAACTTCGCTCTGCTGGTTCTGCTCTC
>CADBNC010000019.1 GCA_902795885.1 Oscillospiraceae bacterium
AAACCGGCGGAAGCGTCGCGCTTGGGCCGGTCGCTGATAAATTATTATATGGGCACTGCCCTGATTTGTCAACGCTTTTCGCCCCTGAGGACGAAGGCACCGCCCGGGCCGCCCGCGGCGGCTGCGTGTTCCTGAACAACGAGGGCCCGGCGGTGCAGGTCGACGAACCGGGTAGCCGCATGAAAACCGTGCGCGGGTACCCTTTATCGGGTACCCGCGCTTTTCTGTTCTGTATGCTCCACTTTGTGTCATCCGGTCAGTCGATATAGATGATCAGGTTGTTGCTGTTGAAGGCGCTGAAATACGTGACTTCCTTCGCGATCTTCGTCACCATGCGGATCCCCAGATGCGCCTCCGGGCCATCCTCATCCTGATGGAGCTGATAGAAGGCCGTCGGATCGAAATGGTCGCTGAGATCCCGCAGGCTGAAGCAGATCCGCCCGTCGGATACGAAGAGGCGGTAATCCGCGCTGACATCCCGCTTCCCGACCTTCTGCGCATGATCCAGAATATTTATGGTCATCTCTTCCGCGCAGAGAGCCATGAGGAAGGCTTTCCGTTCATCCGCGCCGTGTTCAAGGCAGAAGCTGCGGGTGCGCTCGCTCTGCAGCACCGCGTCCTCCGGGTTTCTGATCACGGCGTAGAGGTTGTCGGTTTCCGCTCCGCCGAAGTCCTCGGGCAGGAACATCACATGCTCCCAGCGGGTCGGAAAGCTCTTGTTGCGGAAGCAGACGAAGAGCAGCAGGATCACGATCAGAACGAACTTGGCAATGCCGGTCGAGGCCAGGATCCCCTTCGAGCCGTATATCCCGCCGAGCACATACGCGGTCATGACCGGAACAAGAAAGCGCTCTCCAAGGCACAGGGCATTGAGCAGATTCCGCCTCTTGATCCCCTGCAGATAGTGCTGCAGCTGGGCGCTGATCGTATCGAACACCAGGCCCGCCGCCATCCATCGGATGCTGAAAACGGCCAGATCAATGACCTCCTGATCCGATGAATAGATCCCGGTCAGCGGCCGGGCCGCGATGAACACGACCGCCGATGCGGCCACGGTGATCTGAATGCCGAACTTCATCGCATAGGAGTACAGGCGCTTGAGCCCGTTCAGATCATTGGCGCTGTGGTACATGCCGCTCATCGTGACCAGCGCCCGGCCGAGACCCGTGGCGATGCAGAACAGGAACTGGAACAGGTCGCTCTGGATCCCTCGCGCTGCGATCGCCGCGGTGGTCAGCGCCGCCATCAGGTTCAGGTGGTTGATCAGGATATCTTTCAGGGTGCCGGCCGCCCGCTTGACGAGGCTGGGGGAGCCGCCGCGGGCGATCTCCGCAAGCTGGCCGCGGCGGATATTCTTCAGGGACAGGCGGAAAAAGCGTTTCGGCCTTATGAAATGCGTCAGCAGAACCAGCAGCTGGAGCACAAAGCCGCAGGAGGTGGCCAGGCCGACCCCGAACGCGCCGCCATGGAACACGAAAGCGTTGAGCAGGTCTCCGAGGATTTCGGCGATACAGAGTACCGCGGAGGAGACCGAGAAGAGCGCCTTCCCGCCGTCCATCACCAGGATCGGGCCGATGACCTCGATCAGCAGCAGCGCGGGAAGACCGATCATATAACCGTGCAGGTAGCCGTACATATGGGGATTCAGTTCGGGATACTTGGTCAGGGTCACGCCGCACAGCTTCAGGATCATGTCCGGGGCGGCGATGCACGCGAAGATCAGAACCGCCGCGAAGATCAGTCCGAGAACGGCGGAGAGATTGAAGGTCTCATTCGCTTTCTCCTTCTCTCCCCTTCCGACCAGGTGCGAGCACGCCACGTTGCAGCCGGTCGCGAGAAAACTGGACAGCATCAGGACTGCGCTGTTGAAGGGCCTGAGCAATGCGATGCCGGAATAGATTTCAGAACCGAGAAACCGGCTGGTGATGATGCCTTCGATCAGCACCGAGATGACGCCGGTAAGCGCGGTGAAGATCATCGCGACCGCGGTCGACGCGTATATCGCAGAGATGTTATCCGAATGAAAACGAGTTCCCAGCTTTACAGGCATAGAGGCAGCCCCCCGTTGAACGAGCTTATGTTTGATTGATTATACTTTTTTTGGGGGGAAAAGGCAACATGAAAAAGCCGAGGGCCGCGGCGGCGCAGGAAAAAACGGAAGCCCGCTTTCCGCCCGTCAGAGCGTCGGCGTCCGCGGCATTCTGCGAAAAAGCGCAAAAAAATCCGCCTCTTTCGAAGCGGATTTTTTTGAGCAGCTTTGGATTACTTGAGCTCGACGGTGGCGCCGACGGCCTCGAGCTGAGCCTTGAGGGCCTCAGCGTCTTCCTTGGAGATGCCTTCCTT
>CADBNC010000020.1 GCA_902795885.1 Oscillospiraceae bacterium
ACGAATAACCCGGTCAGCCATGGCGCAAAGGGCCTTGTTGTGGGTGATGATGATAACCGTCATACCATGCTCGCGGCTGGTATCCTGAAGAAGCTTCAAAATGGCTTTTCCTGTCTGATAATCCAGAGCGCCGGTTGGCTCATCACAGAGAAGAAGTTTTGGATTCTTGGCCAGTGCCCGGGCAATGGCTATACGTTGCTGTTCTCCGCCTGAAAGCTGGGCCGGGAAGTTCCCCGAGCGGCAGGCAAGCCCGACCTGCTCCAGCACATGCCGTGATTCCAGCGCGTCTTTGGTCAGCATGGCGGCAATCTGGATATTCTCCAGCGCGGTAAGATTCGGGATCAGATTATAAAACTGAAAGACGAAACCAACATCCTTGCGGCGATATTCCGTCAGTTCTTTTTTGCCGAACGAGGAGAGGTCCCTTCCCCCAACGAAAATGGTTCCTTCCGTCAGACTGTCCATCCCGCCAAGAATATTCAGCAATGTGGTTTTCCCGGCACCGGATTCTCCGACAATGACGCAGATTTCACCCTTTTCGATTTCAAAGCTGACATCGTGAAGGGCAGTTACGGGGACTTCCCCTGCCTGATAGACTTTCTTCACATGATCAAATCGAATGAATGCCTCCTGACTGGAGCTCTGAGGGGCCGGCATGGTTCTTCTCTCCTTTCTTCCTGCTTGGTTTAGGCACGGATAATAATATGCAGCGCTGTAAAGAGATTTTACCATAGCAGGGGAGAAATGGAAAGAGAAAGAAGAGCGAAAACTTCCGTTGGAACCGATCCAAAGAATCCTTGCAAGGGAGGTTCCGCTGGTATGGAAAACCCACAGCGGACAGTAAATCAAAACTGTGAGCTGTGGGTTATTATCCTATTGAGGTCAATAGTTTTGGAAAGTCTCAGCTATCCATTTTCCAGGTCGGGGTGAAAAAGCCTGCGAACTGATTGTTGTAAACGTCAATTACTTCATCGCACTGATATGCTTCGGCAATTCGCTGATATACCGGGTTATCCGCATCCTCGCTGCGGACGGCAATCAGGCAGTAATAACTGTCATCGGCATATTCGCTCTCCTTGTACAGGGCATTCTCGGCTTTCAGACCGGCATCCAGCGCATAGTTGCCGTTTACCACCGCAATGGTGACATCCGGGATGAGCGAGGGAACAAGATTTGCGTCCACTTCCTGGATCGTCAGGTTCAGAGGATTTTCAGTGATGTCGTTGACAGTGGGAAGGCTTCCAGCTTCCGGGTCAACGGTCAGGATACCTGCGGATTCGAGAACCTTCAGAGCACGGCCGCCATTGGTTACATCGTTTGGGATGGCGACAGTGTCGCCGTTTTTCAGTTCATTCAGATTGCTGATTTTATCCGAGAAAATATCCATCGCAACAATATAGGTATCGCCGATGGCGGTCAGGTTATAGCCATTGGACTGCGTGTCATTGTTGAAAAAGGCGTGGTGCTGGAAAGCGTTCATCTCCAGCTCACCATTGGCCAGAGCATTGTTTGGAAGAGAGAAGTTATTGAACTGAACATATTCCAGAACAATCCCTTCACTGGCCAGCTTCTCCTTTACGACATCCCAGATGGGTTCATACACGGCACCGGTCAGGCCAATGCGTACAACGGTAGGCTCTGCCGCTTCCGCAACAACCTCTCCTGAGGTCGAAGCTTCTTCATCCGGGGCACTGCTTGCTGCGGGGGCTGCCGTCTGGGCATTGCCACAGGCGCAGATACCCAGGGCAAGAACCAGAACCAGAAGGGCTGCAAGTACTTTTTTCATGTTTGTTTCCTCCTTGAATTGATTGGGTTTTTGTCTTTAATATTGTCAACACAGCACAACACTCAGTGTGTATTGTGTTTGACTACGATATTGCCAATCAGCTGGATCAGCATGACAAGCAAAATGAGAATAATGACCGTGACATAGATGTCGTCGAGATGATTGCGCTGCTGTCCGTAGATATAGGCAAAGTTCCCAAGGCCGCCTGCACCAACGGCTCCTGCCATGGCAGTCAGGCCGATCAGGTTGATGATTGTAATGGAGGTACCCCTTGCGATAGCGGGGATACTCTCACGCCAGTAAACGCGATAAATGATTTCCCAGCTGCTGTTTCCCATGGACTGAGCCGCCTCAATGAGCCCCTCATCCACACCGCTGAGCGCGGCTTCAATTTGTCGGGAAAAGAAAGGCGTTGTACCGAATACAAGAGGGACGATTGCACCTTTGACCCCCAGGGCTGTGCCAGAGATAAAGCGGGTTAAAGGAAGCAGGCAGAAGAGAAGAATGATGAACGGAATAGAACGGAGAATGTTGATCAGTTTATCCAGAATTTCATAAATCACACGATTTTCCAGAATCCCGCCTCGCCGGGTAACGACGAGCGTAGTTCCAAAGAGCATGCCCAGAATAAACGAGATAAGCCCGGCACGGCCGGTCATCTGCAGCGTTTCGAGGATGCTGCGGCCCAGGATATTCAGATCCTTCATCACATTCGGAATCAGTTTAAGCAGAATATCTTGCATCTTTCAGAACCTCCACTTCCACGTTCTTTTCTATGAAATACTCGATCGCCTTTGTAACATTGGCACGATCGCCGCTGATAATGGCAACTGTACCCCCCAGCTGGGAATCCTGAAGCAGCTCCACATTGGCGAAGATGATGTTAACATCCACATTGAATGCTCTTGACACGTATGAAATCACTGGTTCTGCAACGTTCCGCTCCACATAGGAAAGCCGTACTATCAGCTGTCCGGGCTGCAGCTCCGTCAGTTTGGCGTTTTCGGCAATGAGTTCATCCACCTTGTGCAGGTTTGATGTAGTGCGGATGAAGTTTTGTGTGATGGGCATGGCCGGATTTGCGAAAATGGAATAGACATCGCCCTGCTCCACAACGCGGCCCTGCTCCATAACGGCAACCTTTGTGCAGATCTCCTTCACGACAGCCATCTCATGGGTGATGAGAACAATCGTGATTCCCAGATGCTCATTCAGGTTCTTCAGCAGACGCAGAATCTGCCGGGTAGTTTGTGGATCCAGCGCGGAGGTTGCCTCATCGCACAGAAGTACCTTCGGGTCATTGGCGAGGGCACGGGCAATGGCCACACGCTGCTTCTGCCCTCCTGAGAGCTGGCTTGGATAGGCACTCTCTTTTTCCTCCAGCTCCACAAGCGTCAGAAGCTTCTGCACCTTTTCTCTGATCTGCGCACGGCTGAGACCACTTCCCTTAAGAGGATAGGCAACATTCTCGAAAACAGTGCGGGAAGGCATCAGATGAAAGTGCTGAAAGATCATCCCGATTTTCTTCCGCGCCTCACGCAGAGCGAGTGGCGAGAGTGAGGTCATCTCGACACCGTCGATCTTTACACTGCCGGAATCCGGTCGCTCCAGCAGGTTGATACAGCGGACGAGAGTGGATTTGCCGGCGCCGGAAAACCCAATGACGCCGAAGATGTCTCCAGACTGGATGGAAAGGGATACATCGTCTACTGCATGTACCTCGGGGGGATTATCCTGACCGTGAGCTTCCTGCACAAAGGTTTTGCAAACATGGCTGAGTTCAATCATACTTCATATCTCCGATGACAATCAGAATTTGCAGGGAAGGGAATTGCCGGAAAAACAAAAAACCTGAGAGCGTTTCGCTCTCAGGTCTGAAGCACAGATAAAGGTGATAATCAGATGACGGGCGAAGCGGTTTTCCGGGCATGGGACATCATACGCATGCTGCACATGCGCATCATCGCCATCATCATGCTGCTGTTGCGGGAAGTAAACTGCATAACCGGAGCCGCTCCTTTAATTGGAATGTATAAAGTATAGTTCTCTGGTAGGGAATTGTCAAGGGAGGGACAGCAACAACCCGTTGATTTGGTAATTTTGGCGGAGAAAACAGAAATAAGCAACCCGTCTTTGTGCAGGATTTCATACTATTTTATTTATGCAAAATCAAGCTGTCCGGGAAGAAAACAGGATTGAAAAAAGGCCGGAAGTGGTCTATAATGCTGAATCATTTATAAGGAAGGCGAGGAACGAGAACATGAAATATACCGAAATGAGCCGGGAAGCCCTGCAGGCGGAACAGAAGGCCTGCCAGCAGCGCTTTGAAGAGCTGAAGGCGAAGGGCCTGAAGCTGGATATGTCCCGCGACAAGCCCGGGCGTGAGCAGCTGGATCTGGTCAGCGACATTCTGACAGTCCTGCAGACACCGGATGACTGCATCGCCGACGGAATGGATACCCGCAACTATGGCGGGCTGGAAGGTCTGCCCAGTGCACGCGCATATTTTGCCGATGTGCTTGGCTGCAGAGCAGAAGAGTGCTTCGTAGGTGGAAGCGCAAGCCTGACTCTGATGTATGATACCATTTCCAAGGCCTATACCCATGGTCTGCTGCACAGCGAGAAGCCCTGGGCGAAGCTCGATCATGTCAAGTTCCTCTGCCCGGCACCCGGCTATGATCGTCATTTCCGCATTACCGAAAGCTTCGGCGCCGAGCTGATCACGGTCGAGATGACGCCGGATGGCCCGGATATGGATCAGGTCGAAGATCTGGTGAAGGATCCGGAGGTCAAGGGCATCTGGTGTGTGCCGAAATATTCAAACCCCGATGGCATCGTCTACAGCGAAGAGACCGTGAAGCGTTTTGCGAAGCTGCATCCGGCAGCCCCGGACTTCGTTATCATGTGGGACAATGCCTACTGCGTGCACGAGTTTGAAGGGGATTTCCTGCCCTTCCCGGATATTATCAGCCTGTGCCGTGAGGCGGGGAACCCGGATATGGTGTTTGAATATGCCTCCACATCCAAGATCACTTTCCCGGGGGCGGGCATCTCGGTTATGGCGTCCAGCGAGGCGAATATCAAATACATGACAAAGCTCATGGGCGTACAGATGATCAGCTATGACAAGGTAAACCAGCGCCGTCATGTAATGTATTTAAAGAATAAGGAAGGCACCCTTGCCCTGATGAAGAAGCACGCTGCTATTCTCGGGCCTAAGTTCCGCATGGTACTCGATACACTCGAGCGCGAGATAGCCCCGCTGGATATCGCCTCCTGGCAGAGGCCGAGAGGTGGCTATTTCGTGAGTGTCAATACCATGGATGGAATCGCGAAGCGTACACTCGCCCTCTGCAAGGAAGCGGGTGTTGTCATGACTTCGGCCGGCGCAACATTCCCCTACGGAAAGGATCCGCGTGACCGTAACATTCGTGTGGCGCCGAGCCTTCCGCCCGTGGAAGAACTCCGCCAGGCCATGGAGGTCTTCTGTGTGAGTCTGCGTATAGCTGCAATCGAGAAGCTGCTGGCCGAATAAAAGAACGGCGGAAAGCTAGAACAGGAAAAAGATAAAGGAAGCAG
>CADBNC010000021.1 GCA_902795885.1 Oscillospiraceae bacterium
CCAGGATGCCGTCCACGTGGAGTATAAGGACTATTCCGAATACAACACCGAGGAAGACATGTCTGCCGGCTTCACCAAGTTCATGACTGAGGTCATGGCAGGGAACCTTCCGGATATTCTGCCCACAAACCGCCTGCCCTATCGGCAGCTCGCGGCAAAGGGTCTGCTGGAGGATCTCTATCCCTACCTCGATGCCGACCCGGCACTGAGCCGGGAGGATCTCTTCCCCAACGTGCTGCAGGCCCTTGAGGTAAACGGAAAGCTCTTCCAGATTGTCCCCAGCTTCTCGGTGGAGACCCTGATGGGTGCAGCCAGCATCGTCGGCGATGAGCCCGGCTGGACCTATGACGATTTCTATGAAGCCCTCGCGAAGATGCCCGAGGACTGCAGCCCCATGGAGCCCTATATTACCCGGGACATGGTGCTCAACGCGCTGCTCTCGGCCAATATCGACCGCTTTGTGGACTGGAGCACCGGCACGGTCAATTTTGAAACCGACGAATTCAAGCAGCTGCTCGAATTCACCAAATCCTTCCCCGCGGACTATAACTGGGATGAGCATGAGGTCAATGAGTCCACCCAGGAGCTTCTCAAGCAGGGGCGGCAGATGCTCACCCGGACTTCTCTCTACAGCATTGACTCCGTCCTCTGGAACGACACGAACCTCGGCGGAAAGGCAACCTGCATTGGCTGGCCTGTGTCTGAAGGCGTCGGGAACATCCTGCAGATGGACAACGGCTTCGCCATCAGCAAAAACTGTTCCGACAAGGATGCCGCCTGGGCCTTTATCCGCAGCATGCTGACCGACGACGCGCAGAAATCCGTCTACTCCATCCCGGTAAACCGCAGGGTTTTCCAGAGCAAGGTGGAAGAGATGATGACCCCCATGTACCGCAAGGATGCCTCGGGCAATGTGATGCTGGATGAAAACGGTGAGAAGATCCAGATCCCGCGCGGCGGCTATGTGGACGAAAACGGCCAGGAGCAGTTCGTCTACGCCATGACGCAGGAGCAGGCGGACACCCTGATCTCCACGGTTGAAAGCTGCACCCGCATTGCCAACTATGACACCAGCATCACCTCTATCGTGCAGGAGCAGGTTCCGGCCTTCTACACCGACCAGAAGAGCCTGGATGAAGTCTGCCGCCTGATCCAGAGCAAGGCAAACCTGTATGTAAACGAACAGCGCTGATTAGTTTTCTGCGGTTTTCTGACCTTTTCTGTTATATTCTATTGATTTCTTTCCCCGAATGCGGTAGAATAGAGGCAAAGAAAGAACTGCTGAACAGGAGGAAGAAAGATGAGCGATGCATTCGGCCCCGAACAGGTGACGATCGTTGCCGATGACGGGGAAGAGTTTGTGATGGAAGTTGTAGACCGGATGGACTATAACAACCAGAGCTATACCCTCTTCCTTCCGGCGGAGCTTGATCCGGAGGATCCGGATTATGGCTTTGTTCTCCTGCGCGAGATTATGGAAGAAGACGGCTCCATCTATTTTGAGTCCATCGATGATGATGACGAGCTGCAGGATGTCTATGAGCGCTTCATGGTTTTCCTCTATGGTGATGAGGACGAGGAAGACGAAACCGAAGAATAACAAGAACAGTTTTTCTGCTGTGTCCGTGTAATCCTGATGGATTTTGCGGCCCATGAAACCCACATCTCTTATAAGGGATGCCGATTTGAGTCTGCGGATTGCAGGCCTCCCGGTTCACCCCGGAAGTTGGAAGCAGCGAAACAGAACTTAGGCAACCCACCTGCTCTTCTGTGCAGGTTACCTATGGGCCGGCACGGCACAAGCGGGCACCCTCCGGATTTCCGGAGGGTGTAGCTATTTTTATATGCTGTTTTCCTTACATGAACTTGTCGATCGCTTCGTTCAGCGCGAGGAGCTGCGCCTCGGCGTCGTTCTCCTCATCCATCAGGCAGTGCTCCATATGGTCTTTCAAGATCACCTTTGCGGTGCTTGTCAGGGCTGAGCGCACAGCGGCCAGCTGGATCAGCACCTCCGTGCAGTCTCTGCCGTTTTCTACCATGGCCTTAACCGATTCCAGATGGCCGATTGCCCTCGCCAGGCGGTTGACCACCTGCTTGGTCTGCGTGTGCGTATGGGCATGGCCGTGGCTGTGGCCAAATTCCAGCTTCTCTCCGTCCCCTGCGTGGGTATGGCAGTGCACGGTACCGTCCGCGTGTATATGATATCCGGGCGGAAGCGTCTTTTCGTCCTCAGCCTTTGCCTGGATGCCCTGGCTTTCCGCCTTTTTTATTTCTTTCTGATTCAAGCGTCTCCCCCGCCTCTCTTTGCCGTTTGGCTCTCTCCGCCTGCCTATTGCCAGCCGCCGGCGGTCCAGGTCTCCACCCATTCGCGCACGGCATCGCCGCAGGCCTCTGCCGCGTCCCCCTCAAAGCGGAGAACCTCGGTGTTTTCGTTCATATCCAGCATCTGATGCAGCCGCAGGCTGAACTCGTGGAACCTCTCCCCCGGGCCCAGCATCTGCCGCAGATTCTCGCTCTCCTCCAGGGACTTCACCACACCCAGGATCGGCAGCTGCGTCACCAGAAGTGCATCCAGACTTACGCGAAACTGCGGAATAATCAGATCCATCCCGCCGATTTCATCCAGCACCGCAAAGGGATAGTAAAGCGATTCTTCCAGCAGGCGCACGCCCGTGTGCCGGAAGACCTCGTTGTCGTGGCCGACCGGCGTCTTCCGCAGATCGATGAAAAGCTCCTTCTCAAAGCCCTCTTCCCCGGCTGCCATCGCCGTGGGCAGCATCGAGCAGCCCAGAAGCCCTCCGTCCGGCGCGCTGCTCAGCTCCGTGCAGAACCCGCCTGCATAGCGCATGCGTTCGCCGAGGCACTCCCGGATCAGGCGGCTTTTCCCGCTGAATGCCGGTCCGCTGATAAACAGATGCCGCTTTACCATTTGCTTCTCTCCTGTTTTCTCTTGCTTCTCATCAGTTTTCTGTATTATAATAGATATTGGAAAATCCGTCAAATGGAAAAGCGCTCCGGCGGACACACCCCCCAACTGATATCCCGGGAGGCACATGGTTTAATTATGAGAAGAAGTGGAATCCTCACCTATATTCTGGTCGCAGCCTTATTGATTATTGCTTTGGTCGCGATTATCCGCATGGCATTGCCAAAGCCCGTCGACGAGCACGCCGGCCAGGTCTATCTGAACGATGGTTTCGACATGATCTGGATCACCCCCTGGGAAAACGTCCCGGTTTCCAATCTGACGGAAAAGGATTTCCGGAACGACACCGGCCGCCCGGTCTATACCGGCAGCGATTACCGTGTGGAAACCGGTATCGATGTCTCAGAGCATCAGTGGGGTGTGGACTGGTCGCTGGCTTCCTCCGAAATTGATTTTGCCTATGTCCGTCTGGGCTATCGGGGCTACACCGAGGGTGGGCTTTTCCTCGACCCGTGGTATGAGCAGAACATTGCCGGCGCTGCGGCGGCCGGGCTGGACACGGGGGTGTATTTCTTCTCCCAGGCCACAAACGTGAGTGAAGCCATCGAGGAGGCCGAGTTTGTCATCGAGCATCTGCAGGGCTTCCGGGTGAATCTGCCGGTCATCTTCGACTGGGAGAAAATCGAAGAAGGCGGCGCCAGGACAGACAACCTGAATGAGCAGTCGCTTACCGACTGTGCCGTGGCCTTTTGCCGCACCATCGAGCGTGCCGGCTACGATGCCGGGGTCTATTTTAACCGCCGTCTCGGGTACCATGGCTTTGATCTCTCGCGTCTGGCGGACTATACGCTGTGGATCTCGGCC
>CADBNC010000022.1 GCA_902795885.1 Oscillospiraceae bacterium
CTGTCGCCGGAGAGGATCAGTTCGATGGCTTTTTGAATGGAAGAACCCATATGTACCTCAGCAGAAAGATCTGTAAACTGAAAATCAGCCACGGGAAGAACCCGTGGCTGTTATCATACTTCAAACGTGGGAAAGAATCAACCCATCACACCATCGTTTGCAACGAAGGTGAGGAAGGTGGCCTTGTCCATCAGAATATAGGCGCCCATCTCTTCGGCCATAACCAGGCATGCGCCCATGCCGGCGTTCGCAGAGATATACCAGTCGGTATAATCTTTGAAGGAATCGGCCTCTGCAGTGATGCCCAGATCCTCCGGCCAGAGGGAGAGTTCCTTCGTGTGGGTGCCGGAACCGTCACCGCGGGAGACAAAGGTATACTTGCCGTCGGCAATGGCCTTGAAGGCAGCGAGAACATCCTCAGCGTCCTTCACGCCTGCAGGATCCGCAGAGGGGCCGCACAGCACGAAGTAGTTATACATATAGGTCATGCGCTCGGATTCCATGCCTTCCAGCGTGTAGGCAAAGCCATCCTCAACAAAGGCTTCTTCCTGCTTCTTCGCATGGACGAGGATCAGGTCGGCGTTGCCCATCTTGGCATTGGCAATGGACTTGCCGGTACCGGCGGAATAGACCTCAACCTCATAGCCGTACTTCTCTTCGAAGATCGGCAGCAGGTAGCCCAGAAGACCGGAGTCGTTCACGGATGTGGTGGTGGAAAGACGGATAAGCTTGGTCTCTTCGGTGGCCTCGGGAATCTCAGCCTCGGAAACAGGGCGGTCTTCCTTCAGATAGAACAGATACTCGCCGTATTCTTCAAAACCGAAGTTTGCGGCAAGATCCTCACCCTCCTCGGAGAGCAGCCAGTTGATCAGGGCGGCAGCGCCGACCGTGTTCAGCTGCACATCTTCGACTGCATTGCCGTCGGCATCAACGAAGGGAGCCTCGGGATTCACAGCCAGCAGGGTATAGTTGTTGATCATGTTGTCATCGGCTTCCTTCAGGATGCAGGTGTCGACAACAAGGGCATCGGTCTCTTCAGCGGCATCTGCAAAGGCCGTTGTGGCAGCCAGACCAAAGACCATAACAAGGGCCAGCAACAGGGAAAGTGTTTTCTTCATGGTTTCTCCTCCAAACAAAAAATCCTCTCTCCACAGCAAAGCAGATGCAGGAACTCTGCACCGGTTCTGCCTTGGGAAAGAGGCTCGTCCACCGCTTTCAAAAGCGTTTTCAGATGTGTTGTATTTTAGCATCGTGCAGTTCGTTTTTCAATGCGTTTTGCGCTAAATGTGCCAAACTGCATGAAACTGTACGAACTGCGCTATAGCTGAGCAGCACCGGCGCGATGCCGGTGCTGCTTCAGGACGGATCAGAAGACGTCGATGATTTCACCCGGTCGGTCGAGCGTATAGCCGCCCATGGCTTCAATTCTCTCCCGGAACTCCGTGCTCTTCAGCGTCGCGATCAGCTGCCGGACCATGGTGGTGTGCCAGACCTTCCCGGGGATCAGCAGGTCGTATTCCTCCACGCAGATGGGCAGAAAGTCCAGCCCGTAGAGCTTCGCTGCAGAGAAAATACCCATCCCCGCATCTGCGCTGTTTTCGGCAATCTGAACGGCCACGGCGTTGTGGGTCATCTCTTCCCGGTCATAGCCGTATACCTGCGCAGGGTCGACGCCGTTCTTCTCGCAGAGATAGTCGGCAAGAATGCGCGTGCCCGAGCCCTTCTGCCGGTTCACATAGCGAACGCCATTCCTGGTGATGTCGGAAAAGCTTTGGATTCCCAGAGGGTTGCCGCTCTGCAGCATCAGACCCTGCTGGCGTCCGACGCAGCGCACAAGATAAACCTCGCCGTGAGGGAAGTATTTCTTAATATACTTGCGGTTGTATTCACCCGTCTCGGTATCCAGCAGATGGATTCCGGCCGCGTGGGCCTCTCCGCGCCGGACGGCCATAATACCGCCCATCGAGCCGACATGCGCGGAGGAGAGATAGAGACGGCGGTCGTTGCGATGGATCATATCAGCTACTTCATCGAGCAGCGGGTCATGGCTTCCGATAACTACGAGGGTGTTTTTCAGACGCTGCTTTTCTGTCAGCAGACGCACCCGGACTGATTCGCCCGCGGTGTAGCCCTCGGTTCCCTGCGGGACAACAACAAGTCCGTCTGCCTTCATGAAGGACGAGACCACGCCGCTGCCACGCGGAAGCGGGGAAGCCATCAGGTCACTGCCAACATAGCCCATGCGCACGCGCACATATTCCTGGTATTTCAGGCCCGAAACGATTTGCCTCGTAAGCCTGGCGCTTGTACGGCTGGCACGGTCATTTTCGCGGCCATACCAGCAGTCGATCAGCGGGCGAAGCAATTCCTCGATCACGATGATGCCGGAGACCGGATATCCGGGCACGCCAAGAATCGGTACCGTGTCCTTATAACCAAGGATTGCAGGCTTTCCCGGCTTGATGGCGATGCCGTGATACAGTACCTGCCCGACCTCTTCCACCGCTCTGGCGGAATAATCGTCTCTGCCGGCGGAGGAGCCGGCGTTCAGGATGACCATGTCACACTCGCAGGCAGCCTTCTGCAGCATCCCGCGGATTTCGTCATAGCGGTCCGGTACGATGGGATAGGTTCTGGGTTCGGCGTCCCATGAGGAGAGCATGGCGGAGAAGATGGAGGAATTGAATTCCAGAATGTCGCCGGGCTTTGGGTTTTCGCAGGGAGGGACAATCTCATCCCCGGTGGGGATAATGCCAACCACTGGCTTTGCGAGAACCTCCAGCTCCATCACGCCGCCGGCAATCATCGCGCCGATGGCAGAAGGGGTCACTTCCATGAAACCAGGCAGAATCATCTCACCGGCGCAGATATCCTCCCCAATCTGGCGGATATGCTGCCAGGGGGCGGCAGGGGCGTGGATGGTGATAGTCCCGTCCTCGTTTTTCACAAGTTCCTCCACCATGATAACGGCATCGCAGTTTTCCGGAATCGGGTCACCCGTGTCAACCACAGTGAACTGATTTTCCAGCAGGGTAACAGGCGTGGTTTCCGTCGCACCGAAGCTGTCCTTTGCCATGAGGGCGATGCCATCCATGGCACTGCAGGCATAGTGGGGGGCATTGATATGAGCATAAACTGCCCGGGCTGTAAGGCGGCCAAAGCTGTCCCGAACCGCGATACGCTCGGTTCGCGCGGCGAAGCCCTGCTCCGCGAGCACTGCAAGGTACTCTTTCCTTGCCTGATCCAGCGGAATATTAGTCAGATAGGTAAAAGCCATTTCCATCACCGTTCCTTTTCCATATACAAAAGCAATGTATAACGATTTCAGTGAATATAATCAGAGAGATGCAGACTCAGTCCAGGCAGACCTCCACCTCGGCGCCTTTGTCGAGACCTTCGCGGTCGCGCTCGATGATCAGATATCCATCCGCCCCGGCGAGCTGGGTGATCAGCCCGGATTTTGAGCGGACAGGCACGGCAGTGAGGCCGGTGTCGGAGGATATCAGCCGGCAGGCGTTAACCTGCATGCGGCCATGATTGGCGTTCAGACTCTCTGTCATCCGCGCCCTTGCCGGATAGCGGTGCAGCTCTCTTCCCTCAAGGCGGGCAAGAAGCGGCAGAACAAAGAGCTTTGCCACAAAAAATGCCGCAACCGGATGGCCGGGGAGACCAACCAGAGGCTTGTTCCCGGCCTTTCCCATGATCGTGGGCTTGCCGGGCTTGATGGCAATGCCATGCAGGAGAAGCGTGCCCATGCTCTCGATAATCTGGCAGGCTGCGTCCTTCACGCCAACGCTGCTGCCGCCCGAGAGAATAACCGCATCACATTCGCGGACGGCTGCTTCCATTTTTTCCCGAAGCAGGTCCTTGTCATCCACCACGATGCCAAAGTGAACAGGCTCGGCGCCGAAATCCTCAAGAAGTGCGCAAAGCAGAGGGCTGTTCACATCGCGCACCTGGCCTGGACCGGGATCCTGTTCGGGAGGGACAAGCTCGTCTCCGGTGGAGATTACGGCGACGCGAAGCTTTCTTTGTACCGGAACCTGCATCCGGCCGATGGCGGCGAGTGCCCCGATATCCTGCGGGGTGAGCAGCCTGCCTGCCTTGAGAACGACCTTGCCGGGGAAGACATCATCTCCCCGATAGATCAGATTCATGCCCGGTGCGCCGGGTTTCATGATACCGATGGTTCCGTCCCCGTAATCCTCGGTGTATTCCAGCATAACGGCGCAGTCAGCCCCCTCGGGTATTGCTCCGCCTGTAGGCACGTAGACACAGCTGTCCCGGGGAAGCTTTATGCCCGCGGCTGAACCCATACGCACCTCGCCCGCAAGATTCAGAATCGCGGGGATGGCATCCGAGCAGCCAAAGGTATCTGAAGCGCGGCAGGCATAACCGTCAACAGTCGAACGGTCAAAATCCGGAACATATTCTTCAGCGGCGATGTCCTCTGCCAGCACCCGGCCAAGTGCCCCGGTAAAGGGGACGAGTTCGGTGCAGTCCGAAAGGGGCGTAAATTCCTTTTTGATCAGCGCCAGAACTTCCTCCGGCGTCTTTACCTGCAGCATGGTTTATACCTCCGCCATGATTTTTCCCATATCCCGATAGTCGTTGCCTGAGAGGTGCTGAAGCTCCTTCCGGAAAACATCGGACCGGAGGATCATCAGCAGCTTTTCACCGGCTTCGCTTTCGAGAAAGGATCTGCGCAGCACGAGATCAAAGCGCTCCTCCAGCAGAGGGATGAAATCGAGACCTTCGATCTGACGGGAAATACGTTCGGTGCCGATGGCAAGGTCCGCTTCGCCTCCGGCAATGGCTGCCGCCATGGTCAGGTGAGAACGCATTTCGCGGTCATAGCCGCGGATTTCATTCCCGTCCAGTTTCATCCTGTGCAGCTGCCCGTCCAGCAGAATGCGCGCGCTTGAGCCGACCCCGCGGTTGAGGATGGAAACATCTCTCCGGGCGAGATCCCGCCAGCCGCGGATCTCTTTTGGATTGCCGGCGGCCACATAAAAGCCCTGCGCCCGGTATGTGATGTTGACAAGAACCGCGGATACGCCGGGCAGAAGCTTTTTGACAAAAGGCGTGTTGAACTGCTTCTCTTCCGCGTCATACAGATGGCAGGCAGCAGCATTGCTTTTCCCCTCATAAAGAGCAAGCAACCCTTCAAAGCTGTTCAGATAGCAGCGCTGGGCAAGAATGCCGCGCTGATGAAGATGGTTAGCCAGAATATCCAGCACAACGTCCTGACCGGAGATCACGATCCCCTCGCCGCGGCTGTCAGCCGGGTGGAGAAGACTGCTGTTTACTTCCAGCCGGCGCACCGGCTGCACGCTCTGCTCGTGACGCGAGCGGGCAATATACGCGTCCACATCATCCTGCGTAAACCGGACCTTGCGCCCAACCTTGTAGGAATTGATCTCACCGCGCCGAATCAGCTCGTAGATTGTGGATTTGCTTACATGCAGGATGTCAGCTACTTCCTGCGTGGAGAGTGACTTGCTTTTTTCCATTCCGACACCTTCTCTGAGGGTAAATCACGTCATGACAACAGGCATATTATACCGTTTTCACCGACTGCTTACAAGAGAGAGCACCGCGGAAATTTCGTTCAGTTTCGTTCAGTTTCGTGCTGTTTCGCACAGGTTTCAGAGGAGACTTTGAATCAGCTTATCCCGTTTCATACAGGTTCGCACCGAAATCCGGCTGAAAACTTGCAGCGCTCTATGGGATAAAATATAATACGGACTGGAAGCATATGCCATAAGTTTGAAAATTGCCAAAACAATATTTTTACTATTTATTACACAGGAGGGAAAACTATGAGCGGCGCATATTATGAGAAAATTGCACGCATTAACCTGACCACCGGCGAGATTAAGGTCGAGCCTCTCGATCTTGAGCTTGCGCACAAGTTCATCGGCGGCCGCGGTCTCGGCACCAAGATCCTCTATGATGAGGGTGTTGCCACGGTCGATCCGCTGTCTCCGGAAAATAAGCTTGTCTATATCACCGGACCCATGACAGGCTCCAATTCCCCGTCCTCCGGCCGTTACATGGTCGTGACCAAGTCCCCGCTGACCGGCATGATCGCCTGCGCCAACTCCGGCGGCATCTGGGGTGCCAAGCTGAAGTTTGCC
>CADBNC010000023.1 GCA_902795885.1 Oscillospiraceae bacterium
CGCACCAGGGTGTCGAAGTTCTGCGGTTGGGTATCCACAAGCATCTGGCGTGTGAAGCCGGTGCCGAACTCCGGGACGCCGATGGTACCGGTTTTGCCGATGATGGGGTCCTCGTCCGGAAGGCCCAGGGCCTCCGGCGAGGTAAAGATCGACATGGTCTCGGGGTCGGAGAGCGGGATCTCCTTGGCGTCCACGCCCGTCATATCCTCCATCATGCGGATCATCGTGGGGTCATCATGCCCCAGCTCGTCCAGCTTCAGGAGGTTGGCCTCCATGCAGTGGTATTCAAAATGGGTTGTGATAATATCGGAATTGGGGTCATCCGCCGGATGCTGCACCGGGCAGAAGTCCGTTACGTCCATATCCTGAGGAATAACCACCAGGCCGCCCGGGTGCTGCCCTGTGGTGCGCTTGATGCCGACCAGCCCCTGGGCGAGGCGGTTTTCCTCGGCCTTGGTAGCCTTGATGCCGCGCTCCTCCAGATATTTTTTCACGTATCCGTAAGCGGTCTTCTCCGCCAGGGTGCCGATGGTCCCGGCGCGGAACACATGGTCCGAGCCGAAAAGCGTTTCGGTGTATTTATGGGCCTTCGCCTGATATTCTCCCGAGAAGTTCAGGTCGATATCCGGTGTCTTTTCATTCCCCGGGAAGCCGAGGAAGGTCTCAAAGGGGATATCGAAGCCTTCCCTTCGCATATTCGTGCCGCAGAGCGGGCAGTTTCTCTCCGGCATATCCGCGCCGCAGCCAAAGCTGCCCTCCGGCAGATCAAGGCCCTCCACGGGGGCTGCCGGGTCCGCGGCGCCCGGGTTCCAGGTGATGCCTCTCGTCGGGAAGGCGGAGAACTGGCAGGATGGGCATACATAATGGGGCGGCAGGGAGTTTACCTCCGTAATGCCGGACATGTATGCCACCATCGACGAGCCCACGCTTCCACGGCTGCCCACCAGGTACCCGTGCTCCAGTGAGTTCTGAACCAGCTTCTGGGCGCTCATATAGATGACGTCATAGTTATGATCGAGGATCGTGTTCAGCTCGGTGTCCACGCGCTCCTGCACAAGCGGGGGCGGGGTGCTGCCGTAAATCCGGTGCATTTTCCCGTAGACGAGCTCCTTCAGCTCCTGGGCCGAGTTTTCGATCTTCGGCGGGAACAGCTCCTTGGGCAGAAGCTCGATCTCCTCCACCATATCGGCGATCATCCGTGTGTTGGTGACAACAACCTCCTGCGCCGTCTCTTTACCGAGGTAGGCAAATTCCTTCAGCATCTCGTCCGTGGTGCGGAAATAAATCGGGCAGCTTCTGTCCGCGTCCGAGAATTTCTTGGCCGCCTGAAGGATTCTGCGGTACTGCTCGTCCTCCGGATCCATGAAGTGCACATCACTTGCCGCAATGACGGGCTTGCCGAGATCGCGTCCCGTCTGCAGAATTCTGCGGTTGAATTCCTGCAGAACCGCTTCGGATTCAACGCGGCCGTCGTCCACCAGAAAGCCATTGTTGCAGATGGGCTGAATTTCCAGGTAATCATAGAGCGAGGCAATTTCGCGGAGCCTTTCATCGCTCTCTCCCCGCATGACAGCGCCGTACAGCTCGCCCATGCCGCAGGCGGACCCCACGAGAATGCCTTCTCTGTGCTGCTGCAGCAGGCTCTTGGGCACAATCGGCGTCCGGTGGTAGTATTTCAGATAGGACTGGGAAATCATTTCATAGAGATTCTTCAGCCCTGTCCGGTTTTTGACCAGCAGGATCATGTGCCAGGTTTTGGCGACATCGGTTCTTCGCAGGCTGTGATAGATCGTCTCGATGTCGTCGAGGGTCTTTGCCCCCTGCTGACGCAGCATGGGCAGGAAACGGTCCATCATGCGGGCCACCACCATCGCATCGTCGCTGGCACGGTGATGGTTGAACTTGGGAAGCCCGAGGTGATTGGAGACGATATCCAGCTTGAATTTCTTCAGCTCCGGAAGCAGCGCCTGAGAGAGCGCCAGCGTATCCAGAAAGACGGGTGTAAAGCGCAGGCCGCAGCGCTTCGATGCCGCTTTCATAAAGCCCACGTCAAAATGCGCGTTGTGGGCAACAAGCGGTCGGTCGCCGGCAAAGGCAAGGAACATCTCCATGGCTTCCTTTTCATCGGGTGCCGACGCCACATCACTGTCCCTGATGCCGGTGAGTCTTGTAATCTCGGCCGGGATGGGCTTGCCGGGGTTTACGAAGGTGTTGAACTCCCGGATCACCCGGTCCCCGGAGAAAATCACGGCGCCGATCTCGGTCATGCGCTCAGTCTGGGCATTCAGGCCTGTGGTTTCAATGTCAAAGGCAACAAACTCTGTATCCAGCGGAAGACGGGATTTCCCGATCACGGCGCTGTTTCCGTCCATGTCGTTGAGGTAGTATGCCTCCAAGCCATAGATGATCTTGACGCCGTATTTTCCGCCGGCCTTCCACATGTCCGGAAAAGCCTGAGCCACGCCATGGTCCGTCACGGCGATGGCAGGCATGCCCCAGTAGGCAGCCCGCTCCACAACCTTTTCCGGATCGGTCAGCGCATCCAGAGCTGAAAACCTGGTATGCAGGTGCAGCTCAACCCGCTTCTCTTCTGCAGTGTCCGGGCGGACCTTCCGCTTCGATCGCATGATCGACCTGGGGTCCAGAATCATGTCATCGTCGTATTTTGAGTAGGTAACCTCCCCCTGGATCAGCAGATGGTCGCCTTTCCTGATCTTGTCAATGACGGAATGGTCATCCTCGGCCCGCAGATACCTGCTGACCCGGATGGAATTCGTCCGGTCGGTAATATCAAAGCACAGCACCGCGCCCCCGCTTTTCTGCAGCGTGCGGCTGGTCACGTCGAAGACATCGCCCTCTACCGTGACCTTACCGGACTCCAGCGAGAGCGTGTTCATGGGCACGGGCGCCTTTTTGATGGAACGGCCCATCACCACGTCCCCTTTGGGAGGCGTGGTGTTCATGCCCGGGATCTGTGAAAAAACCGGGCTGCTGTTTTCTGTTTTCTGCGGGGTCTCGTCCACAACGCGGACATGCTGCAGGCCATAGTCCTCCCGCAGCAGCTCGGTGAGCTCCTGCAGCTCCGCCGGGGACGCCGGGACGGCAAACAGGGCGTTCACCGTCATGGAGAGCTCCGAGAGGCTGATCTGCACCTCCCTGACCGAGGCGTTTTCCAGGCCGCCTGCCATCAGGGCGCAGTCAGCGCACCCGGGGAACACGGAGAGAAACGGCTGATGGTTATTCGGATAAGGCATCGCGCTCTCCATCAGTGCCGGTCATGGACGCCGGCCGGGCCCGCTTCCTGCGCGGGCGCGTCTGCTTCGATGACCTCCATCAGGCGCGGCAGAAGCTCCTCGTAGGGATAGGTCCCCAGGACTTCTCCCCTGCGGAACACCAGGCCGCGGTCCCGGCCGCCGGCGATGCCATAGTCTGCTTCCCTGGCTTCGCCCGGTCCGTTCACCACGCAGCCCATGACGGCGACGGTGATGTCGCGCTGCAGGCCGCTCAGCTTCTTTTCCACCTCCGAGGCGAGAGAGATCAGATCGATCTCGGTTCTTCCGCAGGTCGGGCAGGAGATGAAGCGCACCCCGCCGGTGCGCAGCCCGGCAGCCCGCAGAATCGCGATGCCGGTTTTTACTTCCTCAACAGGATCCGCCGTGAGGGAGACCCGGATCGTGTTTCCGATGCCTTCATTCAGCAGCGTCCCGATTCCGACGGCCGACTGGATCGTCCCGTTCCACGCGGTGCCTGTCTCCGTAACACCTAGGTGCAGCGGATAGGGGAAGCACTCTGCCGCCATGCGGTAGGCCGCTACGGTGCGCTGCACGTCCGAGGCCTTCAGCGAGATGCAGATGTCTTCGAAATCAAACTGCTCCAGCAGCCGGACATGATCGCGCGCGCTCTCCACCATGGCCTCGGGGCAGGGGTGCCCGTATTTTTCCAGGAGGCGCTTTTCAAGGCTTCCGGCATTGACACCGATGCGGATGGGAATCCGGCGCTGCCGGCAGGCATCCACCACCGCCCTGATTTTGTCCTCGCCGCCGATGTTTCCGGGGTTAATGCGGATCTTGTCAATCCCCCGCTCGGCGCACATCAGCGCCAGACGATAGTCAAAGTGAATATCCGCCACCAGCGGGATGCTGATCTGTTCCCTGATTTTGTCGATCGCCAGGGCGGCGCGCTCATCCGGTACGGCCACGCGCACCATGTCGGCGCCGGCCAGCTCCATCTGATGGATCTGTGCCACGGTTGCCGCAACGTCCCAGGTCTTTGTGTTGCACATGCTCTGCACCGACACCGGTGCATCCCCGCCGATTTTCAGCGCGCCTGCCTGCAGCACGCGCGTGTTTTCGCGTCTTGTGTTTACGTTCATTTCCGCGTTTTCCATTCTTCAGTCCATTTCTGTTATTTTGCAGTGTGCCGGCTGCCGTTTCTGAATCCGGGAGAAGCTCCGTCTCAGCCCTGCACGATTTTCACAATATCACTGAGCATGATCACAGCCATCAGAGCAAGTAGGAGCACCATTCCGGCCGCGTGGATTGCCCCTTCATATTTGGGATCCGGCTTTCGGCCGAGAATTGCCTGCAGCACCAGCGTGACCAGAAGAAGAAATACTCTCCCGCCGTCCAGAGCCGGGATCGGCAGCATATTCATGATGGCAAGGTTGATGGCGATAAAGGCCCCGAGATAAAGGATGTTGTAAATTGCGTCCGAGCTGCTCTCGGCGCTCTCCCCGGTCTCCGCCATCAGATCCACGATCCCGACAGGGCCCGAGAGATCCTTCAGTCCAACCTCCCCGTGCACCAGCTGCGAAAGCCCCATCCAGACCATTCTGCCGAATTCACGAGCGGTGTACCAGGTGTTGCGCAGTTTGGCCGAAAAGGTCGCTTCCTCATATCCGAAGCGGAAGCCGTAGTATTCCTGGCTCTCGCCTTCATACTGGCGGGGTGTCATGGCAAAGTTCTTCAGCTCAACCTTTTTCCCGTCGCGCAGGAGGACCAGGTCATACACACCGTCTCCCCGCTCAAGGAAATCGCCCACGTCATAATACTGATAGACCCTGTGGTTGTCGATTTTGACAAAACGGTCTCCCACCTGCAGGGCGTTCTCCCCCTCATATGGGCAGCCCTCCATAAAGGAGGCGATCGTTGGGGCAAGGAAGGCCGCCGCGCCAAGGTAGAGGCAGAAAATAACGATCAGCCCCAGAACATAGTTGTTGAAGGAGCCCGCCACCAGAATGATGATCCGCTTCCATGCAGGCTGGTTTGTAAATGCCCTGGCATCCTCCGAGGCATCGTCTTCGCCTTCCATGGCGCAGTATCCCCCGATCGGGATCGTGCGCAGGGCATAGAGGGTCTCGCCCTTCCGCTTTTTCAGAAGGGCCGGCCCCATGCCGACGGCAAATTCATTGACCTTCACGCCGCAGGCCTTGGCCGCGATAAAATGGCCGAACTCATGTACTGCGATCAACACGCCGAAAATCAGGATGGCCAGGAGAATATAGAGGATGCTCATCTGCTGTATTCCCCGTCCGCAAGCTCGCGTGCGTATCTGCGTGCGGCCCCATCGGCCTCAAGGATCACCGCCAGATCCGACGCCGGGCCGTGAGGCAGCCTGTCGGTGGTCTTCCGGGTGATCTCGTAAATATCCGTAAAGCGGACCTCGCCCCGGAGGAAGGCATGCACCGCCACCTCATTGGCCGCGTTCATAATGCAGGGCGCCGTCCCCCCTTCCCTGGCGCAGTCCATGGCCAGGGCAAGGCTCGGGAAGTTCACCAGGTCGGGTGCCTCAAAGTGCAGGTCGCTCATGTGGTAAAAGTCCAGCGAGGCAAATTCCGACGCGCAGCGGTCAGGCCAGGTCAGGGCATACTGAATCGGAAGGCCCATATCCGGAACCGCCATCTGGGCGATCACTGTCCCGTCAACCAAAGAAACCATCGAATGGATCACGCTCTGCGGGTGGATCACCACATCGATATCATCCGGGCCCACGCCAAAGAGCCGCATGGCTTCGATAAACTCCAGCCCCTTGTTCATAAGCGTCGCGCTGTCGATGGAGATTTTCGCCCCCATGTTCCAGCGGGGATGCTTCAGTGCCTGCTCCGGCCGGATATCGGCCATCTCCGTGAGCGTCTTGCCCAGGAAGGGCCCGCCCGAGCATGTCAGCAGGATCTTCTTCAGCTCCCCTTCCTTCCGGCCGGACAGGCACTGGAAGATGGCCGAGTGCTCGGAATCCACGGGGACAATCTCGGCCCCCGCCTCCTTTGCCTTCTGCATGACAAGCTCACCTGCGCAGACCAGGGTCTCCTTATTGGCAAGCCCGATTCTCTTCTTCTCCCGGATGGCCGCCAGCGTCGGCTGCAGGCCGATTGCACCTGACACCGCTGTGACAACGCAGTCCGAGGCAGGCAGAGAGGCAGCCTCCGTGACAGCCTCCAGCCCGCTGCCAACCCGGATATCCGTGTCTGCGAGGGCTGTTTTCAGCTGTCTGGCCGCATCCTCTTCATAGACGGCAACAAACTCCGGATGAAAGAATCTGGCCTGCTGCTCCAGCAGATCGACCTGCCGGTTTGCCGTCAAAGCCGCAACGCGCAGGCCGAGGTGTTTTGCCACCGCAAGTGTCTGCCGGCCAATCGAGCCGGTACTTCCCAAAACAGAAAGCGATTGAACCATGTTAA
>CADBNC010000024.1 GCA_902795885.1 Oscillospiraceae bacterium
AGACATGACAAGGTTGGAAATATCCACCTTTTCACGATGCTGAGTAGAGATTTTTGCCGCAAGCGCCTTGGCCTTGGAAATGCCGAGTGCGATGGCGGAGGAAATGCCGCCGTCTTCCTGGATGCGGACCATATCAATGGGCTTGCCTGTGGCGGCAATGGTGTTCATGAGGCGGTCAACATCCGTGCCCTCGCAGCCGAGGCTGACAAGCAGAACCGCACCCACATTCGGGCTGCAGCCAAGGGCAATCAGGGTGTCGGTAACGCGCTCGAGGTCAGGCGGTAACTGGCAGCAGCCCTGATGGTGCAGGAAGGCGATGCAGCCGCTTACACTGTTGCTGATGGCCTGGGCGGCCTCAGCGGCGCAGACAACGGTCGGGATGACAGCCACATAGTTACGCGCACCGACTTTGCCGTTTTCTCTAATATATCCCCAAAAATCCATTTTTATTCCTCCCAGTCGCCGCGCGCACGCTTGGAATCCAGGTTGTGCACATGAACATAGTCGCCGGTCACAATTTCATGAGTTGCTACGCCGAGGCTCTCGCCGTATTTGATGATATCTTCACCGACATGAACATCCCGCAGGGCGACCTTGTGGCCGTAGGGAATATCACCGTGAATCTGCAGGGTGTAGCTGTTGCCCTTCTTGTCGCGAATCTCGACCTCGCAGCCGCTGACAGCCTCGTTGGAGAAGACAGTGGCAACATTGTCAAGATCATTGACCTTCAGGGCAAGGGGAAGTTTTTTATCCATGGTTTCCTCCTTCTGGTATACGGGCTTCCTGTTTTGTCTGTTTTAAAAGGCGGTGCAGTGAGTTACTGCACCGCCTCGTTTACGGTATTGTATTATATACGATAAGCCGTATACAACGCGTTTTGGCTATTCCGTTTATTAATGAGCGGAAAGAACTGCCATGTTCAGCGGGTCGAGATGCATCATCAGAATGCAGATGACACCGAGCACGATAATGGTAATCAGGCAGTAAATCAGGCAGGGAACAATGTTGATCTTGATGATCTTGCCTTCGTTGCCGAGCGTGCCGGTGGTGGCGCAGGCAGCAACAACGTTGTTGACGCAGATCATGTTGCCGGCGGCACCGCCGATATTCTGCATGGCGCAGATGATCAGCGGGGAGATGCCGATCAGGGATGCGGTCTCAAACTGCAGCGAAGCGAACAGCGTGTTGGAAACCGTGTTCGAGCCGGACATGAAGGCACCGAGCACACCAATCAGCGGAGCAATGATGATGTAGGCGCTCGAGAACAGATCGGCCAGGGCCTTTGCCATTACCAGCAGCATGGTCGGGGTGGAAGTGGCACCGAGGCTTTCCTGGACTGCCTGCAGGCCTGCGGGCAGATTTGCCATCGTGGTGGTGTTGCGGTAGATATAAACCATCGCGCAGCCGAAGATCAGGGCGATGAACGCACCGGTGACCTGATTCCAGGTGTCCTTGAAGATCTCCTTGATGGTCTCGCCGTTGACCTTGTGGATCGCAAAGGTGACAAAGACGATCAGCAGGAACGGGATCAGACCGGGGTTATTGGCAACCTTCCAGGCCCAGTTGCTGCCCTGAACACCAAGGATGTTGTTGATGGCAACGATGCAGTGAGAGTTGAGCCATGCCTTGATCGGGAGCATCGGAAGACGAGTGAGAACCAGGATGGCGGCAATCAGGACGTAAGGCGTCCAGGCGAGGGTGGCGCTCATGCCGTTATCCTTGTCTGCCTTGACTTCCTGCAGACTCAGCCAGGACTTATCCCAGTTTTCACGCTTGTCAAAGTCCCAGATCTCCTTTGGCATCAGGAAGCCCTTCTGGGCGGCGAAGATGGCAATAAACAGCGTGCAGATAGCGCCGATCAGGGTCGGGAAGTCAGCACCGAAGACCAGAGCGAAGAACAGATAGAAGCAGTCAAACACAACAGCCACGAAGATCGCAAAGGGCATTGCGCCGAAGGCTTCCTTCGCGGAGCGGTTCTTGCCGAAGTGCTTGCACATGATCATCAGGGCAATCCAGATGATGAAGAGGCAGGCGGTGGCATGGCCGATGGCCGTGAACCGGGAGAGTACGAACTTGAAGGTTTCGGGCTCAATGCCGAGGGCCTGAACCTGCTGGGAAACAACCGTTGTCAGACCATGGGTCGGGGTGCCGACACCACCGAAGGAGACAGGAACGGAGTTGTAGATCAGCGCAACGATGGCGGCGCACAGCGGCGGGAAGCCAAGGCTGATGAGCAGCGGGCCGGCCAGAGCGGCAGGCGTACCGAAACCGGCAGCACCTTCGATGAACGCGCCGAAGATGAAGCCGACGATGACGGCCTGAACACGGCGGTCAGGAGAGATGGTGTGGAACACACGCTGAATGGCGGTGACAGCACCGGAGTGCTTCAGGGTGTTCATAATCAGGATAGCGCCGAAGACGATGAACAGAACGTCGACGGAGCTGAGAGCGCCGCTGATGGAGAAAGACAGAATCGCAATTATATTCTGCTTCCACACAATGAGAGCGACGAGGCACGCCACGAACCATGATACGGGCAGTGCCTTCTTTGCCCCCCAGCCGAAGCCGACCATCAGAACGACGGTTAGCAGGATGGGGACGGCAGCAATCAGTGCATACATGTTTAGTCCTCCCAATAACAGTTTTTTGTTGACCGCCGGTTGCCCGCCGGGCGGCCTTTCGACAAATTTTATTATAGCACAGGAAAAGGCAAATGCAACAAAAAATGGTAATAATACCCAAAAATTATTAATTTAACAGATGAAATTTTTTAATATATATACAAAATGCACAAAACCAAACATTGGTTCTTGTGTAAAAAGGCGATTAGTTTGATAATTCATAAACTATTCACAATTTACCGGCGAGGGATCTGTGCCGTTTGTAAAAGGTTTGAAACGATAATATGCTGTTTTTGGAAAGTGCCACAAAATTATCATTTGAATTAGCAAAAATATCCATTGTTTTTGTGCAATTTGTGTGATATGATAACTTCAGACTGCGGGGATGGGGTTGGTATGCCCTGAGGGGCCCCGCTGTGAACCTGTAATTTAAAATGTAAGGGAGAGATCTGCTATGATTGAAATACCATATGGGAAGACAGTTATTGAGTTTGACGAAACGGGTGCAAGCGTACTGACTTCCCGGATCGGCGAGCTCAAGGCCGAAGGAGACGGGCTTTCGATTGTAAAAGCCGCCATGGAGCACCCCATTGACAGCCCGCGTCTCTGCGAACTGGCAAAAGGCAAGAAGAACTGTGTGATCATTATCTCTGACCATACGCGCCCTGTGCCGAGCAAGGATATCCTGCCCAATATGTTTGCTGAGCTGAAGGAAGGCAACCCGGATATTGAGATTACGCTCCTGGTTGCGACGGGCTTCCACCGCCCCACCACGGAGGCTGAGCTTCGCGGCAAACTGGGGGATGAGATTTACGAGCAGAGCAGGATTGTGATCCATGACTGCCGCAATGCCGAAAGCAATGTCCAGGTTGGCATCCTGCCTTCAGGCGCTCCCTGCGTGATTGACAAGGTCGCCGCCGGGGCTGATCTGCTGATCTCCGAAGGCTTTATTGAGCCGCATTTCTTTGCCGGATTTTCCGGCGGCCGCAAGAGTGTGCTGCCCGGGGTCTGCGACCAGGTCACGGTTCTCGGCAACCACTGCAGCCGCTTCATTGACAGCGACAAATCCCGCACGGGCAAGCTGGACGGCAACCCCATGCATGAGGATATGGTCGCCGCGGCGAAGTTTGCGAAGCTGGCCTACATCGTGAACGTTGTGATCGATGAGGACAAGAAGACAGTCGCTGCCTTTGCGGGCAATTACGTCACCGCGCACCGCGCCGGCTGCGATTTCCTGCTGAGCTATGCGAAGGTAAAGCCTGCCTATGCCGATATCGTCATCACCTCCAACGGAGGCGCACCACTGGATCAGAACATCTATCAGTGCGCCAAGAGCATGAGCGCGGCAGAAGCAACCTGCAATCCCGGCGGCGTGATTATCGACTGCGTCGAGTGCGCTGACGGACATGGAGGCCAGGCCTTCTACGAGACACTGCGTGACTGCGAGAATGTTGAGAAGCTCTATGAAGACATCATGGCCACCCCGCAGGACAAGACGGTTCCGGATCAGTGGGAGAGCCAGATCATGGCGCGCATTATGAAGAAGTTCAAGGTCATCATGGTTACGCGGCCTGAGCTGAAGACCATGGTCGAGGAGATGAAGATGACCTATGCGGCGTCTCTGGACGAGGCCATTGCGATGGCGAAGGCCATGGGCAAGAAGAGCATCACGGTCATCCCGAACGGCATTTCGGTAATCGTCAGCGAATAATCGCCCCGTTAATATGTACATATTTTCAATGAAGTAGCTCTCATTGAAATGAAGTTAAAAAGTAGCAAATCTAATATGTTAAGGAGAAATGAAAAATGGCAGAGTATAACAAACTCACCCCGGAGCTGATTGAACAGCTCAAGGCAATTGTCGGCGATGCCCGCTGCCTGACAGGCGACGCCATCGGCGAGGACTACAGCCGTGACGAGATGCCGCTGTACGGCAAGCATATGCCGGACGCGCTGGTCTTCGTAAAGAGCACGGAAGAGGTCTCCAAAATCATGAAGCTGGCCAGCGCCAACAAGATTCCCGTAACGGTTCGCGGTTCCGGCACAGGCCTCGTTGGCGGCTGCGTTCCTCTGTGCGGCGGCATTGTTCTGTGCACCAGCCAGATGAATGAGATCCTCTCCTATGACCTGAATAACCTGGCCGTGCATATTCAGCCGGGCGTCCTGCTGCAGACCCTCGCAGCCGATGCACTTGCTCACGGCCTGATGTATCCGCCAGATCCCGGTGAGAAGACCGGTACGGTCGGCGGCAACGTAAGCACAAACGCGGGCGGCATGCGCGCTGTGAAATACGGCACGACCCGTGACTATGTCCTCGCCCTGACAGTGGTTCTGCCCAGCGGCGAAGTGATGGAAATCGGTAAGACGGTCTGCAAGACCAGCTCCGGCTACAGCCTGGTTCACCTGATGATCGGCTCCGAGGGTACTCTGGGCATCATCACAGAGCTCACCATGAAGCTGGTTCCCGCACCGAAGATGGATATGAGCTTTATCGTGCCCTATGCCGACGTCGCATCCGCTATCGCTGCTGTGCCGAAGGTGAAGCTGGCCGGCCTGGATCCCCAGTCCATCGAGTTCATGGAGAGAGACATCGTCGATTCCTCGGCTGCCTTCACCGGTGAAGAAGCCTTCCCGCCTGTTGTCAACGGCATGGAAGCGGGTGCCTATATTCTGGTCACCTGCGTAGGCGACAACGAAGAGCAGCTTGAGCAGAAGATGTTCGGCCTGGCGGAAGTTGCCGAAGAGACCGGCGCCTATGATGTCCTGGTTGTCGACTCCAGCCGCAAGGAGAAGGTCTGGGCTGCGCGCAGCGCGTTCCTGACCGCCATTGAGGCAGACACCAAGATCATGGACGAAATGGACGTTGTTGTCCCGGTCGAGCGGATTGCGGACTTCCTGAACTATGTGCATGAAGTCGGCGACGAGCACAAGATGCGTATCCGTTCCTTCGGCCACGCGGGCGACGGCAACCTGCATATCTATGTCTGCTCCAATGAGATGGAGAGAGAAGAGTTCCTCGAAAAGAGCAAGCCGGTCATGGATGCCTGCTATGCCAAGTGCAAGGAATTCGGCGGCCAGGTCTCCGGTGAGCACGCCATCGGCCATGCCAAGAAAGAGTACCTGCGTGATTCCGTGGGCGAGACCGCTTACGGCCTGATGGGCGCCATCAAGAAGGTCTTTGACCCGGACGGCATCCTGAACCCGGGCAAGGTCTGCCACGATATCTGATCAGCTTCGGCTGACAAATCTTCCGGCATAATCCGGAGATTACCTGTTCCGCCCGGGGTGCAGTGTGCATCCCGGGCGGTTTTAAAAGGAGAGAAAAAGGATGAGAAAATTCCTTGTAGTTGTGGATATGCAGAAAGACTTTGTCGATGGCTCCCTCGGGACACCCGAAGCACAGGCAATCGTCCCGGCTGTTCTGGAAAAGATCCGCAATTTTGACGGCGATATCTTTGTCACCTATGATACCCATTTCGAAGACTATCTGGATACCGCGGAAGGAAAAAAACTCCCGGTGCCGCACTGTATCTACGGAACACCGGGGTGGGAGCTGGAAGAGAGAGTCGGCGAGCTGATGGAGGACTTCTCCCACATCAAGGTGCAGAAATACACCTTCGGCTCGACTTCTCTGCCGCACCTGATGGCGGAGGTGGCAGACGGCGACAGCTTTTCCATTGAGCTGATCGGCCTCTGCACGGATATCTGCGTGGTCAGCAATGCTCTGATCCTGAAGGCGCACTTCCCGGATGTGCCGATTGCAGTGGACGCTGCATGCTGCGCCGGGGTGACGCCTGCCCTGCATGAAGCCGCTTTGCAGACGATGAGAAGCTGCCAGATCGATATTCTCTGAGCAGTTTGGGGAAGAACCCGCTGACGCTCTGCAGTCTCAGCGGATTTGCACCGGCGGGGTATAGACACCGTCGCGGCCAGGCTCGGTGGTATAAACAGCACAGTTGTCGATAAACTTCGGCCAGAAGCTCTCACCGCAGCCTCTGTTCAGCCAGGTCAGCGCGCCCTTCATTGCGATCGCATGAGTGGACAGGAGAATATTCCTGTCCGCTTTTTCCTTCAGTTCTTCCAGAAGCGAACCAAGCCTGGCCGTCACGCTGGCCAGCGTTTCCATCCCCTCGGGGGCAGGGTTGTGCTCAAAATCCTGAAAGAAGGTGACCACCTCGGGAAGGGGTTTCGTCAGATCCATCCCCTCGTAGGGGCCGAAGCACATCTCAATGAGACGGTTGTCGATTGTCACGGGTATGCCCGGGGCAACATAGTCTGCCGTGTCCAGCGCTCTACGCAGGGGACTGGAATATACTTCGTCAAAACGGATGCTGCGGGAAGCAAACCAGCGTCCGGCCTCCATGGCCTGATCAATACCGGCCTGGTTGAGGAGATAGTCACCGTGCCCGGCGAGAAGTTTGCGGTTGTTCTGTTCGGTCTGCCCGTGGCGGATAATATAGATCATGGAAAGAGTCCTCCGGATAGCTGTATTTTCTTCCGGCAGTATATCAGAAAAACGTCGGGATGGACAGCCTAGAAGCCCGCCTGAAGAAATCTTAAGATTCTATAAAAATTCCGGGAAAAACAGGCAATTCCATTTTCAGGCTCTTGAACCTTACCGGTTCATGCGATATATTATTATTTAACTGAGAAAATGACCTTACAGATCCTGCAGACTGTATCTCCTGCGTATCGGGAGAAAAGACAGATATCATAACAGAAGGAGGCAAAGAAGATGGATCTCATGGAAAACATGACACAACTCAGAGAAGAGGCACTGCGCCGTGGGATTTTCCCTGTGGGGGATCCCGTCCGCAGGACAGATCTGGAGCCGAATCATCTGTATGTTATCTATATGGATGAGTACGGGACGGAGTATATTTTCCGGAGAGGGATCCTGACGATTGTAACGCTGGAAGGCAAGGTTTACTGACAGATACCGGCAGAGACTGATTGGTTATCGATACGCGGGTTGCGGCAATACATGGTCTTTGCTCAACTCTGCCTGCCGGGAGCACTTGAATTTTGTTTCTGAAGCTGATACAATGGCCCGACAACAGCAAAGAAAGGAGATTCTTTATGAAAAAGTATCTTGCTGAGTTTATAGGGACATGCACGCTGGTCGTACTCGGCTGCGGCACGGCTATGCTTGTGGGCTGTGATGCGGCCGCGGGCGGCGGGTATATCCTGACTGCGTTTGCCTTCGGGCTCTCCATCGTTGCCATGGCATATTCCATTGGCAATATCTCCGGCTGCCACATCAACCCGGCTGTTTCACTGGGCGTTCTGATGTCCGGTGGAATGGACAAAAAAGACTTTGTCGGATATATCATTGCCCAGTGCCTGGGCGCTCTGGTTGGATCAGCGCTTCTGGCGCTGGTGTTCAGTCTCGGCGGCGTGACGGATATGACCGGCGGCTTCGGCACGAACGGCCTTGCCGGGGTCGGCGGAAATGCCTTTGCAGGGCTTCTGGTTGAGATTGTTCTGACCTTTATTTTTGTGACCTGCATTCTGGGCGTGACTTCCTCCAAGGCCGGTCACGGCTCCTTTGGCGGACTGGTAATCGGCCTGACGCTGATTGGCGTGCATATTCTCGGCATCGGCCTGACGGGCACCTCTGTGAACCCGGCCAGAAGTATCGGCCCGGCGAACGTCGCCGCCATTGCCGGTAACTCCGCTCCGCTTGCAAGCCTCTGGGTCTTCATCGTTGGTCCCCTGGTGGGCGCTGCCCTGGCAGCTGTGGTCTATAAGGCATTGGAGAAGTAATCCCCCCACAGGGGAAGAAACAGATCCCGCATGATGCACGCGGCAGCAAATGACGCTGCAGAATCAATAATACAAAGAACTCTGCTGTCCTGAAACTGCGGGCAGCAGAGTTCTTTTTTAGGAAGTTGTTCGTGGGCACAAACAGAACCTGCAGTCTGGGGTACACGATGTTACGGATATATATTCCTGTTTTGACAACGAGATGGAAACTGTAACAACATACAATGAAATTGTGTAAAATAACGAAAAGAATGTGGGAAAATGTTATTTTTTCGTCAAATTAGCCGTGACAAACTGACCCCCTCTATGCTATGATGCAAAATAGAAGAGTATGAAATCCGACCAGAATCATACAGAAACAGTTTAAAAGACCATTATAAAAATCAATAAAGGAGACATGAAATGGCAAGAGAGATTCTGTTTGACCTCGGTAAAATGATTACAGACCGCCTGCCCTATAAATTTGGCGTCAAGCGGCTGACAGAAGATGATCCGGAATACATCATTCTGGACCGCGCATGTTCCAATGACGAGATCGCGGAAGTTATGCTGAAAATGGGCCTGCGCAAGCCAAAGACAACGGCAGAGATTGCAAAGCTCACGGGAAAATCCGAAGCCCGCATTGTGGAGCTGCTGACGGATGCAGCCGAGCACGGCATTGTGGAATATAACTGGGAAAACCCCCAGCATGAGAAGCAGTGGTATGTGCAGCTGTTTGTCCCCGGCATTGCCGAGATGACGAACATGGTCCGCTGGCAGGTTGAAAAGTATCCGGAGCTTGCAGATTCCTTTGACAAGATGACGTTCCTCCCGCTTGAGGGCAAGACACATCTTATGCCTCCGGGCGGCAATGGCATCGGCATGCATGTTATCCCGGTGGAAAACGCCATTCCCACGCATACCCAGTCCATGTCGATCGAGCATATCTCACACTGGCTCGACAAATACGACGGCCAGTTCTCGGTAGGCTACTGCTCCTGCCGCAATGCCCGCCGCCTCCAGGGCGAAGGCTCCGGTGAGATTCAGGATGACTGCTGCATCGGCCTGGGTGATTTTGCCACTTACCTGGTCGAGACCGGCAAGGGCCGGTATATCACCAGAGAAGAAGTTCTCCAGATCTGCCAGCGCGCTGAGGAGAACGGCTATGTCCATCAGGTTACCAACATTGATGGTTCGGATAAGATCTTCGGCCTCTGCAACTGCGATCTGGGTGTATGCTTTGCTCTTCGTACCAGCCAGTATTTCAACACGCCGAACCTTTCTGCATCTCCGTATCGTGCCCATGTCGATAAAGAGAAATGCGTTGCCTGCGGCAAGTGCGTGGAAGTCTGCCCGGCAGGCGCCGCAAAGCTTGGCCAGAAGCTCTGCACAAAGAACGGAGAAGTGGAATACCCGAAGCAGGAGCTCCCGCACGGCCTGAAGTGGGGCAAGGACAAGTGGAACCCGAACTATGTTTTTGATAACCGCAAGAACTGCCATGAGAGCGGTACAGCCCCCTGCAAGACGGCCTGCCCGGCCCACATTGCCATCCAGGGTTACATTAAGCTTGCGAAGGAAGGCCGGTATCTTGACGCGCTGAAGCTCATCAAGCAGGATAACCCCTTCCCGTCGGTCTGCGGCCATGTCTGCAACCGCCGCTGCGAGGACGCCTGCACCCGCGGCTCACTGGACAAGGCTCTTGCCATTGACGAGATCAAGAAGTTCATTGCCGAGCAGGATCTGAAGGCAGAAGAGCGCTATGTTCCGACCCCGCTTTACCGCCGGCCGATTGACAAGCCCTATGAGGAAAAGGTGGCGATTATCGGTGCCGGCCCTGCGGGCATGAGCTGCGCCTATTATCTGGCGCATATGGGCTATACCAATGTGACGGTCTTTGACCGCAACCCGCAGCCCGGCGGCATGCTGGTAATGGGGATTCCCAGCTATCGTTTGGACCGCGACGCCCTGAAGGGTGAGATTGAAGTCCTTGAAAAGATGGGCGTTCACTTCCAGATGAACACCGAAATCGGCAAGGATATCACCATCCAGCAGCTGCGTGAGCAGGGTTACAAGGGCTTCTATGTGGCCATCGGTGCGCAGAAGAGCTCCAAACTCAATATCCCCGGCGAGGAGCTGGACGGCGTTTACGGCGGCGTGGACTTCCTGCGGGAAGTGAACCTGGGCAACAAGCCTGAGATCGGCAAAAAGTGCGCCGTTATCGGCGGCGGCAATGTGGCGATGGATGTCTGCCGTACGGCAGCACGATTGGGTGCGGAGGCCTATGTAATCTACCGCCGCAGTGAGGCAGAGATGCCCGCGGATAAGGAAGAGATCGCCGAGGCAAAGGCTGAAGGTGTGAAGTTCTGCTTCCTGAATGCCCCGGCGGAGATCGTTGGCGCGGACGGCAAGGTCTGCGGCCTGAAGGTCGAAATCATGGAGCTGGGCGCACCGGATGAAAAGGGCCGCCGTGCACCTGTCGGCACGGGTAAATATGAGACCATCGAAGTGGATTCCGTCCTTGCGGCTGTCGGCCAGTCTATCGACTGGGGCGGGCTGGATGTTGGCGCGCTGAAGACCGGAAAGAAGGGCAATGCCATTGCCGATGCCATCACCTATCAGACTGAGCAGGACGACATCTTCGTCGGCGGCGATGTCTACACCGGCCCGAAGTTTGCCATTGATGCCATCGCAGCCGGACGAGAGGGCGCTGAGTCTCTGCACCGCTTTGTACAGGAAGGCCAGAGCCTGACCCGTGGACGCAACCTGCGCGAGTTCTATGAGCTCGACAAGGACAACGTGGTTGTTGGGATGGATTCCTTCGACTGCCCGCAGCGTCAGCCGGTTCTCCACGATGCCGCCAAGGCGATGAGCTTTGAGCATGACCGCCTCACCTTCACCGAAGAGCAGGTCAAAGCCGAGGCATCCCGCTGCCTGGGCTGCGGCGTCAGCGTGGTTGACCAGAACAGGTGCATCGGCTGCGGCCTGTGCACAACACGCTGCATGTTCGACGCCATTCATCTTGAACGCGATGTCCCTGCGGCATCCAACATGATCCGCTGTGAGGATAAGGTTCTCCCGATGCTGAAGCATGTTGCGAAGCAGGTTCGAATTGTCCGAAAATAATAAGAATGCACGAACTCAGTACGATTTACTATGTCATCGATACGGTCGAGAAGCTGGCAGAGGAGAACGATCTGAAAGAAATCGGCGCAATTACACTTGAAGTCGGCGAGGTCAGCGGGATTGTTCCCGACTACCTGCTGGATTTCTGGCAGTATGCGCGGAAGAAGACAGAGCTTTTCCAGAATACCGAGCTGAAGATCGAGACGCTCAAGGCAGTCACGTATTGTCAGGACTGCCAGAAAACCTATGACACGATCCCTCAGGGAAAGATCTGCCCGCACTGCGGAAGCCCCAACACCTTCCTTGTGACAGGGAACGAGTACAACATCAAGGAAATAGAAGCCTGTTAGCGTAAGTGACATACATAGTAACGGCTGCCGGTGAAAACCGGCAGCCTTTTTTTCTTCTTCCGGTTTTGAAAAAACAATTATTGTTATAAGCTGTTTTTCAGGTTGCAAGCTGCGGGAAAACGGGGTAAAATAGAATGATACCTGCCTTTATTTTGGACGGCATGGTCTGTATTGTACTTTTCGCTTTCTGCCAGGTTTTTGTTTTTCAGGATTATTATCGGAGGAACGGGAATGCTGAAATGGCAGCACTTTTTTCCGACGGCCATCGTACAGCGTGGCCGGGATTATTATAAACAGAATAAAGTCCGATCGCTGATTCAGGACGGCGACAAATACTACGCGGTTGTCAAGGGAGAGAAGGAATACGACGTGTATATCCGGGTATCCCATGACAAGCTGGAATATATGAGCTGCACCTGCCCCTATGCGGAGGATGGCAATCTCTGCAAGCATATGGCGGCAACACTCTATGAGATTACCGCGAGAGAAAACCCCGCTCTGCTTGCACGCGGCACTGCGATGAAGGAGAAGACGGCCGAACACAGGAAGATTCAGCCGTTTCTTGAGCTCAATGAAAAAGAAGCGGAGCAGGCTTCCCCACCGCGCATCGGCAGATGGACGGCCGATGGAGAGGATACAGGTCTGATCAGCATGCCGGCACAGGAGGACGAAGCCATGGATCCGGATGCGAAAGTGTACGGGCAGGTCTCTCCGGCTGTGCAGATTGAAGAGGCACCGGATGGAGAAGCCCCGGAAGCAGACACAGCACAATTTGTCCCGGATGAGGACTATCTTTACTATCTGCCTTCCCGCTTCACCGGAAACCTGGATATCTATGAGGATACCTGGGAGAAAGCGCAGAAACTGCTGAAAAGCGGTGCAATCACGAACTTCCAGACCGGACTGATCCGCATCCGTGACAGGGACGGTGCTGTCCGGGAGGAGCTTTACAGCAATGCATCTGTGACAAAAAGCCCGTATTATCCCGTCAGTATACGAATCGACCGCGACAGGGTTACAGGGATGAACTGCCCTGTATACAAGTGCAGGGGCTATTTCCGCTCCTATTCCGACCCTGACCATATGGAGATCTGCGAGCACTGCCTTGCGCTTCTTATTCATATGGTGGAGGAGATACAGGCCCACCCGGAATGGGATGCGACAGACAGCACAACCAGGATGCTTGTTAAAAGCTACTGGGAAGGGAAGAACCCGTCTCAGAACAGACCTGTAGAGCGAAGCAGATCGGCCAGACTGGAACCACGGCTGGAGGAGACAGAGGAGGGACTGCAGCTGCAGTTTCGCATTGGGACGGATGAGCGCCTTTATGTGCTGAAGAATCTCGAGTCGCTTGTAGATGCAGTAACAGAAGGACGCGAATTTCCTCTTGGCACAAAAGCGAGCCTGAATTTTGCAGATGACAGCTTCGCGGATGAGGACGAGGCATGGTACACGCTGATCCGGCAGGCAGTAATAGAGAAACGGCACCACGAAGACCCGGAAGACAGAAAGAAAAAACTGCCGGGGATCGACCTTTACGGTACACAGATGGACAGCTTTTTCGACCTGGCTGAGGGGAAGGAGCTGGAATACAAAAGCAAAAAGGGCGGAAAAGCGATCCTGAAACTGGAAAAAGGCATGCCCGATATTGTCCTTTCGCTGAACAGGGATGCCAGCACTGACGGAGTTTTCCACGGCATGATTCTGGAAGGGCGGCTGCCCAGAGTATTCGATGGTGCAAAGCATCGTTATGCCCTGGAAAGAAATCGGTTTCGGCTGTTTCAGATGACGGCAAAAAGGAACCGGGTCTTTGACAGTCTGCTTGAGAGCGCGGGAGAAGACGGTATTCTCCGGATGCGGATCGGACGAAGCCATCTGCCGGAGTTTTGCTACCGTATTCTGCCGGAACTGCGGGGATTGATCACCATCGATGAGCCTGATCACGACGAGATGGTACGCTACCTGCCACCGGAGGTGAGTTTCCGCTTCTTCCTGGACGCAGTGAATTGTACACCGGTCTGCAGGCCCGCCGCGCACTATGGCGATGACAGGGGATTCCTTCTGACGGACTGGCTCCAGGGAGAGATATCTGCGCCGGCAACGGCATACCGTGACAAAACACAGGAGATGATGGTTCTCTCCCGCGTGCAGGGCTATTTCCCGGTGAGCATCGGGGACGGCGAGCTGAGCTCAGAGGAGGATGACGACGCGGTTTACAGGGTCCTGACGGAGGGACTCGATCTGCTCTGGAGCATGGGAGAGGTGTTGAGCACCGCAAGGTTCGATGCTCTCAGAATTCGCCGCAATCTCAGAATTCAGCTTGGAATCTCTGTTGAAAGTGATCTGATGGATCTGCAGATTCAGTCCGACGATCTGAGCCTCGCGGAGCTTGCCGCGGTATTGAACAGCTATCGGCAGAAGAAAAAATATCACAGGCTGAGAAGCGGGGAATTTGTCCCCATGAACGACAGCATTGCGGAGCTTGCATCACTGGCGGATACCCTCCGCCTGAGCCCGGAGCAGCTTCTGCAGGAGAAGCTCTCCGTCCCGGCCTACAGGGCGCTGTATATTGAAACCATGCTGGAAAACGCCCGTGAGATTTATGCCACGCGGGACAGGCACTACCGCAGGCTCATCAAGGATTTCAACACCGTGCGGGATTCGGATTATGAGGTTCCGGAAAACCTGGTGTCGGTCATGCGTCCTTATCAGATCTATGGATACAAATGGATCCGCACCCTGGCGGGCTGCGGCTTCGGCGGTATTCTCGCCGATGAGATGGGCCTGGGTAAAACGCTGCAGACCATTGCGGCAATTCTGGCCGAAAAAAATGAGGGAAGCGTGGGTACCTCGCTGATTGTCTGCCCGGCATCTCTTGTGTATAACTGGCTGGAGGAATTCCATCGTTTTGCACCGGAGCTTTCAGTCTGCCCCGTGGAGGGAAACCAGGCGGAGAGAAAGACAATCATCACCCGAAGCGGGAAGTGGGATGTGCTGGTCACGTCCTATGACCATCTGAAGCGGGATGTAGCCGCTTACGAGAATAAAATGTTTCAGTACGAGGTGCTGGACGAGGCGCAGTTTATCAAAAACCAGGCGACTGCAGCGGCAAAGGCGGTAAAGGTGATCCGCGGAAAGCATCGTCTGGCATTGACGGGAACACCCATCGAAAACCGTTTGAGTGAGCTGTGGAGCATATTCGACTTTCTGATGCCGGGCTTCCTCTATCGCTATGAGACCTTCCGCACCGAGATGGAGCGGCCGATTGCGAAAGACGGCGATGAGGAAACAACCGCACGCCTGCGCCGGATGGTGGCGCCCTTTATTCTGCGCCGCCTGAAGACGGAGGTCCTGCAGGATCTGCCCGAAAAGGTGGAAGAATCCCACGTTGTGCGGTTTGACCAGGAACAGCAGCGAATATATGATGCGCAGGTGCTGCGGATGAAGAACCTGCTTCAGGGAGAGACGGAAGAGACATTCCGAAAGAGTAAAATCCAGATTCTGGCGGAGCTGACACGCATCCGGCAGATCTGCTGTGACCCTGCCCTGCTGTTTGAAGGATATACCGGGGGATCAGCCAAACTGGAGGCCTGTATGGATTTGGTGACGAGCGCAATCGAGGGTGAGCACCGGATTCTGATTTTCTCGCAGTTTACCAGCATGCTGGAGCTCATTCAAACCCGTCTGAATGACAGTGGAATCCCTTACTATGTTATTACCGGCGCTACACCCAAGAGAGAGCGAGTCCAGATGGTGTCCGACTTCAACGGCGGGGATGTTCCGGTGTTTTTGATTTCACTTCGGGCAGGCGGCACGGGGCTGAATCTCACCGGTGCGGATATCGTGATCCACTATGACCCCTGGTGGAATGCAGCCGCCCAGAACCAGGCAACGGACCGCGCCCACCGTATTGGGCAGGAAAAGCCTGTTACGGTATACAAGCTGATTGCCAAAGATTCGATTGAGGAAAAAATCACCCTTCTGCAGGAGAAAAAACTCAGCCTGGCTGACGAGATAATCGGAGGGGAACAGGTTTCCTTCTCTTCGCTCAGCAGGGAAGAACTGCTGGAGCTCCTTGATTGAGAGTGCACTTTCCATTCTGCCCGGGTGAAACGCAGTTATTCTGCCCGGGCGAACTGACAGAATATAACGAAAAGAGAAAAACAAAAGAGAAACGGCTGGAAGCCGTTTCGGGAAGGAATTACAATGGAACGTACAAGCGCCGTGCTGATGCCAATGACTTCTTTGCCTTCACCCTACGGGGTTGGAACCATGGGAAGGGCAGCCTTTGAATTTGTGGACTTCCTTGCAGCCTCCGGACAGAAATACTGGCAGCTGCTCCCGCTGGGGCCCACAAGCTATGGGGACAGCCCCTATTCCTCATTTTCCAGTTTTGCGGGCAATCCTTACTATATTGATCTGGATCTCCTCGCAGAAGAAGGACTGCTGACAAAAAAAGAGATTGAAGCGGTTCCATGGGGGGATGATCCGGAGAGAACGGATTACGGAAGACTCTATGAGGGGCGCTACCCCCTTCTGCGGAAGGCCTATGAGCGCGGGGCAGAGAGACTGCGCCCGGAGGCAGAGCGCTTTTATCGCGAGAACGGAAGATGGCTCTCGGAATATGCGCTTTATATGGCAGTTAAGGCTTATTTCGGCATGAAGAGCTGGACGGAATGGCCTGACGACGGCATCCGCAAGCATCAGGAGGCTTCCGTACGGGAGTACACAGAGAAGCTGCAGAAAGAAATTGATTTCCATCGCTTTGTCCAGTTCCTTTTCTATCGTCAGTGGGCGGCTCTGAAGGCCTATGCAGAGGAAAAGAAGGTTGGGTTTATCGGAGATGTTCCGATTTATGTTGCGATGGATTCGGCCGATGTCTGGTCTGAGCCGCAGTTTTTCCAGCTGGACGCTGAAGGCAGACCCAGCGAGGTCGCGGGTGTCCCGCCGGATGCTTTCAATGATGACGGCCAGCTCTGGGGGAATCCCCTGTACGACTGGGATCGCATGAAGGCAGACGGTTATGGCTGGTGGATCCGTCGTATTGAAGGCGCGACGAAGCTTTTCGATGTATTGCGTATTGATCATTTCCGCGGGATGGACAGCTACTGGGCTGTTCCCGCGGGCGAGAAAACCGCCAAAAACGGACGCTGGCGCACCGGCCCCGGAATGAGCCTTGTGGGAGTGCTGACCAGCTGGTTCCACGGAACGCAGTTTATTGCGGAAGACCTGGGATACCTGACGGCTTCCGTCCGTCAGCTGGTGAAAGACTCTGGCCTGCCGGGCATGTGCGTCATGGAGTTTGCCTTTGATGCCCACGGAGATTCCGATTATCTGCCGCATCGCTGCTCTGAGAACCGGGTATGCTATCTCGGAACCCATGACAACGACACCGTGCATGGATGGCTGGAGACCACAGCTGAATCGGATTTGGAATTTGCCCGCAGGTATATGCATATCACCGAGGATGAGGGCTGGTGCTGGGGTATGATCCGCACCGGCATGGCCACCGCTTCACAGCTCTTTGTGGTTCTTATGCAGGACCTTCTCGAGCTGGATGGCAGTGCCAGAATGAATACGCCGGGAACCGACAGCGGCAACTGGCAGTGGCGAATGAAGCCGGGCTCCCTGAGCAGTGAGCTCGCCGCAAAACTCCGCCTCTATACAGAGACCTTCCGTCGCTGCGAGGTCCGGGATGAGGAGAAAGAGACAGAGACAGAGGTGAAGGAGGCTTCGCCTGCTGAAGCAGAGAAGGAAAACTGATCATGCCGGCATCCATCTACGCTGATGCGCTTAAGCGGGGCCTCCGTGAAAAGCGGAGATGCGCCGCCGCGGGGATCTACCCGTTTCTGCCGGCGCTGGAAGACTTTATAAGTGAGGACAAAATCTCTTCCGGAGTCTCCCTCGGCGTGTGCCAGATTCCGACGGAGAAAATCGTTGGTACGCGAACACACAGCCGTGCTGATTCCTTCGCACGCAACTTTATGCCGGTTCTGGCAGAAAACTCGGAATTTGCCACAAAGTGGATCCGCCTCTGTGATGCGCAGCTGGATGAGGGAATTCAGACACCCATTGTGGCCTATGAGTTTCTAAACCGCTATTATGTGCAGGAAGGGCATAAAAGAGTCAGTGTTCTGAAGTATTATGATGCCGTCAATATTCCCGGCGAAGTTATCCGTATCCTGCCGGAACGCACGGGGGACGAGATGATCGAGCGTTATTATGAGCTGATCGAATTCTCCCGCACAACGGGAATCAACTTCCTGGAATTCTCGCATCCGGGCAGCACGAAGGAACTGATACGCTTTGCCGGGCATGTGCCCGGAGAAGCGTGGACGGAGGAAGAACAGAACGAGCTGCGGGGCGCGTATTACCGGCTGAAAAAGGCATTTCAAATCTGCTGCGGGGAAGGGACAGCTGTTCAGGGAGGCGATGTGCTTCTGTCAGCCCTGCAGGAGATTGCAGCATCAGGGGAGAAGAATGCCTGGCGGCATCTGATGACCATGGACCTTGCTGAAATGAAGGTGCTGATTGCCGGCCTGCGGCGTGAACTGCGTGAACTGGACAACCGCCTCTGGCGGCAGATACAGGCAACCGGCAGTATTCAGCCGGGAAGCCCTGTGCAACCCGACAGAGAACCAGAGCCCCAGACACCATCCGCAAAGCAGGAGACGGGAAATATGCCGCGGAGAGTACCGAAGATGGACGCTGACCGAATCCGGGAGAAGCTCCGGATCCTGGCGGTCTCAGATGTTGAGGCCAAGTCGTATTACGATTACTATTCGCCGGGGAAGCTTGATAATGTAGATCTGATCCTCTCTGCGGGCGATCTGAACCCGCGCTACCTGGAGTTCCTTGTCACGATGGCCAGATGCCCGGTATTCTATGTCCACGGAAACCATGATGAGATCTACGATAAGACCCCACCGCTGGGCTGTACCTGCATTGATGACGATCTGGTTGTCTACCGGGGCATACGGATCCTTGGGCTTGGAGGCTCGTACCGCTATCGGGATGGAAAGTATATGTACACCGAAGAGCAGATGCGCCGCAGGCTTCAGCGGCTGAGGCTACGGCTGAAAATCCGCCGGCATCATGGCTTCGACATCCTGCTGACCCACGCACCTGCCCGGCATATCAATGACTTTGATACGTTGTCGCACAGAGGCTTTGCCTGCTTCTCCGAGCTTATTGACAGATGGCAGCCAAAGTATTTTGTCCACGGCCATGTTCAGCGGGATTATGGGCCGAATATCCCACAGCGTGATCGTCGTGGGAATACCGAGATCATCAATGCCTTTGAATACTGCCTGTTCGATTATACGTGAGCAGCAGTTGGACGTGTAACGAATCAGAATTCGGAAAAACTGTTGAAAAGTCCGGGCAAAATATGGAAAGAAAAAATGGGAAACTGTTTCGACAGTTTCCCATTCCCGTATCCTGTATGCAGGGGATTGTGCATGATGCCCGGATTTGTGTCTGCTCCGCAGGGAAAAGTCTGCTCTCACAGGGCAAATGCCCGGATTTACAGACGGCAGTAGGCAGCTGCGGTCTTTGCAGCCAGTGCGGCGTTGTTGAAGACGAGCCGGATATTGCTGTCGAGACTGTCGCCGCCGGTAAGCTCCTTGACCTTCGCGAGAAGGTAGGGGGTAGTCTCTTTTCCGTGGATGCCCTCCGCCAGAGAGGATGCGATCGCGTCATCGATGGCTTTGTTGATTACGTTGTAGTCCATGGCGTACTCCCTGGGGATGGGGTTGGTGACAAGGATGCCGCCCTTCAGGCCAAGCTCACGCTGCACCTTGAAAGCCGCTGCCAGCTCTTCCGGAGTGTCGAGCTCATAGTCAACCTTGAAACCGCTTTTGTAAGTATAAAAGGCGGGGAGCTCTTTGGTTCCGTAGCCGATTACCGGGACACCATGGGTCTCAAGGTACTCCAGGGTCAGGCCAAGATCGAGGATGGACTTTGCCCCGGCGCACACTACCATAACCGGAGTGTTGGCCAGCTCTTCCAGATCAGCGGAGATATCCATCGTGGTTTCCGCACCGCGGTGTACGCCGCCGATACCGCCTGTGGCAAAAATATTGATCCCTGCCATATGGGCAATCATCATTGTGGTGGTGACGGTAGTGGCACCGTCCTTTCCCTGTGAAACCAGAACAGGGAGATCACGCCTCGAAGCCTTGGTAACGGCCTGGCCTGTCTTGCCGAGATAAGTGATTTCCTCTTTGCTCAGACCTGCTTTCAGACGGCCTCCGAGAATCGCGATGGTGGCGGGAACAGCACCGTTGTCGCGGACGATCTGCTCGACCTGCAGGGCAGTTTCCACGTTCTGCGGATAGGGCATTCCGTGAGAGATGATCGTGGATTCGAGGGCAACGACCGGCCTGCCTTCGGCAACGGCCTGGGCAACTTCGGGCTGTACGTCAAGATATTTGTTCAGCATGGATGATGAGTTCCTTTCAAAATGATAATAATACAGAAATTACTGCGTAAAGAGGTCAAGGCGCTGCCGTACTGCGCTGCACGACAGAGCAGGATTGATGGTTTCACTGCTTTCCACCGCTATTGCGGCTGCGGCAGTGGCATATACCGCTGCCTTCTGAAGGGAAAAGCCATCCAGATTTGCCCGGCAAAGCGCAGCCATAAAGGCATCGCCGGCTCCGGTAGCATTTTTGGCTGCAGCCGGAAAAGAAGGCACTTCCAGCATCTCATGATGGTCGGCGGCCAGAACCCCGCGATCACCCTGTGAGATAAAGACGCGTTGAAGGCCGCTGTCCAGAAGGACCTCTGCCGCCTGACGAAGGCTGGCATCATCGGTGATGCGGATGCCGCTGAGGAGCTCTGCCTCCAGAAGATTTGGCTTCAAAGTATGAAGCTTCCCGAGAATTGGCCGAAGTTTCTCGGCTTTTTTGGTGGATACCGGATCAGCAAAAATGGGAACGCGGCAGTGGTCAGCAAGCCACAGGAGGGATTCCGCCGGGACATTGGTATCGACCACAACAAGGCTTGCACGGTTCAGGGCTTCCGCATGTGATGCGAGATAATCCGGCGAAATCTGTTCGCAGATGCGCATATCCGATACAGCTATGACCATGTCGCCATCGCAGTCGGAAATGAAAAGATAGACTGGGGAAGCGCCGCCGGGAACCATGAGGGCACGGCTGGTATCAATGCCGAGCTCCGTGCATGAGCGGAGAATCCGGTCGGCAAAGAAGTCGTCTCCGAGGGCTGTCAGGAAGCATACATCCAGATCCAGAAGCCGGAGATTGTGGGCAATGTTGCGGCCGACACCGCCAAGACTGATCTGTACCTGCCCGGGGTTCGAATCTTTTGGAACAGGCGGTGCGAAGGGCATGCCGCCGATATCCACATTGACACCGCCGATCACTGCCACAAGCGGAGCGGGAATCGTATTGTCCGTGAGGATCACTCCTTTATTATTCCCTGCTGAAGAGAAAGATAGAGAAAAGGACCAGTGCGATGCCGGCAATGTTCCCCGCACCGATGCTCTCACCAAAAACCAGCACACCGAGAAGCGTCGCCACAACAGGCTCAATGGAGGCCACAACCTGCACCTTGCTGGTCTGGCGGATTGTACCGAGACTGCTGTAGTATAAAGAATAGGTAAGAGCTGTGGGAATCAGCGCGTAGAGAGCGCCTGTCAGCAGAAGCCGGGGATTCAACGGGTTTTCTACTGTTGCCCAGGGATGATTAAAAATCGTCAGGAAGAGGCAGCCAAACAGCAGACTGTAGGTTGTTACGGCAAAGGATGAAGCTTTTTCCTGCATGGCAATCCGGCCGAAGACGGCAGACATGGCATAGGTAAAGCCTGCGCCGATGCCGAACAGAATGCCGGCAAGAGCAAGATTTGCCCCTTCAAAGTGCCCGCCTGTGGCGGTCAGCGCGCATCCGATGACATTGATCAGGAGGGCGAGCCATTTGTGTCTCGTAAGATGCTCCTGGAAAAGCAGAACAGACGCAATTCCGACGAAAACGGGGGATGTATACATCAGGACAGAGGCAATTGCCATTCCGTTGAGAGTAATGGAACGGCTGTAGATGATATTGAAAAGCCCTGTGCTGACAATGCCCATCAGAATGCAGGTGATAAAGGTGCGCTTTCCTACGCGGAAAGCCTTCGGACCTGCGAGAAGCAGCGTAATTGGCAGCATGAGGAGTGTACCCAGAAGCAGGCGCAGAAAGCTGGTATATGCCGGGGAGGAGCCAAGCGCTGTCATCTGCTTGACAAACAGCCCGACAGTGCCCCACAGACAACCGGCAGCAAACACCTTGATAAAGCTTTTTCCTTCTGTACTCAAAACGGCGCCACACCCTTCCGGCTGAAAAGCACTCTGCGCATCATCGACGCGCAGAGTGCATTATGACGCAAAAGCGGGAAAAAAGCAAGCAGGATTTGAATATTGCCGGGAAAAGATGAACTGATCAGAAGCCGAGCGTATCATTCACCAGAATCACATGAATTCTGTCCGCAAAGCGGGAGAATCTGGTGATCAGAAACTGGCAGCAGATAGTATCAGGAGACTTGCAGTTAAGACATGCGCCGGTTTTCGAACATGGCGTGGACAGACCGAAGCGCTGGGCATTGGTAGGCGCCGCGACGTTTCTTGCCCGTTTCATGGCGCCGTCCACATCCTTGCAGACCTTGTTCATCCCTACGATAAAGACGACCTTCTTCGGCCCGAAGGCGATAGCGGATACTCTGTTGGCATTGCCGTCGATGTTCACAAGGACACCATCCTCTGTGATGGCGTTGCAGCTTGCCAGAAACACATCGGCATCATATGCCTGCAGTGCTGCGGCACGCTTGTCTTCCCAGGCATCCCGATCAACAAAGTTGTAGTTTCCGGATTTCAGAGCATTTACCAGGCCGATTTCATGCACACTCATACCACCGCCCATGGTGACTGTGCTGCCTTCCGGAATCAGCGAAAGGGCTATCTTCAGAGCTTCATCTCTGTTCTCGGCATAGTAGCCGGACATGTTGCGGGACTGCAGACCTCTGATGACCGTCTGCCACAGAAGCTGATTGCGTTTTACAATGTTTTCATTCATTTTTATTCCTCCTCATACTGTACGCAGGGCAATGTCTTTCGGTAAAACCATGTTACCACCATACAGACTGGGAAATCAACAGAGAAGTGTAAATTTCTCATCAGGGATCATGTTGATTTCACCTGCGGATTATTCTATAATATGACTCCATAATGAAGAACCCGGGATTGTGGCAAGTGGCAATCCGGGAAATTAAGAGGAAAACGGATGAGCTTTGAAATAATTCTTCATGAACCGGAGCAGCCAGGAAATACCGGGGCTATCGGACGTACATGTATCTGTGCGGGGGCAGGCCTGCATCTGATCCGCCCTCTCGGATTTCTCACAGATGAGAAATCCGTCCGCAGAGCAGGGCTGGATTACTGGCCGCGGCTGCGTGTGACGGAATATGAGAATTTCGAGGAATTCAAGCGAAAGCACCCGGGAGCGCGGATCTGGTTCCTGACGACGAAGGCGCGTCATACAATCGATGAGGGGGATTATCGTGACGGAGATTTCCTGATGTTTGGGAAAGAAAGCGCCGGCCTGCCGGAAGAACTCCTGGCATCAAATCCCGACCGCTGCGTGCGTATTCCAATGGCCGAAGGCGAAAGATCACTGAATCTCTCAAACGCAGTGGCAATTGCGCTGTTTGAGGCGCTTCGGCACACCGGCTATGCCGGCCTTGAGAAACAGGGGGAACTCCACAGGCTTCATTGGCAGGATGAAGACAGAACGGAAACCCAAAACACAACTACAGGATGAGGGGGAAAACAACATGCAGATAACAGAAACACTCTTCACCGGCAGACCGGCAGAGGTAAGAAACGGGAGAGAAGACCGCTGCTATGACCTGCTGGATTCTCTTGGCGTTGATTATTATCGCGTGGATCACGAGCATGCGGATACGATCCAGGACTGCGAGCTTGTAGAGGGCATCCTGGGCTGCAAAATCTGCAAAAATCTTTTCCTGACGAACCGGCAGCAGACGGACTTCTATCTGCTGCTGATGCCGGGGGAGAAGCCGTTTAAAACAAAGCTTCTGTCCAGACAGATCGGCACCGCCAGGCTGAGCTTCGGGACACCCGAACAGATGGAGCACTATCTGGATACACATCCGGGATCTGCCAGCGTGCTGGGCCTGCAGAATGACAGGGAAAATGCTGTTCGGCTGATTGTGGACAGAGATCTTCTGAAGGAAGAGAGCTTTGGCTGTCACCCCTGCCAGAATACCAGCAGCCTTCGCCTGAAAACAAAGGACGTGTTTGAGAAGCTGATACCGGCAATGCACCATGAGCCAACATTTGTGGACCTTCCGTGGGAAGTGGAGGGATTATAGGAAAGCTGGCAGGATAAAGGATATGCAAAACCTCGCTCTGGAAACAGCAGAGCGAGGTTTTGCAGAAGATGGGTTATTTCAGCTTTTTCAGGGCGGCCTCCATGCGATCCATCCCGATGCGGATGTTGTCCAGAGAATTGGCATATGCAAAACGGATGGTGCCAGGCATACAGAAGGCCTCGCCGAATACAGCGGCGATGCCGGCTTCATCAAGAAGATAATTGCAAAGGTCTTCCGCGTTCCGGATGAACTGCCCTTCATGGCTTTTGCCAAAATAAGCGCTTACATCCGGCATCAGATAAAAAGCCCCGTCGGGAAGCTTGCAGTGAATTCCCGGCATTGCGGTCAGGCGGGCATGCATGTAATCCCGACGTTTCTGGAAGGCCAGGCGCATTTTCTCCACCTCATCGGTGCATTCACGGAAGGCATTGACAGCAGCATATTGGACGAAGCTGGTGGAGCAGGATGTCATATGCCCCTGAAAGGCATTGCAGGCCCGGCTGATCTCCACTCTGGAAGCCGTGTAGCCAAGGCGCCAGCCGGTCATCGCAAAGGTTTTGGAGAAGCCGTTGACAAGCACGGTACGCTCATAGGCCTGTGGGGAGACTGCGGCAGGACTTATGTGCGCTGCATCACCGTAAATCAGTTTTTCATACACTTCGTCTGAGATGATATACAGATCGTTCTCCTCAGCAAGGCGGCCAATCTCTGCCAGCTCTTCAGCGGAATACACTGCACCGGTCGGGTTGTTAGGGCTGTTCAGAAGAATCAGGCGGGTCTTTGCTGTCAGCGCACGGCGGAAATTCTCTGCGTTCAGCGAGAAATCCTCGTTGGTCGGGATCAGAACGGGAACACCACCGGCAAGCTTGACAATCTCCACATAACTGACATAGCAGGGGATGGGAATCAGCACCTCATCCCCTTCGTTACAGAGAGCAAAAACCGCGTTGGAAAGTGCCTGCTTGCCGCCGGTAGAAATGCAGATCTGATCCGGAGAATAGGAAAGGCCGTTATCCTGCAGCAGCTTTTCGCAGATTGCTTCTTTCAGTGGCGTGATACCATTAACGGGGGTATATTTGGTCTTCCCCTCCTGCAGGGCACGGATACAGGCATCAACAATGGGTTTCGGTGTGGCAAAATCGGGTTCACCAACATTGAAGGCGATGATATCTGCCCCTGCAGCACGCCGCTGCATGAGCCGGGCATTCATGGCATGGGTTGCAGAAGGAGTTATATTGGCCGCACGGTTACTGAGCATATGCATTGCCTCCTGTTTCAGGCTTCAAGATTTTTTTCCAGCAGGACAAGGCTGACATCCGGAATCCCGTTGAACACGGTTGGAACAATCGCGATTTCCTTATAGCCAAGCTGCGCGTACATGCTGCGGGCACGCATATTGCGGGCGTTAGTGTCTATTCTCAGCTCCGGCAGCTCATGATCCAGCGCATATTCTTCATAGAAACGTACAAACTGTTTTCCGTAACCCCTGCCGCGCACCTTTTGGGAAATGACAAGCGTGTGCAGTACACAGACCTTGTTATCCGGGACTTCAAATTCCCAGGGAGCATCCGCGTATACATCCACCTGAATGCGGTTGATAAGAGCAGAACCGTAGATCACATTATTTTCTTCCATTACGAAGAGATCGCCGCGCTGCAGAGCTGCTTCTGCAGTCGCACGTATCGGATAGACACCGCGAAGCCAGCCGGTTGTTATGAGCCCGGCCTCCTCAGCATCATGGATCTCCAGGTAAACCCGCTCCACTCCCGGGAGGTCAAAGAGGGTAGCCCGTCGTATGTTCATAGGGATCACTCCTTTGAAAAGACATCGCTGAAAAGAAAATAGCACAGCCAGAACCCGGATGCAACAGAGAAATAATGAATAAAATGGCAAAGAAGGTGCGGAAAACGGAAAAAACTCTGGAATAGGAGTATTTTTTACAGATAGACTATTGCCAAAATGAAAGGGAACTGCTATAATCACTGCCTGTAAACCATAAAAAACAAAGGAGACACTTCAATGAATAAAACTGATCTCGTTAAGAAAGTTGCTGCTGAGAATGCACTCAGCCAGAAGGCGGCAGCTGCTGTTGTTGACAGCGTTCTTGATGCAATTGTTGATACTGTTGCCGCTGGCGAGTCTGTTGCGCTTTTCGGCTTTGGTACCTTCTCCGTGAAGCATCGTGACGCCCGTCAGGGCCGCAATCCTGCTACCGGCGAGCAGATGGAGTTTGCTGCCAGCAACACCCCGGTCTTCAAGGCCGGCAAGGCTTTCAAAGAGAAAGTCAACGGATAAGTTTATTTTTCTCTAATCCTCTCTTTTATCCTATTGAGGCAGCCGGAAACGGCTGCCTCACATTTTATACGATGATGAAATACCCGGGGTGGCAACTGGGAATGTGCCAGCCCGGGTAATTTGACGACTCTGGAAAACTGCTTACTCTGTTTCTTCCTGCTCGGAATCTTCCTCTGCGCGCTCCAGCCAGGGAAGGCGATAGAGGAATGCGGCTACACCACAGAGAACGGATGGAAGAATCCATGCCATGTCTACATTGGCCAGAGGCATCTGGTGAAGCCAGGGCATTGAAAGGCCAAGTGAATCAGCAGTAGAAAGAATGCTCATAACAAGGGCTCCCAGCACCGCAGAAATGCAGATGGAGTTGGAGACATGGGGCAGAAGCAGCGATACTGCGACCAAAACCAGCACCGGAGGATAGACAAGACCGAGAATCGGCGCAGCGACAGAGATGATTGTGTCCAGACCAAGATTTGAGACAATCGCGCTGAAAACACAGATGACAATCACGCAGAGCCTGTAGCTGGCTTTCCTGTTCGTGATCGTCGCAAAATGATCGGCAGCAGAGGATACCAGGCCAACGGCGGTTGTAACACAGGCAAGTGCCACAACGATGGTAAAGATAATCAAGCCTGTTTTCCCCAAAAGATGCTGAACAATGGAAATGACGAGTGAGGCGCGGGAAATATCAGGAGGATAGATCTCTGAAGCAGATGCACCCAGGAAAGAAAGGCCAAGGTATACGACCAGAAGCAGAAGGCCTGCAACCACAGATGCGCCGATCAGAACCTTCAAACGGGCTTTTTCTTCATGATAGCCCTTGCTTGTGGCAGATTTGACCAGAACAGCGCCGAAGACGAGCGCCGCCAGGACGTCCAGGGTCTGATAACCGGCCTGAATACCGGTTTCCAGCACACTTTCAACCTGAACAGCATCCGAAATGTGCCCGATTGGATGCACAATGCCAATGATGATCAGAACAGCCAGCCCGAGAAGAAGCGCGGGAGTAAGGAACTTCCCGATAATATCGATCACCGAGGATTCCCGAATGCTCAAAGCGAGAATGAGCGCAAAGAAAAGCAGCGAAAACAAAACCGGTGAGAGGGATGGAAGGAGCTCAGCGATGCCGAGTTCATACGTTGTGGCGGCTGTACGGGGAATGGCAAGAAGCGGTCCAATGCACAGTATGATTACGGTCATCAGAACGATGGAGGCTTTTTTGCCGATTCGTTCCATCAGACGTTCAGAACTGCCTGCCTGCAGCAGAGCGAACAGAGCAAAAACCGCCAGGAGAACATCGGCAATGTAATATGCCGTAAAGCCGCCAAACCAGAGCCGCCCGCACTGAAGCCCGAGATAAGGCGGGAAAATAACATTGCCTGCACCGAAAAACATGGAGAACAAAGCGAAACCGATGGTCAGGATATTGATAAAAAGAGCTTTGCTTTGTTTCATCGCCTTCACCTGTCTCTTTCCGGATACCATCCGCGCTGAAGCCCGGCTTTTCGCTTCTCAACAGCCTGCTCCAACAGGAGTGCTTCGTCACGGTTGGAGCCGGTGTCCCTGCCTCGATAGAAACCATAATAAGCAACTGCAGTGATGACCAGAACAGCACATGCGCACATCAGTGTGCCGGCACCGCCCGGGGAAGAGAGAAGATCTGTGATGCCGAAAACCTCAATCACCACAATCAGAAGAGGCGCAATAAACTTCATCATCACAACCAGAGCACTGTTCTGACGGGGAGTCTCTTCCCCGGAAAGAGAGTGGTCAGAGCACCAGCCCATTGCCAGGCAGGCAGCAAGCGCACACAGGGGCATGAGAATCGTATTGGTCACCCCGTCAAGGATGTCCAGAAGATTTTTGCCGAAGAGGCTGAGCAGACTGCCGCCGTTCAGGGAGCTGCCGAGCGATATGGCCACCGGAACCGCACAGGCAAGGCATATTGATGTTACAAGGATTGCTGCGCGGGTACGATAAATACGATAGCACTGGATAATAAACTGTGTGACTACCTCCACAATGGAAACAACAGATGTCAGCGCAGCGATGGCTGTCATGACGAAAAAGAGAAGGGAAACCACCTGACCGATCACGGGCATTTCGCCAAAAACAAGAGGGAGAGTAATAAAGATCAGACCGATGCCGCCCATGCCGAGCTCAGAGGGGGCTGTGCCGGTCACGGAGACATAGTGAAACAGTGCCGGAAAGATTGCGAGACCTACCATGAAGGTAATTACCGCATCCAGAAGGCAGATTATCGCGGTCGAACGGAAAAGATTGATCTTCTTCCCGGCATAGGAACCATAGGTGATCATTGCTCCGCATCCCAGAGACAGAGAGAAAAAAGCCTGACCCATGGCCGACAGAACCCCGGCCCAGCTGATCGCGTGAAAGTCCGGGCGCAGATAGAATGCGAGCCCCTCCCTGACACCCTCGCCAAGGAGCAGGGTAAAGCTGCTGAGCGCAATGAGAAGGACAATCATGCTCGGAAGCAGAATTTTGGAAGAGGTTTCGATCCCGCCACGGACACCTGCCATGATAATTGCCAGGGCAAGGGCGGCAAAGATGACTGTGTGCAGAAGAACGTCCCCGGTATTTCCCGCAAAGCTGCTGAAAATGCCGATGTTCCCGGCAAATGAGCTTAAGGCATACTTGACGGTATATCCGCCCAGAACATAATAATAGCATATGATCAAAGCAGGAATCACAACAGTAAGCAGACCAATCACACCCCAGCCTGGGGAGAAGGACTTATATGCCGTTACCGGATTGGCTTTTCCCCGCCTTCCAACGCCGAATTCTGCCAGCATGGTAACAGCACCGACCAGGAGGATACAGAGAAGATATACAAGAAGATATGCAGCACCCCCGTTGGCGCTTGTCTTGTAGGGGAAACCCCAGATATTTCCAAGGCCAACCGCGGATCCGATTGCAGCAAGCTCGAAACCGGAACGGGTTCCAAAGCCGGTTCTCTTTCGGTTCATGGCGTCACTCCTCTCAGTATGCTGTTCTAAAATATATGGGGCTATTATAACCGGATGAGGCCCAATGCACAAGAATAATCATCAATATCATGACGAAACTTCACCACAGTGTATGACGAACGGAACTTCTGGACGCATGTACAGAGGGCCTTTGGCGGCAGACGGCAAACGGAACATATATCGGCTGCCAGCGCCGGAAATGAGCAAAAAAAGAATATGGCAGGGGGGTTGAAGAAGAGAAATGCAAATTGTATAATACGCAAACTGTAGGACGCAGGGCATCGGACGATGTGTGCAGCTGGCAGGAATCTGCAGGCTTCACAGACAGAACGGTGCTCCACGGAAGGGAGAGAATCTGCCTATGCACAGATACATCGGTGATCGCAGTTTTTATAAAAGAGTGTTTGCTGTTCTGCTGCCGATCCTGATTCAAAATGTTATCACTACGTTTGTGTCACTGCTGGATAATATAATGGTAGGCCAGGTCGGAACTGAGCCCATGAGCGGCGTGGCGATTGTCAACCAGCTGATGTTTGTCTATAACCTCTGTGCACTTGGAGGACTCTCGGGTGCGGGGATCATGACAGCCCAGTTCTATGGTAAAGGCGATAAAGAGGGAATCCGGCAGACGATCCGGGTGAAGCTTTTCATCGCGATAGGGATCTGCCTGCTTTTCGGAAGCGCACTGGTCCTTTGCGGGGATTCCTTCATCGGGCTTTTCCTGCATGAAGGGGACAGCGGCCTGGACCTGACGGCAACGGCAGGTTATGCCAGGTCATATCTGAATGTAATCCTGATTCAGATGCTGCCATTTGCCATTAACATGATGTATTCCAGCACCCTCCGAGAGACCGGTGAGACTGTTTTGCCAATGAAGGCAGGGATTGTGGCTGTTTTTGTAAACCTGGTTTTCAACTATATCCTGATTTTTGGCAAATTCGGGGCGCCCGCGCTCGGCGTTGTTGGTGCAGCCATAGCCACCGTGATTGCCCGTTTTGTGGAGATGACTATCGTAATCGTCTGGACACACAGGCATGTCGAGCGCAATCCCTTTATCAGCGGTGTCTACCGCAGTCTCCATGTACAGCGTGATGTGCTGAAGAAAGTTTTTCTGCTGGGTCTTCCGCTGATGATCAACGAGCTGCTCTGGTCCGGCGGGATGACCACACTGAACCAGTGCTACTCTCTCCGCGGTCTCGAGGTGGTATCGGCGATGAACATTTCCATGACGATTACGGATCTGTTTTTCAGCGCCTTTATCTCCACCGGCAGTGCCACTGCCATCATGGTCGGGCAGCTGCTGGGTGCGGGTGAGCTTGATCGTGCTGTCGATGAGGACAGAAAGCTCCTAGCTTTCGCCCTTGTGCTGAGTGTTGTCGTAGCCAGTCTTACAGCTTCCACAGCCCCCTTTGTTCCAAGACTGTATAACACGATTCCCCGGGTTCGACAGCTCGCGACGAATCTGCTGCTTATTTCGGCGGCTGTGATGCCGCTGCATGCCTTCGCTAATTCCTGCTACTTTACGCTGCGCTCAGGAGGGAAAACGCTCATCACATTCCTTTTTGACAGCGGTGTCCTGTGGCTTGTCAGTATCCCGGTGGCATTTGTGCTGTCGCGGTTCACTGCGATGCCGATTCAGCCCATGTATGCTCTGGTGGAGGGGCTGAACTTACTGAAGTGCATTGTCGGTGCGGTCATGGTCCATCGTCGCCGCTGGGTGGTGAATCTTGTTGGGGAGAAGACCTGAAAAACGTGCACAGAAGACGGGACAGATTTCATAGTGATGTGATATTTACCGGAAGCTGTGCGCCAAAGCGATAATCCGTTGAAAACATAGAAAATGCCCTTTGCAGGTTTTGGATGATACACTGCAAGGGGCATTCAGCATTAATTGGATATTTTAGTATTATTGACAATGCGGCTTTTATACTTTTTCAGCAGGGGGACACAGCAGCGGGTATCCTGCGGATCAGCCGGGAATGGATTCTTCCGACAGGGCGAGGCAGCCGTAGATGACGGAATCGTCCCCAAGATCGGCGATCTTCAGCTCGACAGAAGGGCGAATGGCTGTCATGCAGTAGCGGTCGATTTCTGTCAGAACCTTTCTCAGATACAGGTCGCCGAGGGCTTCGATCACTCCGCCGCCGAAAAGAACCAGATCCGGACTGAAGATATTGATCAGGGTTCCGGCCGCAACAGCAAGGTAATGGCAGGAGCGGTCTACTGCCTCCTGCGCTACCGCATCGCCCGCCGCCAGGGCTTTTTTCAGCTTTTTGCTGCGGAAGACGCCATTTTCCACCTCGGGCGCAAGGAGACTTTCACGGCCGCGGGAAACCTGCTGCCGGATATAGGCACTCATGCCTGACTTGCTGGAGAAAGCCTCCAGGCAGCCGCGCTGGCCGCAGCCGCATAGCGGACCCTCCGGATCAAGAACCATATGCCCAAGCTCAGCGCCCTTAAACAAATGCCCGGTATACAGGGTATCGTTCAGAATCAGACCGCCGCCCATACCGGTTCCGACAAAAAGTCCCACCACATTATGATAGCCTCGCGCAGCACCATAGCGGTATTCCCCAAGAACGCCGAGATTAACATCGTTGCCGACAAAGAAGGGAATGCCGAATTTTTTCTCCATCGCTTCACGCATATTATAGTTGCGCATGGGCAGGTTCGGTGTGAAAAGGACAATCCCGTTGTCCTGATCAATAACACCGGGCGCACACGAGGCGATAGCGATCACATCTTTTTTTGAGATCCCGGACTCCTGCAGCATCTCTTCCACAACCGAGATGATGACCGACTCAATATTCTGCGTCAGGGAACCCTCCCCTTTGGATTTTTTCTTCAGGCGGTGGACAATCTCCCGCTTTTCATTAAAGATTGCGCCAAGAACCTTTGTGCCGCCGACATCAAGACAAATACGGTATTTTTCGGACATAGTGATCCTCCATAGATTCTGTTGTTCTCTTTTTCTGTACTGTATTTTCTCCGCATTCCTTTCGGTGTGTTTTCACCTGCGGAAGAAACAGATTCATCCAAAAAAGTGCTTCAGCTTTGCCCAGATGGTTTCAGATTCCACACTTTCTGTCATGCCGTCCACGGGGGGCGATTTGGAAACAGCGTCTTCCGCAGGAATCGCATCAGGCTTATCTTCTGCAGGAAGATCCTCCTGCAGGGAAACACGGAGATTGCTGAAGTACTGGTACAATGCCTCCTGGGAGGATGTGCCGGCTCCGTCCGGCTCGCGGATGTAGCTGCCGTTTGGCTGCATGGTACGGGATTTTTCCCTGTCAGCGCGCAGAGCATCCAAAACACGATGCAGCTGGGCACGGGTGTCGGGTGTGGTGGCTTCAATGAAGGCTTCCACACGTCGTTCAAGATTACGGTTGAGCAGATCGCCGGAGCCGATGAACATACGTTCATCTTCGCCGGAACCGAAGCAGTAGATGCGCGAGTGTTCCAGCCAGCGTCCGACCACACTGCGTACTGTGATGTTCTCCGTCTCGCCTGGAATGCCCGGGCGCAGACAGCAGATGCCACGGATGAAAAGCTCAATCTTCACACCGGCTTTGGAGCACTCAACGAGCTTTTCCATGATGGCGGCATTGTTCATGGAGTTTACCTTGATGGCAACGCGGCCGGCAGAGCCCTTTTCCTTCTCACGGTCCAGATAGGAGAGAACTCTGCTCTGGAATCCCAGAGGCGCAATCCAGAGAGACTGTGTCAGGGGTGGAATTTCCCCATGCATCAGCGCAGCGAAGGTCGTCTCGGCATCCCGGCCGACATCGGGATTTGCGGTAATGAGGGAGAGGTCGGTATACTGTTCGCTGGTGATTTCGTTATAGTTTCCTGTCCCGACCTGGGTGATATAACTCAGGTTCCCTTCGCTTTGCCGGGTGATCACACAGAGCTTGCTGTGCACCTTATGGTTTGGCAGCCCATAGATGATACGGCAGCCGGCATCCTCCAGCATTTCGGAATAGTCGATGTTGTTCTGCTCGTCGAAACGGGCACGCAGTTCCAGAAGGCAGAGCACATCCTTTCCGCGGTCTGCGGCGTAGGCAAGGGCAGCGGCGACTTTGCTGCTGGCCGACATCCGGTAGAGAGTAATCTTGATTGAAAGCACAGTGGGATCGTCAGCTGCTTCATAGATCAGGTCCACGAATGAGAGCATGCTCTGGAACGGGAAGCTCATCAGAAGATCATGCTGGTCAATATAGCGGAAGTATTCCCCTTTCTTTAACCCAATATCGCGCACCGGTTTTCTCTCACCGTAGCAGAGATCATGCCTGCCGGAGATGCAGGAGCGGAAGGAGAGGTCAAAAGGCACCTGCGGGCTGAAGACACAGCGCTCCTGCACATGCAGCTTTTTGATCAGAAGTGATCGGTTGCTGTCGGTCAGCTTGCCGTAAACTTGAACCCGGACGGGGGATTCCCGCTTGCGCTTGGACAGCATGCCGGAAACCTTCTGCCGGGTGGCATCGTTCCCGCGGCCTGCCGCTTC
>CADBNC010000025.1 GCA_902795885.1 Oscillospiraceae bacterium
ATGCCCCTCGCCGTGATGATGGCCGTGGTGGTCACACGCGGCATTCGGATCATATTCGAGCGTTCCTTCGGCCAGCGCCTTTGCGGCAGCATCCGCAGAGCCGCGGACCCCGGCATAGAGCTGGATCCCCGCATCCGCCAGCGCCGCCTGCGCTCCCGGACCGATACCTCCGCAGATCAGTGCATCCGCTTGCGCCGCCTGCAGGAAACCGGCCAGCGCACCGTGTCCGCTTCCGTTCGTATCTATAACCTGCTCATTTACGATCTTTCCGTCCTCCGCATCATAAAGCTTAAACTGTTCGGTATGACCGAAGTGCTGGAAGACCTCTCCGTTCTCGTATGTAACTGCTATTCTCATCGAGCTTGTTCCTTTCTCCATAATCTCCTGATCGATCTCGACCGGTTCATATTCACAATGCCCTCCTGTAATCAGCAGCCGTTTCCCGTTCACCAGGGCGTCGGCGACCTTTTTCCTCGCGCTGTCGTAAATGGCTGTGACGGTGGTCCGGGCAATGTTCATTCTGGCCGCGCAGCCTTCCTGCGTAAGGCCTTCGCTGTCCAGCAGCCTCAATGCCTCAAATTCGTCTACGGTCATCCGGACACTTTCTTCGGCTGTGATGTCGTCGGGTGAGAAGCTTCGATAAACCGGCCGCCGCTCTATTCGGCGGCATCGGAATGGTCTGGGCATAAGCCCTCCTTTCTGACATATGTCATTAATTATTTTAGGCGCGATAGCGACATATGTCAACAATCATTTTTGAGAATGGCGCGCTTCCTCTACTGTTTCCCGGCATGAAAAAAGGAAGCCGCCACCTGCAGCTTCCCCTCATGTTCCCGGCGGGAATCGAACCCACAGCAAGCGCTTAGGAGCAGCGCCACATGGTCGCTGAATTATCCCTCCGGATCCGTAATCAGTGTCTTCTGGCGATGGTCCTGATTATGTCGGAAAAAGAGACTGGTAAAGAGCTATTCTGATTAATAATATCGTTTTGCCATGACATATGATGTCATTAGAAAATGCTTATACATTCATTTCCGGAACGTATCATTCACTGTATTCCGGTGTAATGTTCTAACCAATCTTAGATGACGATAAATAATACACGCTGTTCAGTCCTCATCAAAAAGATTCTCATTCAGCAGCTGCGTATACCGGGCATTCGCCTCCTCAGCCTCTTTCTTCGCGATCCACTGCTCCCTGTCGCTCATGATCGCCAGCATCTCATCCGCGATCTCCTCCGCGGAGCGCGGCTTCGCATTCGTAAGATATGCGGTCATCCGGCGCATGGTCTTTTCCGAACCGAGGTTTTTTGCGATCACCTTGCCGAATTCTTCCGGATAGCCCATCTGGGCAACGGTCCCGATCAGATCACGGTATGCTGCTTTCCAGGATTCCTGCGTGTTCATATGATGACCCCTTCCAGGTGGTCCGACTCATGCTGGATGATCTGCGCAGCCAGCCCGGAAAACTCCTGCCGGTGCTTCTTCCAGCCGGCATCATAGTATTCGACTTCGATATTCTGCCAGCGGGCCGTCTTCCTCACGCCGTCCAGGGACAGGCAGCCCTCCTCGGTCTCATAGGGCATACTCTTCTTCGTGATCACTGGATTATACATCACGACATCCATGATGCCCACGTTCACGATGATGACCCTCTTATTCACGCCGATCATGTTGGCGGCCATGCCGACACATCGGTCGCGGTTAGCCTGCAGGGTATCCATGAGGTCCCTGCCGACCCAGGTGTCCTGTTTGGTCGCGGGCTCAGATACCTGGGACAGGAAAAAGATGTCTCGGATGATGGGTTTGATCATTGGGAATACCTCTTAGCTGTTATCTTATAAATGCTGTTTTGAAAGTCCTGCTTCGCACCGTCATTACAGCAGACAATCATCCTTCAGCCCCGGAGACTAAAAATCCGTCGGTTCACCCTTCCGCATCTTTAACTCTACCGGTATCGCAGTGTGCCCCTGTGCTTTTCTGAGATCATTTGCCAGTTTTTCATATCTGCCATAATACTGTCAATTCAACATTCTCTGTCCTGCCCATCTTATTTCTTCTATTCTCTTCTATGTTTACTTCCCGTTGACCCGCTTTAAGAATTCGAGCCAATTAACGTCTCTTATACAAGCCCCATATATCGTATATGTATAGGATCCGTCTCGGAATAATATAATGCTGCAATAATGCGGCACACCTGAATCACTGCGGTCGATCTCCTTTTTATCCATTACGAATAATTGTGATCCCTGCGAATACTTTTCAAGCAGATCCATGCAATCTTCGGCTTTTTGAAGGCATTTTTTCTTTGCCTGATTATTCGCAAGCGGCCGAAAACCGCCGTCCGGCTTCGTACTGCAAAAGCTGCTGCTTCGCCATGTCCCAAAACTATACGCTGAATCTAAAGTCGCAGCCATATAACTCTTTCCGTCATCACCCCGAACCTGCGCAACGACATCCAGGTCGATCTCATAACGATTTTTATGAGGAAAGACCAAATGTTCATTCAACCGGGTTGAAGTATAACCGCTTAACGCCCTCCATTTTTCAGGAAGCACCAGTCCGGCTGCCTCGACCGACAGGTCATTTTTTTCTAGTGCATACATAAAAAACCCGGCACTTTTCAGAACTTTCTTCATTTCATCAAATTCTGAGACAGGTTTGGGTTCTTTCTGCTTCGCCTCATCCGCCAGCATCTGTTCATACTGTTCCTTCAACGAACTCATTTCATTTCCTCCACATTAGGTAATCATTTGAAATAACATGATATATCACAAAACCAGATACTGCAGTATAATCTCCGTTTTCTGTGGTCATTATTCGAGCTCTTTCAGATACTCCGGTTTTGGCGTCGCTGCTTCAAAGAACCATACCTTTCGAATGTCTTCTCGTTTCAATTCCCAAAACGTGGCCTGGATGAAATCGCCTCTGTGCATCCAGTCATTATCCAGATAGGTCAGATCAAACACTCTGGTCCAGTTTCGATTTCTGTAGGATACTTTCTCCGCCTCCGGAAGACGATCGTACTCTGCTTCCAGCCTTCCATCTTCCTCTTCCGAGTCGGAAATCAGCCCATGTAATAATATGATGCTCCAGGCATCAAAATCCGAGAGCACCAGCTTTTCTTCTGGAATATCGATCTCCATGCAGACAAAACGCTCGCCTTTCCATCCGTTTTTCCAACGTTCAGCCCTAAGATCCGGTTTCTTTCGTTTTCCCCCACGCATGTACCATGCCCAAACCGGATGGGAAACTCCTGTTGGAGGTTCCCCGATACGGGTCCTCATCTCCTGCGCAAGCCAGTCATATTGTTCTCGAAAATCAGAAAGCATTGAACGTTCGAGCTGGCAATGATAGACACCAGTTTCCTGTATCAGTTCATACACCTCGATCGGCTGAATGGTCCATAATATCAA
>CADBNC010000026.1 GCA_902795885.1 Oscillospiraceae bacterium
CAAGGTGGACTTGCCCGCGCCGTTCTCGCCCACGACGGCCAGAACTTCGCCGCCGTTGATCTTCAGATCCACCTTATTCAGCGCGACGACGCCGGGGAACCGCTTCGTGATCCCCTTCATTTCAAGCAGTGTATTGCTCAATTCTTTTTACACCTCCAGGTTTCCGCCCGATTTGAAAAATGCCGGACGGATTTCTCCGTCCGGCACGGGTAGAGTATGCGCGTCGTCAGGCTCAGCCGTAGAAATCGTTGATGTTGTACTTGGTCACCATCACGCCGCTGTGCTCGGTGTAGGGTTCGGGATTCTCGCCGTTGAGAATCGCCAGAGCCTTCGCCAGCAGCTTGTTGCCGTATGTCGCCGTCTGCAGGTCGAGAGAGCCGTACCACGGGGACCACTCGCTGGACGCGGCCGCCTCCTTGGCATAGTCGATGTAGGTGGTGGTGCAGTCGGACGAAACCATCAGGACCTTGTCGCTCGCGCCGCTGTCAGCCAGAGCGTTGACGATCGTCGGACAGAAGGCGTCGGTGCAGACGACGAAAACGATGTTCTTGGCGTCCGGGTGGGACAGGATCGTGTTGGCGGTGTTCGCGCCGATCGTGCTGGTGTCAAGGCCGGTGTCGATCTGGATCCATTCCACATCCTTGAGGTACTCAAAGCCGGGCGTGGCAAGAAGGGTCTCGATGGCCTTGTCGGTACGGGAGGCCATAGCCGGGACAGCCGTGTAGGCGTTGCAGGTGACAAGCAGGTCGATCTTGCCGTCCCACTCCTTCTGTACGGCCTCTGCAACAAACTCGCCGAAGGAGACGCCCATGCCGTCATTGGACGTGCCGTAGCTGTAGGCGCCTTCGACCGGGCAGTTGAACGCGACTGCCATGAAGGGAACGCCGCTTTCGACAGCCTCTTCGGCGTAGGCGTTGGCAATCTCCTCGATGGAGTAGCCGTCAACGACAATGTCTACGTCCTGCGCCAGCAGCGAGTCATACGAAGCGCGCATACCGGCGCTGTCGCTGGCGATCTGGTAAACAAGCTCAACGCCTTCCTCTTCGCAGGCCTTCTGCAGGCTTTCCAGAACCTCTTTCCAGAAGCCGGAGGAGGGATCGGAGGTGATGTAGCCGAGCTTGACCGGTTTGGCCGGCTCTGCAGGTGCCTCCGCGGGAGCGGCGGCGGGAGCCTCACCGCCCTGGGCGGCGGGAGCGGGCGCCGGTGCAGGAGCCGCACTGCCGCAGGCGGTCAGCGCGAAGATCATAGCCAGCGCAAGAATCAATGCGAGAATCTTTTTCATATCAAGTCCTCCTGTAAGAATTCTGTTTGCCCTTTTTGAGGGCAGCTTTCCGATAGGCGCTATGCGCCTTTATGATTGCATCATAGCACCCGCCTTTTCATTTTTCAACAATTATTTGCAAAAATTTGCTTTTGATTTTTCATTTTGTTGCATATGCAATAATATGATCATGTAAATTATCTGTTATTAACAATTGATTTCATTAATTTGCAATTGTACACTATAGGTGGAGTTGGTCGCTTATACGAAGCCGGATCATCGGAAGGGTTGAAAGATGAAAAGATGAAATATACGTCCGTTGTCCTGAACGAGGAGCGAAACGTTTCCCCGTCCTGTTTTCTCCTCGACTGTGACTGCACCTATATCCCCGCCAGAGAGAGGCCGGCGGTCATCGTTCTTCCGGGCGGAGGGTATCAGATTCTCTCCGACCGGGAATCCGAACCGGTCGGGCAGGCCTTTCTGAACGCCGGATTCCATGTCTTCATCCTGTATTATTCCATCGGAAAACATGCTCTCTGGCCCAATCCTCTCCGGGATTACGAACAGGCTGTGGATATGATTCTCTCACACGCTGAGGAATGGCATGTATGCCAAAACAAGATCGCGGTGGTCGGATTTTCTGCCGGCGGTCATCTGGCCGCGTCAGCGGCCACGATGGCTCGAATCCGGCCGTCCGCCGTCCTGCTGGGCTATCCGGTGATCAAGGACTACATCGCCGCCTTCTGCGCACCCGGTCTTCCGCCGCCCTCGGAGCAGGCGGACAAAAAGACGCCGCCCTGCTTTCTCTTCGCCTGCCGCGATGATAAGCTGGTCGACGTCAGCAACTTTCTCCGTTTTCAGGCCGCCCTTGCCGAAAAAGGGATCGGCTTCGAGTCCCATATCTACGCTCTCGGCGGTCACGGCTTCTCCACGGGCGCCGAAGAGTTTCAGGAGCAGGCTCTCTGCAGCCGGGTCGAGCACTGGACTGCTGACGCGGTCGCCTGGCTCGGCGATATCTGGGGGCGGATGACTCCCGAAGGTTTTTCGGAACCGATCGTCCCGCACTTCGTCCACTCCGATCATGCTGACACTCTCTCGCTGGACTGCACGATCGCTTTTCTTCGCAAACAGCCCGACGCAGCACCCCTGCTGAAGGATCTGTTTGCGGCGCTGGACGGGATGCCGGCCCTCCTGTCCCTGCCGGAGCACTCCAAAGCCGAATTTGAAAAAGCCTATCCGATGCGTTTTCTCGCAGCTGTTTCCGGAATGAGCGAACCCGCTCTTCTGGATCTGGAGGAACGTCTTTCCCGCATCCCTTCCCGGCCGGAAGCGGCGGGCCCGAAAGCCGAGGTGTAAAATGGCAGAATTTGAACGCAATACGACCGGCTTCACCGCAGACGTGGAGCAGTACGACGAGAATACGCTGGTCAAGGTTTACCGCGACTATGTGCCGCAGGCGGACATCGACCGGGAGATCCTGTGCACGGAGGCGATTCAGAATCAGGGGCTGCCCGTTCCCGCCTATCGCGGCGCGATCGAGTATCAGGGGAAACGGGCGATCCTCCTGGAATACATACGCGGCGAGAGCATGAATGCGGCAATGTCTTCAGGCCTGAAGGAGATCGAAGAGATCGCCCGGGATTTCGCCGCCGTCCACTACCGCCTGCACCAGTGCAGGGCAACTTCGCTCGAGGAGAGTAAGCCGCGCTATGAGCGTCTGCTGCGCCGGTCGGAACCGCAGCTGGGCAGCGATCTGATGTCCCGTTGCCTGAAACTGCTGGAGAAACAACCCGACGGAGACAGGCTGAGTCATAACGATTATCATCCGGGCAATCTGATCTACGGTCCGAAGGGCCTGATCTGCATCGACTGGAGCGACGCATCGCAGGGCGACCCTCTGGCTGATGTCGCCAGAACGGTCCAGATGTTCGATTACGGACCTACGGCCTGCAGCGGGGTTCCCGTTATCCCCCGCGGCAAGATCTCTATGGATGCCGAAATGTTTGAGCAGTACAGAAAGCGCGTCCAGAGATTTACCCGTGCCTATGAGAATGAATATGTGCGTTTGACCGGGATGGAATTCGCGGAATACGAGCGTGTGGTCGAGGCTTGGAAGGTCATCGTCCCCGCCTCCCGGTTCTGGACGGAATGGGACTGCAACAAGCCTCAGATCCTGAAAATGATGTACAAGTATTTTATGACTCATCCGGTCTGATTCTTCTTTACAGCGTAGCCTAACTATGGTAAATTTTTAAGAAACAGGCGTTTTTTGGAGGGAACACGATGCTGGCTTCCGAGAGAACAAGATATATCATGTCCCAGCTGAACAAGAAGGGTATCATCAACCTGAAAGATGTCGCCCATGATCTGGAGATTTCCGAAGCTACGGTCCGCCGCGACTTTGAAAAGCTGGAAAACGAAGGTCGGCTGAAGAGGGTTACCGGCGGCGCCACCCTAAATGATGATAACGGCGCGGGAAATCTTGTCGAGCTGACGGTCCGGTCCAAAAAGGATATCAACTTCGACGGCAAACTGCGTGTAGCCAAGCGAGCCTGTGAATACATTGAAGAGAATGACTGTGTTTTCATCGACGGCGGTACCAGTACGGCTGCCATGGCGCAGTTTCTTGAGAAGCGGAACATCCATATCGTCACCCACTCGGAGCTTCTGATCCGTTCCATGACAAATCCCGTGGCGGACATCATTCTGGTCGGCGGCAGCTATCTGCCTCATTACAGCATGTCTGTCGGCGACCTCACGCAGCAGATGATCCGTCAGTTCCATTTTGACAAGGCTTTTATCAGCTGCACCGGCGCAGACATCAACGACGAAACCGCTTTCGTCAACGAACTCGGCACCATGACGATCAAGCAGATCGCCATGGAAAACAGCGACAGCAATTATTTGCTCCTCGACTCCGGCAAGATCAACCGCCGCAGCCTCTGCAAATTCAGTTCTCTTTCCAGTTTCGAGAGGGTCATCTGCGATGATTGTCTCGAGTTGAGATCTGCTCCCGAATACTTTGAAATGGTGTAGTCCTGTACAGGGGTATTCCAGCCATAGCATTCGAATTGCACAGGAAGTTCCACCATACTCCTGATGATGTTAAGCTGGCTGTCCTTCCTGCTGCCAAGAAATCCGAATCGGTTTATCGCTCTGTAAATATGCTGATGAAGTGCATCTTCTATTCTGCGGAAGACAGCCACATCATTGATGAGAACCCGGCAAAGAAGCTTTCTGCAAAAGGTGGCGTCCCTCAGAAGGGCAAAGAAGCTCTCTCTGATGAGCAAGTCGAGCTGCTCCTTGATGCAGTTAAGGATCTTCCCCCGTATGTTTTTGTTATGCTCGGCCTTTATGCGGGACTTCGCAGAGAAGAAATCCTCGCACTTAAATGGGACTGTGTTCACCTTGATGTTGAAGCGCCTTACCTCTCGGTGAGAAGGGCGTGGCATACCGAGCACAACAGGCCTGTCATTCTCACGGAACTCAAAACAAAAGCAGCACGCCGTGATGTGCCGCTGCCGAAGTGCCTTGTGGAGTGCCTGAAGGAAGCAAAGGAAAAGTCCACTTCCGAATATGTGGTTGCCAACAGTGAGGGAGAGCCGCTGTCTTATACGCAGTTCAAACGGGTCTGGCAGTACATTGTAACCCGATCCACGAAGGAACGTACTTATGTGAGGTATGTTAATGGCGAAAAGATCAAGCATACCGTCTCGCCGGTTCTTGGTGAGGTAGCTCCCCATAATGGCAAGGTTACCTACAGCATGGATTTTCAAGTAACGCCTCATCAGCTCCGTCATACCTACATCACGAACCTCATCTACGCGCAGGTTGATCCGAAAACCGTTCAGTACTTGGCTGGCCATGAAAACAGCAAGATCACTATGGACATTTACGCCAAAGTGAAGTATAATAAGCCCATAGAACTGGCGGCTGTTGTGACCGGTGCATTCGGTCAATAACACGGCTGACGGTGGCGGAACCTCGGTAAGAAACATGGGTTAATTTAGGGGTTAAAAATCCGGAGCCCTTCAAAAAATCCAGAAAAATCAAGGGGTCTGAGGCCTGGTGCTTTAAGAAGTACGGTCTTTGTCCCCTAAGTTGATGGTTCGTGATGACGTGCATTGTCGGTGTGGAACCGCGCGCAGCGTCTAAAATCACAAATTAAATTATAGCACAAGG
>CADBNC010000027.1 GCA_902795885.1 Oscillospiraceae bacterium
AAGGACAGCGGTCAGACGATCATCGCAACGATCCGTTATCTGATGATGAGCCTGGTAGGCAGCGGCGTATATCTCTTTGGGGTTTCGATGCTGTACACCATTACAGGCCATTTGCTGATGCCGAATCTCTATCAGGCGGTGACGCGGCTTTTTGCTGCAGGCAGCTATCAGTATCCTCTTGCGATGCTGTCGGGTATGATGTGTGTCGGCCTTGCGGTCAAGAGCGCGCTGTTTCCCTTCCATACCTGGTTGCCCACGGCACACGGCAGTGCCACAACAGCATCGTCCGCTGTGCTCTCAGGTGTTGTACTGAAGGGATATATCATTCTGCTGATTAAAATTATGTGTCGTGTGTTTACCCCGAGAGAGATCGGCGAGCTCGGTGTCGGCGATATCCTCCTGGTTCTCGGTGCCTGTGCAATGATCTACGGCTCCGTCTGGGCAGTGCGGGAGAATCACGCCAAGCGCATGATCGCATATTCATCGGTGGCACAGGTGGGCTATATCTATCTTGGTCTCGGACTCTGTACCGAGGCGGGCATTGCTGCTGCGATCTTCCAAATCGTAGCGCATGCATTTACCAAGCCCCTTCTCTTTATTTCGGCAGGAGGTCTGATTCAGGCTTCCGGACATCAGAAAAAGCTTTATTATCTGCGCGGTGCCGGACGGCGCTGTCCCGCGGCGGGCATCGGCTTCACGGTCGGAGGCTTGTCGATGGTCGGCCTGCCGCTGCTGGCGGGGTTTGTAACAAAGCTGGTTCTTGGCCAGGCTGCCCTTGCGGAGGAAATCCCCCCCTGGCAGATGATCGTTGCGCTGACTGCCATCGGAATATCAAGCCTGCTGAACGCCTGGTACTATCTCCCTGCGATTGTGCAGGTCTGGAAGGGCGGAAGGGTACCGGAAGGCCCAAACGGGGAAGTCTTCTCGCATGGCGCATATGCACCGACGACCTCCTTCTTGATCGCTGTTGTAGGGATGAGCATAGTCGTCATCCTGCTGGGCTGTTTCGCAGCCCCGACCATGCAGCTCATCGTGCAGGGCGTCAGCCTGCTGTAGAAGGAGGAAAGCCATGACTGCTGTATTTATTCTGCTTCCTCTTTTGCTTCCGGCTGTGCTCGCATTCATCGCACGCCGGAAGGCTGCAAAGAGAACGATTATTACCCTGCTTTCAGCTGAGCTGGTACTGGTTGTGGCGGCCTGCTTCTGCCGGGGGACTCTCTTTATACCATTTCTTTCAGAGATGCAATTCGCACTCTCAGTAGACGGTCTTGGCAGGATTTTCTCGGTTCTGTTTGCAGTGATGTTCCTGCTGGCGGGTGTCTTCGGCTTTGAATACCTGCACGAAAGAATGGAAGAATACTATTTCTTCTATCTGCTGACACTCACAGCGATGCTGGGACTCTGCTATGCCGGCAATCTTCTGACGTTCTATCTGTTCTATGAAGCGATGACACTGCTCTCATTCCCGCTGGTACTGCATGAAGGCACTGAGGCCTCCAGGCGGGCAGCAATGAAATATCTGGGTTATTCACTTTTCGGCGCAGCCCTCGCGCTTTTTGGTTTCTTTGTGATTTATCCGGCAACAGATGGCGCAGTGTTTGCTCCCCGGGGGAGTCTCCACGGGCAGGCAAATCCACTGCTTCTGGGTGCAGCGGTTGCAATGATTGTGGGCTTTGGCGGCAAGGCAGGTATGATACCCCTTCATGACTGGCTGCCAACTGCGCATCCGGAAGCGCCGGCACCAGCATCGGCGGTGCTCTCGGGAGTCATCACGAAAGGCGGCGTTCTCGGCATACTTCGGACGGTTTATTATCTCTTTGGCGCGGAGACGCTACGGGGAACCTGGGTTCAGCAGACCGGACTGATACTTGCGCTGGTTACTGTGTTTGTGGGCAGTATGCTGGCTTATAAAGAAAAAATTCTCAAAAAACGTCTTGCCTATTCTACAGTTTCTCAGGTAAGCTATGTAGTCTTTGGCCTTATGCTGATGAATACAGCTGGCTTTGCCGGGGCAATTCTGCAGGCGATATTTCATTCGGTGGCGAAGGTATGCCTCTTCCTCTGCGCAGGCGCATTTATCTGCAAGACCGGAAAAACCCGTGTTGAGCAGCTGGAGGGAATCGGGCGTTCGATGCCGCTGCCGCTGTTTTGCTTTGCGGTGACAGGGCTTTCGCTGATCGGTATCCCGCCTTTTGCAGGGTTTGTTTCCAAGTGGTATCTTGCGGAAGGCAGCTTCCAGGCCTTCCCGGGTGTAGGCTGGGTCGGCGCAGCAGTGCTGCTGGTGTCTGCCCTGCTCACGGCAGGCTATCTGCTGCCGCCGGTGAGTCATGGATTTTTTCCGGGAGAGGAATTCGAATTTGAGCGCATTGACTGCGGACCCTGTATCCGGGTGCCGTTGTGTGCGCTGGCCGCCGCGGCTCTGCTGCTGGGGCTTTTCCCCGGCCAGCTGCTGGGGTGGCTTTCCGGCCTGGCTGCGGGTCTGATGTAAGGGGGCTTCAATATGAAGATTCTGCTTTTGCTTTTGATTCTTGTCCCCTTCCTGGGTGGCCTGAGCATGATGGTGCGTCCAATCGAAGATACCCATCGCCGCAATGTCTATGTCATGTGCCTGTGCTCGGCGGTCTCGGTGGCGGCCATTGCGATGCTGGCAGCCTTCCTGCCAACAGCATCGGCTGCCGATACCGTTTTCGTCCGCATCTTCGGTGAAAACTTTTCCATTGCACTGCACATTGATGGCTTGAGCGCGGTGTTTGTGGCGATTGTGGCAATTCTCTGGCCGGTCACAAACCTTTATGCCTTTGAATATATGCAGCATGACCACGCTCAGAACCGATTCTTTGCCTTCTTTACGATGACCTATGGCGTTGTCCTCGGTATAGCAATGTCGGCAAATCTGTTCACGCTCTATCTGTTCTACGAGCTGCTGACACTCTGCACGCTGCCGCTTGTCATGCATGAAATGGACAGCATCGCAAGAGGCGCCGGTATTCGATATCTGGTTTATTCGATGAGCGGCGCTGCACTGGCCTTTATCAGTATGATGATTCTTTCCAGCTACGGCAGCCTTGTCTTCCAAAGCGGTGGCGGTCTTAACCGGGTCCTTGCCTCCGGCCACGAGGATCTCCTCTATGCTGGCTTTCTGATGGGCTTTTTTGGCTTTGGTGTCAAGGCGGCGATTTTCCCATTCCATGGGTGGCTTCCTGCTGCGGGTGTTGCGCCGACTCCGGTCACGGCGCTGCTGCATGCGGTGGCGGTTGTGAATGCTGGTATCTTTGCGATTCTGCGTCTGTTGTATTTTGGGTATGGGGCGAGCTTCCTTGCCGGGAGCTTTGCTCAGAACGTAATGCTTGCCGTGACGTCATTTACGATCATATACGGATCCACCATGGCACTTCGCATGCAGCACCTCAAACGCAGACTTGCCTACTCGACGGTCTCGAATCTCAGCTATATGCTGCTGGGTGCGGCACTCTGCAGCGGCGTTGGCCTGACGGCAGCCATTTTGCATATGATTGCACACAGTGCGCTGAAAATTGCCCTCTTTTTCTGTGCCGGTGCTCTCCTCTGCCGTACGGAAGAAATGCCCCAGGGTGTACAGGAATATGTTTTCCAGTATACCGGATACGCAAAGAAAACCCCTGCTATCTTCGCTGTATTTACAATCGCCTCACTTGGGCTGATCGGTATCCCGCCACTATGCGGCTTTACATCCAAATGGGCCATCGCTGAGGCGGCTGTGCAGCAGGGCTCGGCACTTGCCATTACGGGCTGCGCTGCGCTGGCTGTTTCGGCCTTTCTGACAGGGATGTATCTGCTGAGTCTTATTCTGGAGGCGTATTTTCCGCCGGAGGGCTTTGACGATACGCCTCTTGCAGAGCTCACCGACCCGGGGTTCCGTATGAAGACCGCCTTATGGATCTGTGCGGCGCTTGGTCTTCTGCTTGTTTTAATCATGCCGCTGCTGCAGCGGGTTATCGGCAGTTTTGCTGCCGGCCTGATTTGAGGGGAGGGACGTATGATGACGGTTTCTTCCATCCTGTTGCCGGTTCTGGTGCTGCTGCCGGTTTTTGGCGGTCTCATCTGCTGGTTCGCCGGCACCGCCGGAGACAGAACTGGCAGTGTATTGCTCCTGCGCGTGCGTGCGTCAGCCAGCTGGCTGATCCCGACGGCCGAGCTGCTTCTTGTGATCTTCCTGCTGTTGCGCATCAGGTATGGTCCAATCGGCTTTGTATTCCCTGAAGTCTGTGGACTCGGCCTGGGTTTCTCACTGGATGGCCTGCGATGGATCCTCTGCCTGATGGGCTCAGTGCTGTGGTTCGGAAGTGCGGTCTTCGGACAGGAATATCTGAACCATGCAGAGCACAAAAGCAGGTATTATCTCTATTATCTGATCACCGAGGGTGCAACGCTCGGCGTCTTCCTCGCAGCGGATCTCTATACGCTGCTGGTGTGCTTCGAGGTGATGAGTGTAGCTTCGTGGACCCTGGTCGCGCATGAGGAGACACCCGGTGCCATGCACGCTGCAGACAGCTATCTGGCATTTGCCGTGATCGGTGGACTCGTAACCCTGATGGGTATGTTTATGCTGCAGGATATGTTCGGCACGGTCAATATTGCCGCTTTGCGTGAACTCGCCCCCGTATACACAAATCGCAGCCGGCTGTATGTGGCAGGTGCGCTCACAGCCTTCGGTTTTTGTGCAAAGTGTGGTATGTGGCCGCTGCACACCTGGCTTCCTGCTGCACACCCTGTCGCTCCCGCAACGGCATCGGCGTTGCTTTCAGGTATTATCACCAAGGCGGGTATCTTTGGTATTCTGGTTCTCTCGGCACAGATCTTCCTTCATGATACGGCCTGGGGCAGAGTGATGCTGGTGCTGGCGATGATTACCATGGCGACGGGAGCTGTGCTGGGCGTGTTCAGCACGAACCTTAAACGTACACTTGCATGCTCGTCGATGAGTCAGATCGGCTTTATCCTGACAGGAGTTGCGATGAGTGAACTCCTGGGTGAGGAGAGCGCCGGTGCTGTGCATGGACTCACGCTGCACATGCTGAACCACTCGCTCTTCAAGCTGACGCTTTTCCTTGCGGCCGGCGCAGTGTTTATGAACCTGCATGAGCTTGAACTAAACCGCATTCGTGGCTTCGGCCGAGGGAAACCGATCCTGATTTTCTCAATGCTG
>CADBNC010000028.1 GCA_902795885.1 Oscillospiraceae bacterium
AGATCTGGGAAAAGAAGAGTTGCAGCAAAACGGGTATGTACCTTATATGCACAAGCATCCGCACAAAACGACAGAAGATGCTCGTTTTGGTGAAGTATTAAACGTCTGGAGCATCAATAAACTGTTTCCAGATGGAGATGCATCTGACTGGCGTAAAGTTGTAGGGCGCGTCGAGAAGAAGCTGTTTGGCGTTGATATGGCAACATCGGTGCCGGACGATAATACACAGAAATCGCAAGCAAAGGAAAAACGGGATTATACTTTGGAGCAAAATACTATAAGGGCTTACCTCGCTAATCAGAAAGATTATATTAATAAAAGCATTCGGACATCCGGTGATGGCTATGCTGAGGAGTCCAAAGGCCTTGATTTGATGCGGATCGGAAAAGATAAGGAAGCACTGGTTCAGTTCTATATTGCAATTGGTAAGAAGTTCGATGCGCCAGCGCTATATAGAGAAGCCTCCGGTCTTTTAGAAAAATATGAGATGTTTGATGAAGCATTATATGTCATTGATAAGGGATTGAAAGCTATCCCAGCATCGAATCGTCATCATGACGAGCTCCTTAAGCGCAAGAATCAGATTCAAAAGAAAAATGGAAAATAAATCAAAAGGGATGTTTACGCAGTATTTCATGGCAAGGAATGCTAACAACTAACGATTTACCCCATTTTGTTGAAATAGCAATCTTTAGCCAGAAAGCCAGTTTTCATACGGTTTTTACCGTCTGAGAACTGGCTTTTCATTTTGTTTGCGGGGCTCAGTATTCCACTTTTTCGCTCAGGGGGAGCTCCAGCAGCTCGGGGTTTTCAAAAGAGCCGTCACCATGATCTGGAACAGATTGTACGGGTATGCCGGGCTGTCCGCGTTTTTCTTCTCCAGCCAGGCGTTGATGGCGGTCAGATCGATACGCTCGGAAATAAAGGCCTCGTTGTCACAGCGGTTGGGATACATCAGGGGCATGATGGTGTGCATCGAATCGATATTCTTCAGATAGGTGCCGTCCCAGCGGTCGCCTCTGTGTTTTTTCATGGACTGTTTTTCTCCTTCGTGGTTTTCTCCACGCAAGCTTATCCGAAGAACATAAACTGGAACTAAATTGGAGCAAAAAAATCACCGGCTGCAGCGGGAGAAGAGATCCCGCTGCGCCGGAACAAATTGAAAAGCCGTCGGTCGTCCCGGCGGCTTTCGTTTTTGTTTAAGTCAATAGGATCATAAGGCTTTCAGCACGCTGCTTATACCGAATCTTCCTCCGTAAGATTATCCAGCTCTTCTGGATTGGCGACTTCTTCCGCCTCTTCTTCCGCTTTCTTTTCCAGCTTATTCATGAAGAGTGGGGAGAGAATGCCGAAAAGGCACAGGGCAATCAGGACCCAGCAGACGGGGGATGAAAACAGAACGCTGATGCTGCCGCGTGAAGTCCGCAGGGCGTTTCGAAGCCCCTTTTCACCGATGGGCCCGAGAATCAGGGCCAGCACAACGGCGGCCGTGTTGAGATCCAGCTTGCGCATCAGGTAGCCCAGAACACCGAAGGACAGCATGACGACGATATCCATGATATTCTTATGGATGGCATAGGAGCCCACAAAGCACAGGACAGTCACGCAGGGGATCAGAATGGCGTCAGAAAGACGGGAAATCTGGGCAAACCCGCGGCATCCGATCAGGCCGATGCCAAGCATGAAAAACTGAACCAGCACAAAGCCTGCAAAGAAGGTATAGGTCATCGGCGCGTACTTGCCGAAAAGCTCCGGCCCGGGGGTAAGACCCTGGATGACAAGGCCGCCCATCAGAACTGCCGTAACGGACTCACCGGGGATACCAAGCGTAAGGGTTGGGATCAGAGAGCCGCCGGTGACCGCATTGTTTGCGGCTTCGGATCCTGCGACGCCCTCGATGGAGCCCTTACCGAACATCTCCTTATGCTTTGAAAACTGACGGGAGGTGTTGTAGCCAAGGAAGCAGGCAATGGAAGCTCCGGCACCGGGAAGAATGCCGATCAGATTGCCAATGATCCAGGAGCGCAGGATGGTTGGACGAAGCGTTTTGCGCTCCTCCCGGGACAGACTCATCTTGTCTGAAAATCTGGTCGCCTGCGCGCGTTTCTTGATTTCCTTCTCCGCGAGGATAAACACCTGGGACATGGAAAACAGACCGATCAGGGCACAGGTGGTGTTGATGCCTTCGGCAAAATAGCTGCTCGGCATAAAGCGCTTGACACCGGTGATGGGATCAAGGCCGATTGTGGAGATCAGCAGACCAAGGGCGCCGGACATGAGGCCCTTGACAATGGATTTGGCTGAGACACCCGCGATGATTGTCAGTCCGAAGATCGAGAGCCAGAAATACTCCGCAGACATGAATTTTAAAGTCAGCTTTGCCAGAAGGGGAGAGAAGAAATAGAGCGAGATGCAGCTCAACAGCCCGCCCCAGAAGGAAGCATAGCAGGCTGTAAACAGCGCTTTGCCCGCGTGCCCCCGCAGGGTCATCTGATAGCCTTCAATGGCTGTTGCCGCAGAGGCAGGCGTACCGGGGGTATGGATCAGAATCGCGGAAATGGAGCCGCCGAAGATCGCGCCGCAGTAGATGGCACCCAGAACGATAAGGCCGGTTTCCGGCTTCATGGTGAAGGTCATCGGGAGCATCAGGGCTACGCCCATGGCAGCAGAAAGGCCCGGCATACAGCCAATGACTATACCCATGGCAACACCTGCTGCCATCATCAGCAGATTGAGTGGGGTCAGGGCATTGAGAAAGCCTGCGCCCATCAGCGATAAGGTTTCAAGCATTTTCTCACGCCTCCTTTACTTTCCCATGGCTTTGAGCACTGTGCCAACCGGGAGTTTCACGCCAAGGAAACGCTGGAAGGCAAAGTAGATCAGGCCAACAATGACAAGGATTGTGATTGCCGAAAATAGTGGCGGAACCTTCAGATACAGCAATACAACAGCCATAAACAACACCGTGGAGATATAAAATCCGAAGAAGTAAATGCAGACAAGATACAGGATCGATGCGATAAGGCATACGAAAAACTGTGCCGGCTTGAAATCCTTGAATACTTCATCAACGCCGCTTTCTACACCATACTTTTTTGCCGCAATGATCATCTGAACCAGATAAAGCGTTGTCAGGCCAAACAGCAGGACAATGGTAAAGCGCGGATAGGTCTGGCTGGATGCTTTCAGCTTTGTCATATGATAGTAGAAAAAACCACAGACAAGGTACATAAACAAAACTACGCCTATGTCCGTCTTTTTCATTTTCAAGGGGGAATCCCTCCTTCTGTGACTCTTTTGAAAAAGGGCAGGAATCGACCCTGCCCTTTATGTTTTCATATTCTGTCTGCCGGAAATGGATGCCCGGGATTAATAGTCGTACCAGAAGCCTTCCGCGAGACTCTCGGCGAAAGCCTGCTGCTGCTCGATGAGCCTACCGGTTGCTTCGGCATCTTTATAATCGGTTGCCATGCCGGCCTGCTCTGCGGCTTCAATATACTCTTCATCCTCCATGGCCTGCTTGAAAGCCTCTTCATAGAACTTCACAACATCTTCGCTCACACCAGCGGGGGCGACGATGCAGCGGGAAGAACCAAGCCAGCCTTCATAATAGCCCAGCTCGCCAAGTGTCGGAACATCGGGAAGCTCAGGCAGGCGCTCTTCTGCAAAGACAGCGAGAATACGGTACTCTGCTTCCTGGCCGGCAATATCCGCAAGCTTGACTACGCTGAAATCAGCTTCTGCGCCACGCAGGGAGAGGAGCTGGTCAGCCGTACCGCCCTGGGGGATATCCGTGTACATGAATCCGGCGGAATTGGCAAAGGCCTGTGCGCCGATGTGGTTGGAAGCCTGGGGGCCGTTGGTGGAAGCAAGCAGCTCAGTTTTCGTGCCTTCATTCGCTTTGCCGTATTCGACCAGTGCTTCCAGATCGGGGAAGCGGTCATCATCAGCACGGACAATAACGATGGAGGTCTCGGTTACATGGTTGCAGATGGGCGCAAAGGACTCTACCGTGTAGGTTCCCATCTCATTGACAATGGAGCTGGAGAAATTCGGGAGGTTGATGAAACCGATGGTCTCACCGTCGGCATCGGCGTCCGCAAGCTGGGACCAGCCAATGGAACCGGAACCACCTTCAACGTTCTCGATAACAATGGTCTGACCAACATACTTTTCTGCGTACTTGGCCAGAACACGGGCTGTGTTGTCGGTACCGGAGCCGGCCTTGTAGGAAACGATCATAGTTACCGGGCCTTCCGGACTCCAATCTGCGCTGGCAACGCCGCAGAGGGCAAAAGCCATAACAACACACAGGGCAAGCGCAATAATCTTTTTCATGGTATTCCTCCTGTCGTAATAGTGTTATAAAACGGTTACAATTATACAATTACAAGGTTTCCTTGTCAATTGTTGTTTTGCCTCCTTCCGGTTATGGCCGGGGCATGGCAGCAAAGCAGTTCCCGCCACAGGCTTTTGAGACAGCCCTTTCATGATTTCTCACTGCTGCAGTATTCTGACCAGGCATTTGTTGATCTCTTCCAGAAATCCCGTGATCTGGGGAGTAAGCTCCTTGTTCCGGTGAAGCACGGACTGGATCATCTGCTGATGCTGCCAGTCCGAGATCGTCAGGCAGCCTATCCGCCCGTTGTCTTTGGCATCCTTCACGGCATAATGGGGAACTACCGCTGCAAATTCTTCTTTTTCAACGATGTGGATTGCTGTCCGTGTGCTCTGAAGACGGAATACCGGTTTGCAGTCCAGATGCTGTCTTGCCAGCTCCAGTTCAAACTGGCGGCTGTAGGGCGCGTTGGTTTCCATCAGAACAAGCTTCAGCTCGGTCAGCTCTGCCATGCGTATCGATTTCTTTCCGGCAGCCGGCAGGGAAGGATTCACAGCCGCGATAATCGGCGTCTGATATTCGTTCCAGACCATCCACTCTGCCGGCGACAGGGGATCCGTGATCAGACAGGCCGTGTCAAGGTCACCCTTTCTGAGCCGGTCCAGAAGCTTCTCTGTGGTATCCAGCATGATTTCAAGCTGCACCTGCGGAAAACGGTGGTGAAAAGCCAGAAAGGCATCTTCCAGATACAGCTCGGAAATGGAATCCGTCGTGCCCGCCCGCACAGTCCCGCGGAGGGACGCTTCGGAGCGGGAAAGGTTATCGATTTTAGACGCGGCAGAGCAGATCTCCTGCGCATAGGGAAGCAGCTGCTCACCAAACTGTGTGAGGCTGATCTGCCTGCCGATGCGGTTGAACAGCGGTGCCCCGATTTCGTTCTCGAGCTGGGCAACCTGCGCACTGACGTTTGACTGGGAATACCCCAGATCCTTTGCGGCATGTGTGAAATTCCTGGTTGACGCCACCTTCAAAAATGTTTTCAGATTCCGTATCTCCATGGTATCACCCCATCTCAGCATATCGCAGTTCGTGGGAAAAATCAATCAATATTTCTGATCGTTTTCATTGAAACTATTTGTTTTTCTTTTTAATCATCCCGTGCTATCATAAAAACAGAAAAAGCGGGATGCTGTAACAGAAAGAAGGACAGACAATGAACACATCACTTCGGACCATGACCACTGCCGTACACGGAGGCACAAGAAAAGACGACAGCTTCGGTGCAATCAACGAGCCGATCTATATGACGTCCAACTACTGGATCCCAACCGACGGGACTCCCGTGGACTGGAGCGGAACAAACAGCAATATATATCAGAGAAACCGTAATGTGAATCAGATGGTTTTGCAGGATAAGCTCTGCGCACTCACCGGAGCGGAAGACGGTGCTGTTTTTGCAAGCGGGGTTGCTGCCCTGGCGGCAGTATTTACAACTTTTCTGAACAGCGGAGACCACGCAATTGTCTCGGAGGTTTGCTACAGTGCGACCAATCTGCTTTTCAGGGAATACCTTCCGAAAAAATATAATGTGGAGGTCACGCTGCTCGATACCACAGATACAGAAGCCGTCCGTTCGGCGATCCGCCCGAATACCAGGCTCGTCCATGTGGAAACACCGGGAAACCCGACTACCGGAATCAGCGATCTGGACGCAATTGCGGAACTTGCACATGCCGCCGGGGCCCTGATGAGCGTGGATGCGACCTTTGCCGGGCCCATTTGCCTCTATCCCCTGAAACACGGCGCGGATCTCGAAATACACAGCATGACCAAATATATCAACGGACACGGTGATTCGCTGGGCGGCTGTGTGCTGGGCAGCCGTGAGCTGATCGGGCAGATTAAGGAACTTGCCATGGTGAATTACGGCGGCATTCTCAGCCCGTTTAATGCATGGCTGATTGCCCGGGGCCTTGTTACGCTTCCGCTTCGCATGAGACAGCACAGCGAGGTGGCAATGGAGGTTGCCCGCTTTCTGGAAGCCTGCCCCGCGGTCCGCTTTGTCTGGTATCCGGGTCTGGAGAGCCATCCGCAGCATGAGCGCGCTGCCCGATATATGAACGGGCAGTATTCAGGAATGATTTCCTTCGATCTTTATGGGGATGAAACAGCGCATCAGCGGTTTCTCGATTCTCTTACGCTTGTTACGCATGCTGTTTCGCTGGGAGATGTGGAAAGCCTGATCGTATATTATGACAGAAACAGCGACAAGCTGCCGCATTATCCGGAGATATACCGCGAAGGATTTTTCCGCTTCAGCGTGGGCCTGGAGGATTCGCAGGACATTATCGCTGACCTCAGGCAGGCAATGGAGAAAGCAGGGATCCTCTGATCGCCTCGATCCCGGCCGCCAGCGGTCTGTGGTGCCTGAACATCATCAGGCGGAGAAAACAGAATAGAACACAGGCAGCCGGTCTGCGGCGGGGAGAGAGCCCCACTGCAGGCCGGTGCGTCTTCGTATATTGTTTAAAGATAATATGGTTTTGCAGATGCGTTTCCCACAGGAAGACCCGGGTTCAAAGCCTCACCGCACCAGCCGCAATAATGCATCCCGGCTGTGGTTTTCCTGCCACAGTGCGGGCAGACAACCTTGCTGCGGACTTTTTCAGACTCAGCGGCTGTGATGGCTTTTCTGGCCTCTACGATGGCCATGTAGCGCTCCTTGATGTCCGGACCGACTTCACGGTGGCCGTCCAGCATGACTACCGTGAGTCTTCCGATTTCTTTAGTCATGTCGGCTATGGTCTTTTCGGCGTCTGCCACCTTACCGTCCTGCCGGAAGTTCCGGTTCGCAGTCTTCATTCCGTTCACTGCCTTTGCGGTTCCTGCATATGTCTTTCCAAGGATGTTCATGGTGTATACCTCCTGATTGATGATGGCGTAATGATAGAGGAGGGATATTGGAAAGATGTTCAGGAAATGTTTGAGAATTATGAAAATGGTAAAAACAGGACTGTTAGTCGAACACCAACCAGCAGAAGCTGACCGGTGCCTTCCCATTACAGGAACAGCAATTATTGCGAATTCATTCCTCTACAATTTTCGAATCGTCCAACGGAATGCACGGGGCAAAGCCAATGCAAACATAAAAAATCTTACAGGCTCCGTGATCTGATTGCATCACGGTCTGTAAGACGGTACGGAGACCGGACATTTAACCGGAATCCGAAGTGCTCGCTATTTCCTCATCTGATGGCGCAAGTATAACATAGGAAGAATCACACATCTGTCACAGTCAGCCGGCCTGCGGCGGGGAGAGAGCCCCACCACAGGCCGTTGTATTTTGCTGCTTCTATTCAGCCGTTTCGAGTCTCTTTTTTCAGTCCGCGACCAGCACACAGGTGCCGTCGCTGATCTGCAGGGCCGTGCCCTCATCAAGCGTGATCCGGACGGAGTCACCGGCTTTCATCTCAAAAGACTTCAGCACCGTGCCGTAGTCACCGAGAATCTCGACCTCGGCGTTGATCACATCTCCCATCATCCCGCCGAGGGATCCCATCAGACCACCCAGAGCGCTGTCGATAGAGCTGTAAGCGTCGCCCAGTGAGGAGTACAGATCGCCATAGGTGTCACCCGAAGTGGCTGTGCATTTCAGCGTGTAGGAGCCGGGCAGAATATCCTGGCCGACAATGAACTTTCCTTCCCGGAGTGTGGTTTCCTGGGCGAGCGGCAGCCCGCGCTTCAGCATCTCCTCCCGGACAGCTTCGTAAAGCTGCTTGAGCTGGGAGTCGCTGTAATCACTGAGAGAATTAGCCGCGGATGCAGACACTGTGAAGAGACAGAAAACGAGGCTGAGAACCAACAGGGCTGAGAACAGTTTTTTCATGGTAAACCTCCTGAAAGTAATATGATTTGGATTTGAACAGGATCAGTATAGCAGAATTGCCGGGAGAATATTGCCCCCGCACAGGTGGCATCTGCGATGTTTTCTGTGCAGGAGCATCGGGATTCAGTCCGGATCCGCAAGCAGGAACGGCGGCAAGTCATTCTCACGCAGAATGGAATCCACGTCATGGATGTCATAGACCCTGTTGCTGAAAGCAACTATGAAAGCGATATCACGCCGGATCTTTTCATACAGCGGAGCCATGCCATACAGGATCAGGGCTTCCTGGGTTTCGCCCAGAGTAAACTCTGCCGCGAGGCAAATACGCAGGATTGTGTCACGCTGCTGTGTCTGTTTTTCACCGGAGATCAGTTTGTAACCGTACCGGTCATCCAGGTCGGCCCTTATAAAGATCTCTTTCTGCGGGATTTTCTTCTTCCGGAATGTCTGCCTCATGAATTCTGTGAAGGGACGGCGGGAGAAAGCTTGCGCTGCGAGATAGGCCGGAAGCTGGGCGGGGGAGAGTTGCATGGTCGCAGCATTCAGGGATTTACTGACTTCTTCAAAAGTCATGGTTGTCCAACTCCTTACAGATAGTCGAACACCGGCCCGCCAAAGCGAACCGGTGTCCTCTACTATAGGAGCTGTAAATTTTGCGAGAGCTGAATGTGGAGATACTCCACTTAAACCAAAATAGATGCGTGTTTCGGAGAGGGAACAGGAAGACGACGGAACATGGAGAATAACCCATGTTCCGCCAAAGACGGAATAGCGCCTTATACAAGTCACTTCCGTTCCGTCACGCCGTTCCGTGGGGTAGGAAGGGCTGAAGAGCCCGCCCTTCCCCCCACGAAACGGG
>CADBNC010000029.1 GCA_902795885.1 Oscillospiraceae bacterium
CATGGATAAATTAATACTGTCTGCATTAAAGGCCATTGATGTGGCCGATCTGACCCGTGCCGACTGGATCGCTGTCGGCATGGCCCTGAAGGAAGAGGGCTTCCCGGTCTCGGTCTGGGACGAATGGAGCAAGAACGATGAGCGGTATAAGCCCGGCGAATGTGAGCGCCTCTGGAACGGCTTTCACGGCAGCAGCAATCCGGTTCGCGGCGGCACCATCGTGAAGCTTGCCCAGGAGCGCGGCTGGAGCCCCTTCAAAGGGGAGGGCGGCTGCCTGAACTGGGATGATTCCATTTCCTATGACGGCCGGGAAGACAGCGTCCAGAGCATTGGTGCAAAGGAGAATTGGAATCCGGCGCAGGATCTGATCCGCTATCTGGAAACCCTCTTTGACAGCGAAGACAGGGTCGCCTACGTGACAAACGATGTCTGGCAGAACGAGGAGGGTAAATGGGCTCCGGGCAGGGGTGTCTGGGACCGCACGGCCGGGCAGCTGATCGCCGGGCTGAAGAAGCACCCCAACGATGTGGGCGCCACCATGGGCGACTGGAAGAGCGAGGCCGGCGCCTGGATCCGCTTCAATCCCGTGGACGGCGCCGGTGTGCGCAACGAGAACGTCACGCGCTGCCGCTACGCCCTGGTGGAGTCGGACACGCTGCCAATCGAGGAACAGTACAGGCTCTATCGCAGGCTGGAGCTGCCCATCGCCTGCCTGGTGCACAGCGGGGGAAAGAGCCTGCACGCCATCGTGCATGTGGATGCCGAGAGCGCGGATGAATACCGCCGGCGTGTGGATTACCTCTATGATTTTCTGGAGAAAAACGGCGTCTCCATCGACCGGCAGAACCGCAATCCCTCGCGCCTTTCGCGCATGCCGGGGGTTACAAGGGGCGGGAAGCGCCAGTACCTGGTGGCCACCAACATCGGGCGCAGGAACTGGGCAGACTGGCAGGACTTTGCCGAGGGCGCCAGCGACGAGCTGCCCGAGATGGCCCCTCTGGCAAAATTTGTGGAGAACCCGCCACCCCTGCCCGAGCCTCTCATCGAGGGGATCCTGCGTCGCGGGCACAAGATGCTCATCTCCGGCAGCAGCAAGGCGGGCAAAAGCTTTCTGATGATGGAGCTCTGCATCGCCATTGCCGAGGGGCGCAGGTGGCTCAGCTTCCCCTGCAGGAAGGGCCGCGTGCTCTATATTAACCTCGAGATTGATCCGGCCAGCGCAATCAACCGCTTTCTGAAGATCTATGAGGCGCTGGGCATCCCGCCCACCCACGCGGAGGATATTGTCATCTGGAACCTGCGCGGCCGGGCCCTGCCGCTGGATCAGCTGGTTCCGAAGCTGATCCGCCGGATCCGCAACCAGCACTTTGACGCCATCATCCTGGACCCGATTTACAAGGTTATCACCGGGGATGAGAACAAGGCCAGCGACATGGGCGCCTTCTGCAACCAGTTCGACCGCATCTGCAGCGAGACCGGCTGCAGCACCATCTACAGCCACCACCACTCCAAGGGCGCCCAGGGGGCCAAAAAGGCCATGGACCGGGCGTCGGGCTCCGGCGTCTTCGCCCGGGACCCGGACGCACAGCTGGATATGGTGCAGCTGGAGCTCACCGAGCACCTGAAGAACAATGTCCGCGACGGCACGGCCACAGCCTGGCGTCTGGAATCGTCCCTGCGCGAATTCCCCAATATCGAGCCGGTGGACTTCTGGTTTGAGTATCCCATCCACCGGGTGGACGAATCCGGCGCGCTGACCTCGGTGTATGCGGAAGGCTCGCCCATGGGGAATCTGACGAAGAGCGGCAAGCGCAACACCCAGGAGGACCGGAAGGCCTCTGTGGAGATGGCGTATAACGTCTGCTCCTTCGAGCTGCCGGTCTCGCTGGAGAGCATGGCAGAGTATATGGGCGTCAGTATCCGCTGTGCCAGGGACCGGATCAAGGAGTGCGGAAACGAGTATACGATCAAGGGCGGCTATGTGGTCAAGGCGGAGAAAGCAGGCTCGACGGAAATAGGG
>CADBNC010000030.1 GCA_902795885.1 Oscillospiraceae bacterium
CCCTCGCAGCGCCGATCACGAGGAGCAGGCACAGGGCAAGCAGCGCGCCCCCCATGCCGAGGATGCCGGTTTTCCTCCCGGGCGCGCCGCAGGGCATCCATCCGCGCGCGCACGGCCAGGACCCGTTCTTCTGGTGTTCTCATCGGGCATTCCCCCTTTCTGAATCAGGCAGATTTCTACCTTTCACTTCTATAGTGTCCAAAATCGCGAAAATTGCAGACTGATTTTGACTGTGTTTACAAAAAGTTCACAAATCAAATCTCGTTGATCAGTCTTTCAGTATCGACCGATAATCGTGTTGTTGTATGCGTTTTTCTCAGTATTCTTATACAGTGTACCATACCTCTAAGGAAAAAAACAGTAGTCCTTTTTAATAATCGACAGGAGGTGAACTGCAATTCGAAACAAAATTTATCATGAGCTGAAGGAGCTGGGCTTTGGCCCCGGCGAGGATGGGATGGAGAACCTCTTCACCCTCTGGCGCAGCTGGTACGAGGGTGATGTCCCGCACTTTCACCGCTACCGGGTCTATAACGGCCAGAAGCGGGTGCTCTGCAGAAGGGCCAGCCTCGGCATGGCGAAGAAGGTCTGCGAGGACTGGGCCAATCTCCTGATGAACGAGAAGGTCCATATCCGCCTGGACGGCGAAGAGGAACAGCGCTTCCTGAACCGCGTGCTGGAGGAGAACAACTTTCGCCTGCAGGCCAACCGCATGCAGGAGCGCAAGGCCGCCCTGGGAACCGCCGCCTATGTGCCGCGGATCTGCGGCGACCGGATCTGTATTGACTGCATCGACGCCGAGGGCATCTTCCCCCTGAGCTGGGAGAACGGCGAGATCACCGAATGCGCCTTCGCGGCGGAATCCTGGGAGGGCGGCGAGCACTTCATCATCCTGCAGATCCACCACGTGGAGAACGGCGAATACGTGATTGAGCATATGCTGTTTGTGGAAGAGGACGGCAACCTCACCCGGCTGCCGAATTCCCTTTCCGAGGCCCTGCGTGGGGTACCGGAGAGGCTGCCGACCGGGCGGAGCGAACGCAGCTTCGTCATCGACCGGATGAACAGCGTCAACAATCTGGACGCGGGGTCACCTATGGGTCTCGCGGCCTTTGCCAACGCCATTGATCAGCTCCGGGGCGTGGACGTGGCTTACGACAGCTACGTCAACGAGTTTATCCTCGGCAAGAAGCGCATCATGGTCAAGCCCGAGGCCACAAAGGACTTTGACGGCGAGCCGCTGTTCGATGCCGACGATCTGGCCTTCTATATTTTGCCGGAGGATTCCGACAGCGGCAGTATCATCCGCGAGATCGATATGAGCCTCCGCACAAAAGAGCACCATCAGGGCCTGCAGGATATGCTGAACATGCTGGGCGTCAAGTGCGGTTTTGGCGAGCGCTATTACCGTTTTGAAAGCGGCGGCCTGAAAACGGCTACCGAGGTCATCAGCGAGAACAGCAGCCTCTACCGCAGCGTCCGCCGGCACGAGCTGATGCTGGAGGCGGCCCTGAAGGAGCTGGCCCGGCTGCTTTTGCGCATGGGGAAGGACTTCCTGCGGCTGGAGCTGGACGAGAAGGTGCCGATTCATATTGACTTTGACGACAGCATCATCGAGGACACCGGCAGCGATTTTGAACGCGACTGCCGCATGCTCCAGCTTGGTGTACTGGAGAAGGAAGAGTTCCGAAAACGATGGGTACATGGACGCCATGAAACGGAGGCGATGGCATCTTGACCATTGCATGATCAAAAGAATCAGATCGAAGCCCAATGAAATGGGTTCGATCTGAAAAAGGACGAGCAGTGTAGGGAGCGAGCTTTCGTCACGCCTGACGGAAGCGAGACGATCCGAAGCTTGTGAGGACGCGGGCACCCTTTATTGAACAGGTTTTCCCATCAGGTACAAAGTATCTGGGCTGATATCAAGATCACCTGGCCATACAACGGTTCCGTATTGTACTTCTGCGCAGGAAAAAACGCTAGCTAATCCCTTGTACATGGGAACCTGAAGTAACGGCTTGGCATCGTATTGTTTCCGCTCACCGTTTTTGAAAGTCAACAGGAGCATATAGTCGGGCAGTGGCTCAACTTTTTCAACTCTTGGAAGAAGTTTTTCATTTCCCTGAATCATAATAACACCTCATTAACGCAACGGGTCAATGCGGAAGGTATCCTCACCGTTTAATGCAAGACTCCAGTTTGCTTTCAGATCATCTTCATGCATCAATGCCCACGCTTTTACATAAGCGGCTTGCCTTTTGGGAAAATCACCGGCAACGATATCGCCGGTCAGAGAGAAAACAGCTTCATTGTCACCATAGTATGCGTGAAAATGCGGGAGTTTGTGCCTGTCCACGTCTCGCCAGTACATACGGATAATAATCCCCTGAAACATGCTGATTGTAGGCATAAGTCGCACACCTCTTATAAGATTATTGTCAGCTTTATTATATCAGCGCCGAGAGGAGGTGGTCAAGGGGATAAAGTGTAAAGATTATAGTTCGAGGATCCATAAGAATAGTTCAGGGAGGATGAAATGAACGAAGAATTGATTGATGATCCTGTACAGGAAACTGAAGAACCGAAAGAGCCAGAAGATGAAAAAACATCTCCTGGCTCTTCTATTGAGGACGCTGCGCAGCTTGAAACCCTGCGCGGTGAGCTGGAAGCAGCCCGCAGGGACGCGGAGCAGCTGCGGCGCGAGCGCTTCCTGCTGCTGAAAGGCGTGGCCGAGGACGATCTGGACTATTTTGTCTTCAAGATCGACAAGCTGGTGAACGACGAGACCGACTTTGAAAGCGCCGCCACGGCCTTCCTGAAGCAGCGTGAAAAGAAACCGCCTGCGGGGATCTTCCGCAGCGGAGCCAAAATGACCGGAGGAGCGCCCCGCGCCGCTTCGGCCAGCGAAACCATGAACCGCCTCATAAGAGGTTTGTCGTCGTAACAAGCTCCGGATCGGCTCGTCTCCCTGAGGTGTCAGGAAGACTTGCTCCCTCCGCTGTTACTCCTCTATCACTTCAGACCCGTTAACACTGGGCTCTGAAGTGAATTTATTAAATCATATTTTTTCGGAGGTACTTATTGTGTCAGGAATTATTGACAGAAGCAAAATGGCGGGCCTGATCCCTGAACCCGTCAGCAGAGAGATCTTTCAGGGAGTGGTGGAGAGCAGCGCCGTGCTGAAGGCCGGCCGCAAGCTCCCCAACATGACGGCAAAAACCCAGAGCGTCAACGTGCTGGACATGCTGCCCATGGCCTACTGGGTGGACGGCGACACCGGCTTCAAGCAGACCAGCGCCATGAGCTGGGAAAAGAAAAAGCTCTACGCCGAGGAGCTGGCGGTGATCATCCCGATCCCCGAGGCCGTCCTGGACGACAGCAACTATGACATCTGGGGCGAGGTGCGGCCACGCATTGTGGAGGCCATGGGCCGCAAGATTGACGAGGCCGTTCTCTTCGGCACCGGCAAGCCCAGCACCTGGCGCGATTCCATCGTGAAGACCGCCACCGATGCCGGCAACGTGGTCACCGAGACGGACAAGCCCTTCCTGGACATCATGGGGAAGGACGGCGTTATCGCGAAGGCCGAGGAGAGCGGGTACATGCCCACCGGCGTCATGAGCGCCGTGAAGATGCGGGCCAAGCTCCGCGGGCTCACGGACGATGCCGGGCGCCCCATCTTCCTCAGCGGCATGCAGGGCAGCGCCCAGTACATGCTGGACGGAATGGAGATGACCTTCCCCATGAACGGCGCCTGGCATGACGACGAGGCCCTGATGATCGTGGGCGACTTCCACCAGCTGGTGTATTCCATCCGGCAGGACGTGACCTACAAGATCC
>CADBNC010000031.1 GCA_902795885.1 Oscillospiraceae bacterium
CATGATGTGGCTGACAAGGGCACGCTCAAAGCCCCAGTAATCGCAGTACTTCATCTGCTCGTAGATGATGCCCTCGGCGCCGAACTCCTTGGCCAGGCGGTCAGCGGTCTCACGACGCTGCAGAACCTTTTCATCGGAGATGTAGCGGGCGCACTCGGAAACTTCCATATAGTGACGGCAGATCTGCGTCAGCACATCTTCCTCGTCATTGAGCTCGATAACCTCGCGGCCGGGGGTGGAGCCGAAGCAGTAGCGGTCAGAGACAACCAGCGCGCCGCAGCCTTCAATCAGCTTGGTGAGGTTCGGGTCGTCGATCTCGGAGCCGACGATTGCAACTCTCGCACGGAAGGGGTTCACCGGATCGGGCTCTCTGGCCTTGATCTCTTCCAGGGTCTCACGCAGGTACGGGAGAATCTCGCTCTTCGGGCAGACATAGGTCACCAGATTCAGGAGGTGGAATTCATAGCCCGTGACAACCGGGTTCTCTTTCTTGCGCAGCTCCCGGATTTCCTGGATGATGCGGCAGACCTCGTTGTGCTCCTCAACGGCCTTCCGCAGCGCCTCATCAGACGTATCCACACCAAAGACCTCGCTCAGGCGGTCCAGAACACGCACACGCATCTGACGGCGGTAGCCTTCGATGGTGTAGTCTGTGATCTTGAAGGGCATATCACAGTGAGTCACGAAGAAATTCGGCTTGTCATTGACGTTGAGAATCTCAAAGTGCTCCATCGAGCGGTTCATCATGGAACATGCGTCCACACCGATCAGCGCGTCCAGATACTGATAGCCGCCCTCAATGGCGCGCTCGAGAAGAGCACGGGCATATTCGCAGGTGTAGTTGGACATGTAGTAGGTCGCAATGTCGATGGACCCGGTGTTGGGGGCGCGGAGCCTGGTTGAGAAGCAGTTGCCGACGTTCAGGATGACCTCGGGAATGTGGAAGCAGGTATATCCAAGACAGATACCCCCGTCCGCCTTTTTCTTCTCGATCAGTTCGTTGTCGGCGTTCTCAAGCAGGTTCTCAAAGTAGATCGTATGCTTAAGATCTTTCAAATGTTACACCTCTTCTTCTTTAAAGAATTTCTATTTTCCGGAGTGCTTCCTTCACTCCCTGGAGCATAACGGAATCCGCGGGCAGTTCAAGAACGCTTTTCCCGCGAATATCATTCGCGGCGAAGGCACCGTCCGCAGGGATGGCAGCGAGAACCTCAACAGGCGGCTGCATCATGGCAACAAGTTCCGGGTTTGTAACGCGGTTGATGATCGCGCCGACACGCTCGTAACCGATCAACTCGTCCGCGACCTCCTTGATCGTGGTGATCACCTGCACGCCCTTCTTGCTCTGGTCCGTGATCAGAAGCAGATGCGTCACCTTTTCCATCACGCGGCGCTGGATCTGCTCAATACCGGCCTCGCCGTCGATGACAACATAGTCAAAGCTGCCGGCCAGCATCCCGATGACTTCCTTCAGATAGGAATTCACCTTGCAGTAGCAGCCGGAGCTCTCGGGCCGGCCGATGGCCAGAAACGCAAAGCCCGGCATCTCCACCAGCGCGTCAAAAATCCGAAATCTCGCTTCACTGAGAAGCTCAAGCGCCTCTCTCGTTTCTCCATTCTCCACACTGTCCACGATGCTCATGCGAATATCGTCCAGTGTGAGCTTAACATCAACGCCAAGAGCAACGGACAGCCCGACGGCAGGGTCGGCATCGATCGCAAGAATCTTCTTGTCAGGATACCTCTCCGCCAGGAGCCGGACTATGCAGGCGCAGATGGAAGTTTTGCCTACGCCACCCTTTCCGGCAACCGTAATTATCTTGGCACTGTTCCCCATAAGCTCTCCCTCCTCCGGTAAAAAAATGCAAAAAAGGGTATAATCCACCTTTAATTTATCGTTGGTATTTTAACACAGTGCCCCGAAATATGCAAGATACACACATGAAAAATGCCAATATCTTGTATCTTCGTGCAAATTGCAAAAACGCAAAGCTGTTTAGACAGATTTCTCCCATGTGTTATAAAAACTGCCGCAAAAACCTCTGAAAGATTCCTGCGGCAGTTCCTTTTAGTCGATTCATACAAACCGGACCATGAATTTTTGTTGAATTAGGATAGTGTAATCCTTTGCTCAGAAATCGAAGAAACTGGTCTGGCTTGTGTCCGGCAGCTCGCCGAACGCGCCGATTTTCTTCAGCACCTCCAGGTGGGTCTGGCTGACCTTCGGGCAGGCCGCGCCGATCTCTTCGATTGAAATAAAGTCCCCGCTGTTCTGGGAGCAGTTTTCCAGATCCTGGGCGGCGCTCTCCCCCAGGCCCGCGATGGCGACGTAGGGCGGGCGGATCTTTCCGTCATCCGTGATCAGGAAGCGGGCTGCCTTTGATTCGCCGAACTGAATCGGAGCGAAGCTGTAGCCCCGCATGTTGAACTCGTACACTGCTTCGAGGGTTACCAGCAGATCCTCCTCATTGGCCGTGAGGGACGCGGCTCTGTTCATCTCATTGATCTTTCTGCGCACGCTCTCCGTTCCGCCGCACATCATCGCGGCGTCGAAGCCGCCCTTCTGGCTGCGGCGGTAGAAATACGCCGCATAAAAGGCAAGGGGCCTGTGTACCTTGAACCAGGCAATGCGGAAGGCCATCATCACATAGGCCACCGCGTGGGCCTTGGGGAACAGATAGGCGATTTTGCGCGCTGAGCCGATCCACCAGTCCGGCACGCCCATATCCCGCATCTGCTGCTCGGCATCGCCGGGGAATTTTCCCGATTTCTTGACCTTCCCCTTGCGCACGTCCTCCATGGTCTTGAAGGCCAGCGAGGGCTGCATTCCCTTGGAGATCAGGTAGATCATGATATCGTCGCGGCAGCCGATGGTATCGTTGACGGAAGCCGTTCCGCTCACGATCAGATCGTGAATGTTCCCCGCCCACACATCCGTTCCGTGGGAGAAACCGGAGAGGCGGATCAGGGTGTCAAACTGCCTGGGCTGGGTGTCCACAAGCATCTGGCGGGTGAAGCCCGTGCCGAATTCGGGGATGCCGATGGAGCCCGTCTTGCCGATGATGGGATCGTCCTCCGGCACGCCCAGTGCCTTGGGAGAGCTGAACAGGGACATGGTCTCCGGATCGTCCAGCCGGATCTCCGTGGCGTTGGTGTTCGTGAACCGCTCCAGCATGTTGATCATGGTGGGGTTATCGTGTCCCAGCTCGTCCAGCTTGAGGAGATAGTCCTCCATGAAGTGATACTCGAGATGGGTGGTGATGATGTCCGTTCCCACGTCGTCCGCCGGGTGCTGCACCGGGCAGAAGTCCGTCACGTCCATATCCTGGGGGATGATGACCAGGCCCCCGGGATGCTGGCCCGTGGTGCGCTTTACGCCCACCAGGCCCTGGGCCAGGCGGTTCATCTCCGCCTGGGAAAAGGTGAGCCCCCGCTCCTCCGCGTATTTCTTTACATAGCCGTAGGCCGTCTTTTCCGCGATGGTGCCCACGGTGCCGGCCTTGAACACATGGTCGTCCCCGAAGAGGGTCCGGGTATAGGCGTGGGCGTTGGCCTGGTATTCTCCCGAGAAGTTCAGGTCGATATCGGGCACCTTGTCGCCCTTGATGCCCAGGAAGGTGGCGAAGGGGATGTCGAAGCCCTCCTTCCGCATCTCGATGCCGCAGTGGGGGCAGTTTTTATCCGGCATGTCCGCGCCGCAGCCGTAGCCCTTGCCGGACTCAAAGTCCGTGTAATAGCACTTGGG
>CADBNC010000032.1 GCA_902795885.1 Oscillospiraceae bacterium
CCTGTTCGGACGACATGGTGGGATTAGCTCAGTTGGCAGAGCACCGGATTGTGGTTCCGGGTGTCGTGGGTTCGAGCCCCATATCCCCCCCCACAAAAGAGGAGAGGCCGGCGGCGCCGGTCTCGGTTTGCTCCTGTATTGGGATGGAGTGTAATGGTAACACACCGGACTTTGACTCCGATATAGTGGGTTCGAGTCCCGCCATCCGAGCCACGTCAGGATAAGCTCGCATCGCTCCGCTTCCGTGAGGCATCACGAAAGCTGCGCTTTGCTCCCTCCTCCTTCCTTTTCCAAATCGGACCCGCTCTGCTGGGCTCCGATTTGGGAAGACGTAGGTTTAACTGTATATGCCCCAGTAGCTCAGGAGGTAGAGCACCTGCCTTTTAAGCAGGGTGTCCGGGGTTCGAGTCCCCGCTGGAGCACCATAACAGTACCCTGGTTTTCAAGAATCAGGGTACTGTTATTTTTATCAATAAACAGTATTTCTTGGCCTTTCAACGTTTCATGGCTGCTCGGCCAATTGGCAAAGTAAGACGAGAATAGCTGGGTGACCATTATTGACATAGTCATTGTAAAGGATGACAGTAGGCTTGCATTCAGCTTTGCGACTGGATTGAAAATGAATGAAAGAAATATTGACACGTCGTCAGAATGGTGATATAGTACGTTCTGACATCGCGTCAATATGATTTTGAAAAGGAGTATCTGCATGAAAAAGAATACAGGAGCGCAGCTGGCACTGTATCCTTCTCCGGTGATCGTAGTAGGAGCGATGGTGGACGGAAAGCCGAACTGGACCTTGGTTGCCCATGCGGGCGTCATGGCCCACAGTCATCTGATGCTCTCCATGGTGAAAGCACATTATACTAACAAGGGCATTCGCGAGAACAAGGTGGTGTCTGTCAACATAGTGGACGCCTCCTGGCTGAAGGAAGCTGACCGCATGGGCTGCATCAGCGGTAACAAGACGGATAAATCCAAGGCCTTTTCCTATACTCTGGGTGAAAAGGGTGCGCCTATGATCGACACAGCCAAGGTCACGATGGAGTGCGAGGTGGAGGATATTTACGATCTTCAGGGCTTTGACAACTTCATCTGCCGTATCACGGGAACCTATGTGGATGAGGAAGTCCTTACCGAGAAAGGCAAGATCGACTACCGCAAGTTCAAACCCGCGCTGTTTCAGTTCCCGACCTACGAGTATCTGGAGACCGGAGACATCCTCGGTTCCTGCATGAAAATGAACTGAAAGCATTGTTCGGGCAGAGAATAACGTTATGAAAAGAACGATTTCTATCATTCTGCTTGCGGTACTGGTGTTAAGCCTCTGTGCCTGCGGGCAGAGAAAGGCAGAGACCGTGACAGTGAGCACGGCGCCCGCCCTCTCTGTGCCGCAGGAAAGCCCCGTGACAAATCATGAGGTGACGCCTGAAGAAGCTTCCGTTCCGGAAGCTGAGACGGAGACTGCCGAAACAACTGCTCCGGTTGTCTTCTTTACTGCAGACATCTCCCCGGAAGGTCTTCAGGCGGTTTATGATGCGCTGGGATGGAAGCCGTCCGGCAAGCTGGCGGTTAAGGTCTCCACAGGTGAGCCGCCTGCCAGCAACTACCTCCGGGCGGAACTGATCGGACCGCTGGTGCAGTCTCTCGACGGAACAATCGTTGAATGCAACACTGCCTACGGTGGCTCCCGCTCCAGCTCCGCCATGCACCGCCAGGTGGCAGAGGATCACGGCTTCACCTCCTTTGCGGATTTTGATCTCATGGATGAGGAAGGAGAGGTACAGTGGCCCGTGACCGGCGGACAGCGGCTCGAGCACGCCATCGTCGGCAGCCATGCGGAGAACTACAGCGATTGGCTGGTCCTCTCCCACTTCAAGGGCCATGCCATGGCGGGCTTCGGCGGCGCCATAAAGAATGTGGCCATCGGTATGTCCTCCCCAAGCGGCAAAGTCTATGTCCACTCCGCCGGGACACGCACCAGCGGCAGCATCATGCACAGCGATCAGGACGCATGGCTCGAAGCCATGGCGGAGATGGTTACCGCTGTGCGGGATCATGTGGGCAAGGAGCACGTTATCTATATCAACGTGATGAACCGTCTCTCGGTGGACTGTGACTGCGATGGTCACCCAGCTGAGCCGGATATCCATGATATCGGTATCCTGGCTTCAACCGACCCGGTGGCCCTGGATCAGGCCTGCATCGACCTGGTGTGGCAGGCGGATGGTAATGAATCTCTGATCCGACGAATCGAATCCCGGGACGGCCTGCACACACTGGAATATGCCGCGCAGATTGGTCTCGGCAGCAGGAGCTATACTCTTGTGAGTCTGGATAATTGATGCCTTTCGCCGGGAGATCGTATATATCCCGGTACTATATTGAAACAGGAGGAACCTGATATGAAGAACCTGGGCTTCGGCATGATGCGGCTTCCGGTGCATTCCGGGCCAACGGATTTCGATTACGAGCAGCTGAACCGGATGGTAGATGCTTTTCTTGCGGCCGGTTACACCTACTTCGACACAAGCTTTGTCTACCACAACGGGAAGAGCGAGGAAGCTACCCGGAAGGCGCTGGTGGAACGGCATCCAAGGGAAAGCTTTACCGTGGCGACAAAGTTTCCGACCTTTATGCTGATTCCGGAAGAGAAGATCGAAGAGACTTTCCAAAGTCAGCTGAACAATCTGGGAGTGGACTATATTGATTATTATCTGCTCCACAACATTCAGACTGTCTACTACGACGGTTATGACGGAAACGGCGGTATCGTGAAGACGACACACCTGTTCGATCACGCAAAAAAGTGGAAGGCAGATGGGAAGATTCGCCACCTGGGCATCTCCTTCCATTCCTCGGCAAAGCTGCTGGATCGCGTTTTGACCGAGCATCCGGAAATCGAGTTTGTCCAGATCGCGCTCAACCCCATCGACTGGGACAGCGAACTGGTGCAGGCCGGCCCATGCTACGAGGTGATCCGTAAACACGGCAGAAAAGTGGTCATTATGGAGGCTGTGAAGGGCGGCGGACTTGCAAAGCTGCCAGGAAACGCGGAAGCTGTACTGAAAGCCATTCACCCGGACTGGAGTATCGCATCCTGGTCTGTGCGCTTTAGCCTTGAAAAGGAAGACGTCATCGCCGTTCTCTCCGGGATGAGCACGCTGGAGCAGGTCCTCGATAATACCAGAACCGCAAGCGAAGCAAAGCCGCTGACCGGCGAAGAGAAGAAGGCACTGGCAGAAGCAATGCGGCTCTACCGCGAGAGCGCTCCCATCAGGCAGAGCGAAATTGAGAAGTACAATGGGCTCCTGTACCACGGTGTTCCTGTCAGCGCAATTCTGCAGGCTTACAGCATCTGCCAGATCCAACCCGATCCTGGCTTCTCTGATGACAACAACTATCTGAAAAATACCATTGCCGAGGCAGAGCATCTGGACTTCCACAATGGACTGGAGAAGCAGGCTGTCATCACTGACGACGGCGAGGATATCACCAGTCTGGTCGAAAATGCGGTGGCCTGGCTGACAGAGCACAGTTTTTGAAGTTCGAGAGGGAACACAGAAGGAAAGCAAAGGCCGATCCAGGTTCATTCCGGGACCGGCCTTCTCTTATTGGCAGGAGAGGCTGCAAAACATCTTCCGAACGGCTCAATTATGTGCTATACTTCTTCCTGACAGCTCATGAATTGTCATAGAGGCAGAAGTGAAAAATTCATTTACAATGACTTGGAAATGTCCAAAATGCGGCAGGGAATTCAGCAGACAGAATCAGGATCATTATTGTACTAAGCCACAGAATATTGACGAGTATATCGCTGCACGGGACGAACAGATACGGTCGAAGCTCAATGAGGTCCGGTCCATACTGCACGGTGCATTGCCTGAAGCGGAAGAGCGAATTTCCTGGTCGATGCCCACGTACTGGAAAGGCAGGAACATCATTCATTTTGCGGCATCCAAAAACCATCTGGGTATATATCCCGGTGAAGAGGCGACAGCAGTATTTGCTGAGGATCTCACCGGGTTCGATGTAAGTAAGGGGACGATTCGCATTCCCTACGACCAGCCGCTGCCTGTAAACCTGATCGAAAGGATAGCCCGATGGTGTTATGAGGAGTACAGGAAATGAGCACAGATATCCGTTCTATTGACACAGACACCCTGCTTTTCTTTGCCGGCCATCAAGGTGCACTGCCATTCTATACCGCATTTGAATCAAAGCTTTATAAGTTGTATCCGGACGCGAAAAAAAGAGTTCAGAAGACCCAGATCACATTTTACAACCGGCATGTATTTGCGTGCATTTCATTCCTGCGGATAAAGAGGAAAGCGGAACTGCCTCATCCCTATCTTGTTGTCACTTTGGGGCTTTCATATCCTCTGGAATCAGACCGGGTTGCGGTGAAGACCGAGGTATACCCCGGAAGGTGGACAACACACATTGTTGTTGGAAGTGTCGAAGAGATTGATGAAGAATTGTTTGACTGGGTTGGGCAGGCATATTCCTTTTCAGAGATGAAGTAATTCTGATATAGCAGTCAGGCTTGAGATTCTGGCAGAATTAAACCGGTCTCCCCATGATCACCAGGAGACCGGCCATTATCTTATTCTGCAGGATTTGAATGTATCATGTGCTGGCAACAGGCAGCGACTGTCGAACGAAAGATCATTTGCATTTCCCGCAGCGGCTGCAGCCATTGCAGGTCAGTTTCATGCCGCAGCTCTGGCAGCGCGCGCCATAATAGGGTACATAGAGTTCGTCCTTCGGAATCGGGTATCCCCGGGTATCACAGAGCCTGAAGTCAATCGGCTTTCCCTGAAAGCTCAATCCGGACTTATGGGCCTGTTCCGTTTGCACGCTGCCCTCGAGCCTGTAGGTTTTGCCGTCTTTCACAAAACGCCGGCCTGTGCCGCAGAAAACAAAAGTCACATTATATGCGGCGCATTCGTCATGCAGCGCCCTGACCCATTCGTAGTGACAGGGGCGCGCGCCGCCATAGTTCTCACCGTCGCACAGCACCTGCTCGATCTGACCGGCCGGCAGGTATTCTTTTATCGTAACCGGGCCAATGAAGGGCGCGCACATGATCCCCTTGTGTTTAAAGGGCAGTTCCAGCAATATCGGGATACGCTCATCAGCACGGCGCTGGTTTTCGCAGGTGACATTGAACATCACGTTCTCCCAGCCGTCTCCCCAATCGTACGGCAAGTGCTCTGCCACCCGCTGCGGGCGCTTGGTCAGCAGAAAGAACTTGACGTCCGGGCGCTGCCTCATGATCTCCCAGGCCTCGTCCCGCCATAGGTCAGCCTCCTCCAGGAAAAAATCGGAGGTCATGCACACGCGCAGCATCTCACCGCTTCTGACCTTATAGTGCCCCTCGCGATCCTTCGAGAGCGGGTAACGAAAGCCCGCCTTCGTGCGGTAGATCTCTCCTCCGTCCTTTCCGCGCTGGGCATCAAGAAAAAACATATAGCAGTTCTGGCAGCCCTCGCTGCACTTCTTGCAGCCGTGCCAGGGATTCCAAATATCATGCATGGGGTCTGCCCTCAATTTCTCCCTTTTCAGCCGGGATCCGGCTTATTCTCCTCGCCCCAGACGCAGAGCTGATCCAGCACCTTCACCAGCGAATGACCGCGCTTTGTCAGGGTATATTCCACCTTCGGCGGAATCTCCGGGTACATCTCCCGATGAATCAGGCCATCGCGCTCCAGTTCCTTGAGCGTCTGGCTCAGCGTCTTATCCGCTGCGCTCCCCACATAGCGACGCATCTCATTGAAGCGCACAGGCTCGTATTCCATCAGGCAGTAGAGCACGATGGGCTTGTATTTCCCGGCAATCAGCGACAGCGTATAGCTGTAGCCGGTATCGCTGAAGCTTGCCTCAGAAATCTTTCTTTCGTTCATATACTTACCTCAAAGTAAGTACCTAACAAAAATGTCAGTACTTGTTAATAATTTGCTGTTATGATACCATAGGCTGCGTGAGAAGTCAATTCTTGAATATTGTTCACAGGAGGAACTATTCCATGTCCAAAAAGATCCTTGTTCTCACCGGAAGTGCCCGGAAAGACGGCAACAGCAACCGCATGGCGCAGGCATTCGCTGATGCAGCATCAGCAAAGGGAAATGAAGTAAAGGTTATCGACACCACCAACCTGAAGCTGAATTTCTGTCATGCCTGCCAGACCTGCTATAAGACAGGAAAACCCTGCTCCTTCGACGATGATTTCAACACCATCGCGGATGATATTCTCGCCGCAGACGCACTTGTGTTCTCATGTCCGGTCTACTGGTATTCTGTCCCGTCACAGATCAAGGCTGTGATCGACAAGATGTTCAGCTTTGTAATTGGCGGGAAGGAGGATCAGTTCTTCGGCAAGGAGTGTGCACTGATCTGCTGCTGTGAGGAAGAGGATCCTGCCATTCTCGATGGAGTCCGCGTTCCCTTTGAGCGCACCGCCGCGCTGAACAAGTGGTCGATTGCGGGCGAGGTGCTCGTCCCTGGTGTGTTCTCTGTCGGAGATATAGACAGGACCGACGGAATTGCCCGCGCCGCCGCGCTGGCAGATAAATTATGAGGCAGGAATCATGGCGAAAAAGATCATCATCCTCAATGGGAGCCCCCGCGCCAACGGTAACACCTCTGCTCTGACTGCGCAGTTCAAAAAGGGTGCGGAGGCGGCCGGACACGAAGTCACGGAATTCCAGCTTTCCAAAATGAAGATCGGCGGCTGTCTCGGCTGCTGGCATGGCGGGAAGAACCCAGAGCATCCCTGCATGCAGCGGGACGACATGGAGAAGATTTATCCCGTTTACCGGGAAGCGGATGTGGTCGTGCTTGCCTCGCCGCTCTATTACTGGTTTATCTCCGGACATCTGAAAAACGCCTTTGACCGTCTCTTTGCCATTGCGGAGTGCGATCCCGGCTATCGCAATCCGAAGAAGGAAAGCGTCCTGATCATGGCTGCCGAAGGAGCAGGTTTCGAGGAGAGCGAGCACTGGTATGACCATCTTGAGAAGCACATCGGCTGGAAGAGCCTCGGGAAGGTGCTCTGCGGATGGGTAACACAGCCTGGAGATATTGAAGGGAAACCTGAGCTGCAGAAAGCATTTGACCTCGGCAGATCCATTTGATGCCGGTCCGGCAGCAGATTCATCTGAAAATGCACCAGACTATTTCTGACATGCACAGGAAAAGTCAAAGGACGCAGTAATACGAAGTCATAAAAACACCCCGGTTTAAACAGAACCGGGGTGCTTTCGCGGTCATATTCTGCTTTTGCACCTTTACTCCGTGATGGCAAGGGTGTCGATCCAGGCCTTAAGCTCGCTCTCGGAGGCGCGGGCATTGAAGCGCTTTCCACCCAGGACCTTTGCGCCCCGGGCAAGCGTCTCAATACGGCCCTGGCCTTCGCCGAGCTGGCTGCCGCCGGAGGTGAAGAAGGGAACAATCGTCTTTCCCGTAAAATCATAGGCATCCAGGAAGCTGTCAATAATGCTCGGCTCACGATACCACCAGATGGGAAAGCCGAGAAAAATCACGTCAGCTCCGGCCACAGGCGCAGCGGTATCGGCAAGCGCGGGGCGGCAGTCCGGATCCTGCATCTCCAGGGTGGTGCGGGCTTTCTTGTCCATCCAATTCAGGTCACGTCGCTCATACGCCACGGCGGGGTGAATCTCATACAGCACGGCATCTGCGGCCGCTGACATGGTCTTCGCCAGCTTTGCCGTGCTTCCGCTGGCGGAAAAATATGCTACCAATCTTTTCATTTGAAAAACTCCTTCTCCTGTCTCTTACTTCACTTTGGTGTAATCGTCTTCCGATACCGGCTCCAGCCACTCATTGGTGGTCTCTTCCCCTTCAACCTCAATGGCCAGGTGAGAGAACCAGCTGTCTGCTGCCGCGCCGTGCCAGTGTTTGACATTGGCCGGAATATTGACCACGGTGCCCGGGGTCATCTTTACAGCCTCTTTGCCCCATTCCTGATACCAGCCGCGGCCGCCCACGCAGATCAGCAGCTGGCCGCCGCCGGATGCGGCATGATGGATGTGCCAGTTGTTGCGGCAGCCCGGCTCGAAGGTCACATTGAATACGCTCACCTGCTCCGCCGAAACCGGCGCCAGATAGCTCTGCCCCACAAAGAACTGCCCATAGGGATTGGGCTCGCCAATCGGGAAAAAGATCGTGTTCTGATAGGCATCCTTTTCGTTCTGTGCAGGCTGCTCCTCGTTCCAGATCTCCTTCGCCATCCGGAACACTGCCCAGCCCTTTGGCCAGCCAACATACATGGTGGCGTGGGTAATGATGGCGGCGATTTCTTCTTTTGTGACGCCGTTGTTCTTCGCGTTCTGCAGATGGTAGCCGAGGGATGAATCGGTGATGCCGGAGGCCATCAGGGATACAATCGTGATAATGCATTTGGTTTTCACATCAATGGCTTCCGCATTCCACACTTCGCCAAACAGAACGTCATCGTTAAGATGCGCGAACATCGGGGCAAACTCCCCAAGCTGATCCCGCCCTGCAGTCTGGGTGATCTTCTTCGTCATATTCTTTTCCTCCTATGGCTTTATAAACTTTCTGTCCGTCTCCGGCAGACCGGCATCGTCAGAGACAAAGCGCTCGACCTTCATATGCAGGTCGTATTTTTCCCGCAGCGCCGCAATCTGCCCCATCATGGGAGAGGCGTGATGCGCGTCGATTGCTTCCTGATCCCGCCATTGGTCGATAAGCAGAACTGTCTCAGGGTCGTCCATCGGGAAGAAATAATCATAGCGCAGATTGCCGTCCTCCGCGCGAATTCGTGCAACGATCCCTCCGGATACCATTTCTTCCGCAAAAGCACGGGCAGTGCCGTTCCTTCCGGTATAATAAAGATTGACCGTAATCATAGCAGTCCTCCCAGCAGTGTACGGATAAAATCATATGCCATCTTGCCGGTGGTCATATATACATAGGATATCCCGGCCTTCTCCATGGCCTCCTTCTGTTTGTCTGTAACCATGGTGTAGGGATAAAGACCATAGACAAACGGCAGAAACGCGTACAGGAAGCTCTTTCTGCCCTGTTCGCCGAGGTCCGGGCAGAATTTCTGCAGGCAGCGGTCCAGGGCATCCTTCCATGCTCCATAGGCAGCCTTGAATTCGATCAGCCGCTCCATACGGGAATTGGCCTCCATATCATAGAGGTTCATGCTCAGAAGCTTTAGCAGCATCATGCGGTTTTCCAGCGCATGAGAGAGCTCTGCCGCAAGCCCCTCCACAGAGAGCGCTTCCTTTCGCTCACGCAGGCTGTCCAGATCTTCTGCGAATGATTCATACTCCCGCTGCATCAGCGCCAGGAAAATCTCTTCCTTCGTTTCAAAGTAGTTGTAAATGGAAGTCCGGGTAAACGTCGTCTGCTGCCCGATCTCCTTGAGCGTGATCTCCCGGAAGCTCATGGTCTCATAAAGCTTCCGGCAGGCGGCGATGATTTCCCCCTTCCGCGCGTTAGTCAGCTCTGCAGATCCTTTTGGCATAATTCATTCTCCTGTATGGCATAGTCCGTGATCCTTCCCCTTTAAGCCAGGAAAGGTTTATTTGAATGCAGGGTTAATCAGAGTCTGTCGGCAAGAGCTCTCCCTCAAGCTCATTGACACGATGTCAGAAGAAAATATAGCACAATTCTGACGCCGTGTCAACATGTGTTCCAACAGGGGTTCTCTTCCTTTCCGCATCATCCCCTCGGGGAGATGGGTATGCGGACTATCGTATACGGCTTTCCTGGTGCAGTCAGCAGATCATGAAATGATTCTTTTTCGTTCTGATCAGACCTTCAGCCTGCATTTTCCCCAGTTCCTTTGAAAGCGCTGTCCTGTCCAGGTTCAGGTAGTCCGCCAGCTGCTGCCGGTCGAAGGGAATATCGAACTCCCGGCTTCTCGCCTGCAGCGAAACCGTGTTGAGGTATGCCATCACACGGCCTCGCACTGTTTTGGGCGCCGTGTGAAAGCTGCGCCCCGTCAGGTGAAGGTTTTTCATCGAAGAGATTGCAAGCAGACCGGCAGTCAGTTTTTTTGCCCACAGTTCCGAATGGCCTGCCAGTGCCTGAATACCCCCGATGCGCAGGAACAGGATATGGCTGTCTTCATTCGCCGCAACATCCACCAGAAGCGGTTGATCACCAAGCAGAGCATAGGTCTCGGCAAAAAGCTGGCCGCAGCCAACATGGCTGAGGATCGTCCGGTTGCCCCAGGCATCGTTGCTCTCAATGGTCACGCTTCCCTCCAGGACAATCCCCAGCCGTTCGGTGATGTCGCCAGCATGGAAAAGAAGCTGCCCTCTTTTGTAATGCTTCTCCTCCGCCTGCAGGGCACAGAGCGAAGCAGATATCTCGTCCGGCGTCATGCTTTTAAAGATTCCCGATTCCCGAAGAAAAGTCATATCCATATAAATCCCTCTTTTTCACAAAATGTGGTTATAACCACATACTATCCGGCTGGATTATAGTAGAATGACCGCAGAAAAGCAAGGAGGGCATGAACATGATTCGTAAAATAATCCATATTGATGAAGAGAAATGCAATGGCTGCGGTCTGTGCGCCAGCGCCTGCCACGAGGGAGCGATCGATATCATCGACGGTAAGGCAAAACTCGTCAGAGAGAACTTCTGTGATGGCTTCGGCGACTGTCTGCCGGGATGTCCCACGGGGGCGATCAGTTTCGAAGAGCGGGAAGCCCCTGCCTACGATGAAGCCGCCGTGAAGGCCAGCCAGCAAAAGAAGGCTGCGGAGAAGCTCATGCGGGAAATGCACTCCGCCGGAGGCTGTCCCGGCTCCAGGATGATGGAACTGCACAAGGGAAAGGATGCGCCGGAACCTGCAGCTGTTTCCCCTGTCTTCTGTTCCGTTTCGCGCCTGAATCAGTGGCCGTGCCAGATGAAGCTTCTGCCGACGTCGGCACCCTTTTTCGAAGGGGCAAAGCTGCTGATTGCGGCAGACTGCACCGCCTATGCCTATGCCAATATGCATGAGGACTTCATGAAGGGCAAAATCACCGTGATCGGATGCCCGAAGCTGGATGCCGTTGACTATTCGGAAAAGCTGACCGCCATCATCCGGGATAACGATATCAGGAGCGTGACGATCGTACGGATGGAGGTGCCCTGCTGCGGCGGACTGCAGCGTGCTGCGGAAGCCGCGCTGAAAAACAGCGGGAAGTTTATTCCCTGGCAGGTCGTGACCATCTCCCGGGATGGCAGAATTCTGGACTAAGCTCCCCTCACATCTGCCCTGAACAGAACAGACATCATCTGAAAAAATTCCAAAACCGCCGCCTGCGGAGCATTTGTCTCTGCGGGCGGTTTTTTCCGCAATTATCACAATACGTGGTACAATCGAGACAAAGAATGTCGGAAATGGCCTTGATCCCTCCTGCGAATTGGGTTTATACTGAAGGGAAAGAGCCTGTTAATCAGCAGACGGAGGGGTTTCTATGCAAAGACTATACACAGCGGAAGGGCGTTCCCTGCCCGTGATCCCATGGAATCGATATCCCCGGCCGCAGATGCTGCGGAAAGACTGGCAGTGCCTGAATGGGGTCTGGGAGCTGCGCTTTCACGGCCGGAGCGAAAAGATCCGGGTACCATTCTGCCCGGAAAGCCTGCTTTCGGGCGTAACCATTTCTCCGGAAATCGGGGAGGAGCTTCAGTATCTCCGCAGCTTTTCCATCCCTCCGGAGTGGGAGGGGCAGCGTATTCTTCTGCATTTCGGCGCAGTTATGCGCGATGCCACGGTTAAGGTGAACGGGAAAGAGCTGTGCCGTCATCAGAACGGCTATCTTCCCTTCTCGGTGGATATTACGGATGCTTTGCATCAGGGGCAGAATGAGCTTCTTGTCCGGGTGGTCAACGATCTTGACATGCGTTACCCCTGGGGGAAGCAGAGCCGCAGCCGGGGCGGCATGTGGTATACGCCCTGCTCGGGGATCTGGCAGACTGTCTGGATGGAACCTGTCCCACAGGAGTATATTCGGACGCTGAACATCAAAACCGGCGCCGACTGGGCTGAGATCGAAACCACAGGCATCCGGGAGGGCATGGTTGAGCTGGATGACCAGACTTTCCCCCTTTGCGACGGGAAGGCCAGGATCACGCTTTCTCATCCGCATCTCTGGAGCCCGGAGGATCCGTATCTGTACCGCTTTGTTCTTACAGGCGGCGGGGACCGGATAGACTCGTATTTTGCGCTCCGTACGCTGACGACGGAGACCATAAACGGCATTCCCCGCCTCTGCCTGAATGGAAAGCCATATTACTTCAACGGCCTGCTGGATCAGGGTTACTGGAGCGACGGTCTTTATACGTCCGCCTGCCCGGAAGCCTATGAGCAGGATATTCTTGCCCTGAAAGCTCTTGGCTTCAACACACTGCGAAAGCATATCAAGATCGAACCCGAACAGTTCTATTATGACTGTGACCGCCTGGGGATGATCGTATTTCAGGATATGGTCAACAACGGCGAGTACCGATACATCCGGGACACCATACTGCCCACCATTCATCTCCTGAAACGTTCTGACCGGAAATTGAACACGAACCCTGAGACCCGGCAGAATTTTCTGAAGAGCATGGAGGAGACCGCCATGCTGCTGGCCAACCATCCCTGTATCTGCATGTGGACAATATTCAACGAAGGCTGGGGTCAGTTCTGCGCCGATGACGCCTATCGCCGACTGAAGGCCCTGGATTCTGACCGATGGATCGACAGCACTTCTGGATGGTTCCATCAGAAGGAGAGCGATATGGACAGTCTGCATATCTATTTTGGACGGCTGCATCTGGGCAAAGAGAAAAAGCCGCAGTTCCTCTCGGAATTCGGCGGCTTTGTCTGGAAATGCCCGGAGCACAGCTTCAATCTGGAGAAAACCTACGGCTACCGCATCTGCAAAACCCGGGAGGATTTTTTCACAGAGCTGCGGAAACTGTATCTCTCCCTGATCCCCCTGGTGAAAGCGGGGCTTTGCGGCTCAGTTTATACGCAGGTGTCGGATGTTGAAGATGAGACCAACGGGCTGTTTACTTTTGACAGGGCGGTGCAGAAGCTTCGCCCGGAGGAGCTGCGGGACATCGCGGAAGAGCTTTCGGCAGCTGTCTGCGAAAAATAGTCCCCCGGCGCAGTTTGGCCCTGGAACATGCCCCTACCCTTTTATTTTGAAAACCCCTGGGATATGCTGTCCACCATGCAGGGAACGGAAAAGGCATTCACCGATATCCGTTTTTCCAAAATGGCTTCCAGCATGGGCTCCGGCTGTGTGATGACGCGCCCGTGCAGACGGTCAATCCCAATCTGCAGCAGTGCCGGGCAGCAGCTGACGCTCGGCCCGGTGAGGATCACCCTGGCATTTTTGCTAAGCTCCAGCAGACGAGGCAGCGTTTTGTTGATGGCAGCGCTGCCGGTGATAATCACCAGATCGCAGAGGGGCAGGAAGAATTCGCAGGCGCTGTCTGGCAGGGCACCCTGTTTTTCTTCTCTGTCCATGATATAGAGGTTCCGGGCATCCCGGAAGCTTTCCCGTGTCATATTGCTGTGCCCAAGCATCATGCCGATCATGCCAACGTTTCTGCCGCGCATGTCGATGTCGTCCAGCGTCTTTGTCTCTTTCAGGGTAAAGCCATTGTCGGCACGGTTATAAAAGGCATTCACGGCAGCAAAGGCTTCGCTGGCCTCTTCCATATTCCAGGAGAGCAGTGCCTCCCCCGCTGCGTGGAGTGGAAGGCCGACGAGGCTCTCGAACATTCGTGGCACCGTCTCGCCGGATGTGTGCATGGCAACACCGGTGCTCCCGTCACTGAGCACTGCAGCGGTCCAGGCAACCCCGTGGACAAATCGCCTGATCGTCAGATCCCCGGGCAGACCATCCTGCAGAATCCGATAATAGGACAGGTCAACAAAGTCGTGCATAAGCAGGCTCCTTCTTCAGATCTTTTTGAGATTCTTTGTAAACAGGGTGCGGATGGCATTGAGCACCGCCAGAATCATGACGCCCACATCCGCAAAAATCGCAAGCCACATGCCCGCCACGCCTGCGGCGCCCAGCACCAGGCAAATCAGCTTAACGCCGATAGCAAACCAGATATTCTCATAGACAATCCGCATGCATTTTTTTGCAATGCGGATCGCCAGGGCGATTTTCCGCGGGTCGTCATCCATCAGGACCACATCCGCAGCCTCGATCGCGGCATCGGAGCCGAGTGCGCCCATCGCAATGCCCACATCCGATCGCGTCAGAACCGGGGCGTCGTTGATGCCATCGCCCACAAAAGCGAGGACTGACCGGGGCGGCTTTTGTGCGAGAAGTGCTTCCACCGCGTCCACCTTGTCTCCCGGCAGGAGCTCGGCACGCACTTCATCGATGCCAAGCTGCTTCGCTACTGCATCGGCAACTTTCCGGGAATCACCGGTCAGCATGACGGTTTTGGAAATGCCGGCATTCCGCAGCGCGAGGACTGCGTCCTTTGCCGTTGGTTTAATCACGTCCGAAATCAGCAGATGTCCCGCATACGCTCCCTCCACTGCCACATGGACAACCGTCCCCACATGGTGGCAGTCCCGGAAGGCAATGCCCAGGCTCTCCATCAGGCGGGCGTTTCCGACCGCGAC
>CADBNC010000033.1 GCA_902795885.1 Oscillospiraceae bacterium
AGATGCAATCTATCTCGGCCTGGGCGATTTTAACGCGCGCCGGGGCGCACATAATTTTACGCCTGAAGAGCTGGAGAAGGCCATCCGATACTGCCATCTCCGGGCCTGCAGGGTCTATGTAACGCTGAATACACTGGTGCAGGACAGGGAGCTTCGAGGTGCCCTGGAGGCGGCGCGGCTCGTGTCCGATTATGGCGCGGATGCCATTCTGGTGCAGGATCTCGGCATGGCGCGTATGATCCGCGAAGCGCTTCCGGATATCCCGCTGCACGCCAGCACGCAGATGAGTCTGCATAATCTTGCGGGTGTGGAGGCCGCCGCCCAGATGGGGATTACGCGGGCGGTACTCGCACGGGAACTCAGCCTTGAGCAGATCCGCTTCATCAGCCGCCATGCCAGTATCGAAACCGAGGTCTTCGTCCATGGGGCGCTCTGCTTCTGCCACTCCGGCCAGTGCTATATGTCGGCCATGATCGGCCGCCGCAGCGGAAATCGGGGCATGTGTGCGCAGCCCTGCCGTATGCAGTATTCCCTGGGCGGGCGCATGGACGATTACCCGCTCTCCCTGAAGGACAACTGCCTGGCCGACCGCCTGCAGCAGCTGGAAGAGGCCGGTGTGGCCTGCGTCAAGATCGAGGGCCGCATGAAGCGGCCGGAATACACCGGCATCGTCACGGGGATCTATTCCAAGCTTCTGAAGGAACACCGCCGGCCGACGCCGGAGGAACTGAACACGCTTGAGATGACGTTCTCACGCCAGGGCTTCACGCAGGGATATCTGGACGGCGACAGGGCAGATATGCACGGCGTCCGCGCCGAGCCTGCCGAAGGGCTGGACGCACTCTACGCCGAGGCCAGAAAGGCCTACAGCGACGGGGAGCTGCGCCGTGTCCCGATCCACTTCTACACCGTGATCAGCAAAGACGAGCCGGCCCGGGCGATTGCCTTTGACGAGGAAGGAAACCGTGCCGTTGCGACAGGCAGTGTGCCGGAGCCAGCCAGACGCCAGGGAGTTACGCCTGCCTATGTGATCGCCCAGATGTACAAGACCGGCGGCACACCCTTCAATGTGATCGATAACCAGGCAAAGACGGATGAGGGGCTCTATCTCTCTGCCTCCGATATCAACGACCTGCGCAGACAGCTTATCACGGGTCTTTCCGAAAAGCGCATGGAACCGCCCCAGCGGCGAAGCCTCCCCATGCCGGAGATGCCGCGGCCTGGTGTACCCTCTGCGGAGCCTGTTGCCATTATCCAGGTGACAACCGAGGATCAGCTGACGGAGGAGCTGGCCGCGCTGAAGCCCCACTATCTCTATGTGCCGGCGCTGCTGATGGACGAGCGCTTTGAAAAGGTCCTGCCCTTCCTTGGCAACGGCACCGTCCCTGTGGCGGTTCTGCCGAGGGTCATCACGGATGACCAGACAGAGCCTGTCTTCCGCGCCCTGCAGAATCTGGCTGCCCGCGGCGTGAAGGAAGCGCTGGTCGGGAATCTCGGCCATGTTGCCATGGCCAGACAGGCGGGCTTTGCGGTCCGGGGGGATTTCGGACTCAATGTCTTCAACGCCTGCACGCTTGACGTGCTGCGCGAGGCGGGCTTCCTCTCTGCCACGGCCTCTTTTGAGCTTCGCCTGTCCCAGGTGCGCGATATGGTGAAATCCATGGATACCGAGCTCATTGTCTACGGCAGAATCCCGGTGATGGTCTCAGACCAGTGCGTGATCCGGCAGAGCGCGGGCAAATGCAACTGCCAGGTTCCGGGACAGCTTTCAGACCGCACGGGGTCCATTTTCCCCGTGATGAAGGAATATGGCTGCCGCAATGTGATCTATAACGCGCATAAGCTCTTCCTGGCCGACAAGCGGGAGGACCTGCTTGGGGCAGGGCTCTGGGGCATGCGCCTGCTGTTTACAACCGAAAGCGGACGGGAATGCGTCGAGGTTACGAAGACTTATCTCGGCCTGACGGATTACCGCCCGAATATGCTGACCCGCGGCCTCTATTACCGCGGGGTGGAGTAAGTGTTCATGAAAATTGTCCTTGCCTCCGCCTCTCCGCGCAGGAGAGAGCTGCTGCAGATGCTGGGGCTGGAAGATTTCCTCATCTGCCCGGCAAAAGGAGAAGAGCTGCCGCCGGAGCATGCCACTCCGGAGGAGACGGTGTGCAGCCTCGCCTCCGCCAAGGCGCGGGAGGTGGCGGCGAAATTCAGCCCGGATACGCTGATCATCGCGGCTGATACCATCGTCGTGGCCGATCAGAAGATCCTGGGAAAGCCGCATTCCGAAGACGAGGCCTTCCGCATGCTGCGCATGCTCTCCGGGAGAACCCACGAGGTCTACACCGGGGTCAGCCTCATGCGGGACGGGGAGATGCTTACCCGGGCGGAATGCACGAAGGTGCGCTTTCGGGAGCTCTCCGACGGAGAGATCCGGAACTACATTGCCACGGGCGAGCCGATGGACAAGGCCGGTGCCTACGGCGCACAGGGGAAGGCTTCTCTCTTCGTGAAGGGGATTGAAGGCGATTTCTTCAACGTCGTGGGGCTTCCGCTCTGCCTGCTCGGCAGCATGCTCAAAGGGAAAGGGGTTACGATCCTTTGAAGGCATATCTGAGAAAAAACGGAATCCGTGTTGGGATTATTGTCCTGGCGGTGGCGCTGATTGTTGGTCTTGGCGCGGCGGCCAGAGGCGGCCGCATCAGCTTCCTTCAGAATGCGCGCGGCACTGCCTCCGCCCCGCTGCAGAAGGTCCTCAGCTCTGCCACCAACTGGTTTGATACGATCTACGGCTACCTGTACGACTATGACTCTCTTGTGGCGGAGAATGAATCGCTGCGCTCGCAGCTGGCGGATGCCCAGCAGTCGGCGCGTGACGGTATCGAGGCCTCGGAGGAAAACGTGCGTCTGCGTGAGCTGCTGAACCTGCGGGAGAAGCACTCGGATTTCGTTCTGGAATCCAGCAAGGTGGTTCTCTGGTCCTCCTCGAACTGGTCCTCCTCCTTTACGATCAGCAAGGGTGCCCACAGCGGTATCGAATACGGTGACCCTGTGATCACCGAATACGGCGCACTCGTCGGGCAGGTGACCGAGCTCGGGGAAACCTGGGCAACCGTCAGCACGCTGATCGATGTTGACATGAGTGTTGGCGGCTCGATTGTCTCCACCGGAAGCTCCGGCATGGTGGTCGGGGAATATTCGCTGATGAAGAAAAAGCTGGCCAAGCTCGCCTTCCTTGCCGATGGCGCGCAGATCTTCGTCGGGGACGAGGTCCTGACCAGCGGTTCCGGCGGCGCCTTCCCGGCGGGCCTTGTCATCGGCACGGTGAGCAACGTGCAGACCGAAGCCGGCGGCCAGATTGAGTATGGCATTGTCGAGCCTCAGGCCAATCTGGATTCCCTGGTGCAGGTTTTCATCGTCAAGGACTTTACCGTGGTGGAATAGCGGGGAGGAGAGCAAGTTGAGATCAGTCTTTCCAAAGGATCTGTTCAGCGGCATAAATCCCGGAAAGCTCCTGCGGTATTTCGTCTATCTGGTCGCCTGTCTGATCACGCAGAATATCCTGCTGACGCAGCTTCGCATTCTGGATGTCTGTCCGCTGGTTACGCCGGCGGTGGCAGTTGCGATGGGCATGTTCGAGGGCGCAACCTGGGGGCCGCTTTTCAGCCTCGTGCTGGGCATCTTTTCCGACATGGCGTTTGTCGAGAACACGGTCTTTTTCACGCTTCTGCTGCCTGCGCTCAGCTTCGTGGCGGCATTTGTGGCAAACTATTATATCAACCGGCGCTTCTTTGCCTATATGGGCGCCGCGGCGGGCGGCCTTGCGATAACGGCTGCCGGCCAGCTTCTGAAAACCGCTGCCGCGGACAGCTTTTCTGTTGTGATGGTTACGACGGCGCTCCTGCAGACGCTCTGGTCCCTGCCCTTTGCCGCGGCCGCCTACCTGCCGCCGGCCAGGATCAGCCGCGCGGATTTCAGCAGTCAGTAAAGCCGGTGTGACGGTGTCCGGCTCCGGATCCGCCCTCACGGCCCGGCCGGAGACAGAATAAGGAGAACACAGTGAGACATCTTATCAGACCCGGAAGGGTTGTGGCCATGATTGTCATGGTCATCCTCATGCTGACGGTATATCTGTACTTCCTCTATGAACTGCAGATTGTCGAAGGGGAAGAGTACTATAACCGCAGCAACGAGATCGACAGTACCGAGCGTACCGTGACGGCCGCCCGGGGCAATATTCTCGACCGCTATGGGCGCGTGCTTGTCAGCAACAAGGAATGCTATAACCTGAAGGTGGATACGGCAAAGCTCTTTGCCAACGCCGACCCCAATTCGGTCATTCTTGAGCTCGTGCGCATGGTGGAGAGCTTCGGCGACCACTATACCGACGATCTGCCCATCAGCATGACGCCGCCCTTTGAATATGACCCGAATATGACGGCCATCCAGCGCACCATGCTGGAAGCCTATTTTGTCCGACAGAAGCCGGACGGCCTTGCGGAGAATCCCTCGGCGGTCGAGCTTCTCAGCTTCATGCGCACGCGCTATGGCATCGACAACAGCTATTCCAGCGAAGAGATGCGCATCATCGCGGGTGTGCGCTATTCCATCAACGTGCGCTATGCGGTCAACACGGCGGATTATCTTTTCGTTGAGGACGCCAGCATGGATCTGATTGCCTCCATCATGGAGAACAAGCTGGTCGGCATTGAGGTGCAGCGGGCGTATATCCGCAACTATGAGACGGAATATGCCGCGCATATCCTGGGCTATGTCGGCCTGATGACGCAGGAGGAGTTTGAGCGCTACTCTCTGCTCAGCTATGCAAACGACGCCATGGTCGGGAAGGACGGCGTGGAATATGCCTTCGAGGAATACCTCCACGGCAAGGACGGCAAAATGGTGGAATCGCGCAACGCCGCCGGCACCATCCTCAGCACGGTCTATACCCAGGAGCCTACACCCGGCTCGCATATCTACCTGACCATCGACAAGGTCCTGCAGGAGCAGACCGAGCGTATCCTTGCCAACAGCGTCAACACCATGATTCTCAACCGCGAGCAGGAGCGCCGCGAAGGTCTGGAGCGCGGTGACTATGACCCGGAGATGAAGGACGAGATCACCGGCGCCGCGGCGGTTGTGGTCAAGGTCAACACCGGCGAGCCCCTTGCCTTGGCCAGCTGGCCGACCTATGATGTCTCCACGATTATCGAAAAATACCAGGAGCTGATGGAGACCCCCAATGCCCCGCTGTTCAACCGGGCGCTGATGGGCGCCTATGCCCCGGGTTCCACCTTCAAGCCCTGCGTGGCCACCGCGGTTCTGACGGAAGGCCAGATCAACACCGAGTTCAAGATCAAATGCGAAGGCGTCTTCACCAAGTACGCCGCCGAAGGCTACGCTCCTGAATGCTGGATCTGGAACAGTGTCAAGGGTGAGCACTATACCCACCCGGAGGAGAACGTCACCACCGCCCTGCGGGATTCCTGCAACTATTTCTTCTATTCCGTCGGGCACGATCTCGGCATCGACAAAATGGGCGATTATGCCCATGCCTACGGCCTGGGTGTCAGTACGGGGATCGAGCTTGTCGAGACCGTCGGCAACATGTCCAACGAGGCCAACCACGCCGATTATACCGGCACCGTGTGGCGTATCGGTGATACGATGCAGGCGGCCATCGGCCAGTCGGACAGCATCTTCAGCCCGCTGCAGCTGGCGGAGTACTGCGCCACCGTGGCAAACTCCGGCACGCGCTATTCCGCCTCCATTCTCAAGACGGTCCGCAGCTATGATTACAGCAGGAAGATCTATGAGCGCGAGCCTGAGGTTCTCAACACCATCCGCTCGGCCGACTATAACTGGTCTGCCATCCACGAAGGAATGTACCTGGTGCTCAACGACTGGGGCAACCTTCAGAACGCAGAGGTCTGGGTGGACGCGCCCTGGATCTGTGCCGGCAAGACCGGAACGGCCCAGAAGGGTGAAAAGATTACCAACGACGGTATTTTCCTGGTCTACGGGCCCTACCGCGAGCCGGATGTGGCAATTGCGGTCGTGGTGGAGCGCGGCGGATCCGGTGCAAACGTGCAGCGTATCGCGCGCCGCATCATGGACGCGTATATCAACATCTGCAGCTACAGCGATTCCTCCGAGGAGGAGATGCAGCTTCTGCGCTGAAAAACGTGGAAATTTGACCGAATTTGTTGAATACTCTATTGCACTGCGGCAAAAAAACGAGTATAATATCCTATCCTTCTGCCGGACTTCGGCTTTTTTGAGGATTCAGGGCGAAATCCGGCATGGGAAGCGGAATTGGGATGTTTTGGTTGGGTACTGGAACGGATGGGATAACGGAGGTATTTATGAACATTGCCTTGATGGCACATGACAGGAAAAAAGAGTTAATGGTCCAGTTCTGCATTGCATACTGCGGGATTCTTGCAGAGCACAATCTTTGCGCAACCCACGTGACGGGAAAGCTGGTCGCCGAGGCCACGGGCCTGCCGATTACGCTGTACCTGCACGCGGATCAGGGCGGCGCCCAGCAGATTGGTTCCCGCATTTCGTACAACGAGATCGATCTGGTGCTGTTCTTCTGCGATCCGGCGAACCCGAAGGGCTTTGACGACATCAACAAGGTAGAGCGCCTCTGCGATCAGTATCAGATTCCCTTTGCGACCAACGCCGCCACGGCCGAGGTCCTGGTACAGGGCCTGCGCCGCGGTGATCTGGACTGGCGCAACATCGTAAATCCACAGAAGCGTTGACAGGAGAAACAATATGGCAAAAGTAAAACCACGTACGCTGTCTGGTTTTATGGAGCTCTCCCCGCAGGATCAGATCCGGATGGAGCGCATTCGGGGTATCCTGCGGGATACCTATGAGCTTTTTGGCTTCACCCCGCTGGATACTCCCCTGATGGAGTCGGCGGAGGTGCTGCTGGCCAAGGGCGGGGGAGAGACGGAAAAGCAGATTTACCGCTTCACCAGAGGGGATACAGATCTGGCCCTGCGCTTTGATCTGACAGTCCCGCTGGCAAAGTATGTCGCCGCGCATTATGCCGAGCTGGCCTTTCCCTTCCGGCGGTATCAGATCGGCAAGGTCTATCGCGGCGAGCGTGCCCAGAGAGGCCGCTTCCGCGAGTTCTATCAGGCGGATATCGATGTCATCGGCGACGGAAAGCTGGATGTTCTCAACGAGGCGGAGATCCCCGCCATCATCTACACCGTCTTCCGGAAGCTGGGGCTGGAGCGCTTCTGCATCCGGGTGAACAACCGCAAGATCCTCAACGGCTTCTATGCCATCAACGGCATGCAGGAGAAGGCCCAGGATATCATGCGCATCGTGGACAAGCTCGATAAGATCGGCGGGGTCAAGGTCAAGCAGATGCTGATTGACGAGCTCGCCATGCGCCCCTACAAGGCCGAGAATGTGCTGGATTTCATGGCCATCCGCGGCAGCAACGAAGAGGTCTTCGAGCGGCTTGAGCAGTTCCGCGGCATGGACGCCACCTTCGACCAGGGCCTGGAGGAGCTGCGCGAGGTGACACGAAGCCTCGCGGCCTTCGGTGTCCCGGAGGAGAACTTCGCTGTCGATCTCACCATCGCCCGGGGTCTGGACTATTATACCGGCACGGTGTATGAAACCGCCCTGCTGGACTATCCGGAGATCGGTTCGGTCTGCTCCGGCGGCCGCTACGATGATCTGGCCGGCTATTATACGGACAAACAGCTTCCCGGCGTCGGGATTTCCATCGGCCTGACGAGGCTGTTCTATGTTCTGCAGGAGCAGGGGCTTCTCGATGACCAGCAGCCGGCCTCCCCCTGTGATGTGCTGGTTCTGCCGATGACGGATGACCCGGCTCCGGCAATCGCGGCGGCCACAGCGCTGCGCGGTGAAGGCCTCCGCTGCCAGATTTACGGGGAAAAGCGCAAGTTCAAGCAGAAAATGGGCTATGCCGACAAGCTTGGCGTTCCCTTCACCGCCTTCCTCGGGGAAGACGAGGTGGCGGAGAATGCCATCTCCGTCAAGGACATGC
>CADBNC010000034.1 GCA_902795885.1 Oscillospiraceae bacterium
ACGGACGGAAGCATGGTCAAGGCCCGGAGGCGAAATCTATTATATCATCGTTCTCCGGCTTGGACAAGACAGTGAAATGGAGGATGACAGATAATGCAGATCACAACGAAGAAACCTATTGACCAAAGGATTAATCCGGATGATTGGGAAGCATACAGAACGGCTGCACTGTGGCTCAGAGACAATGATCCTGATGATGTAATAGACCAATTGCCAGGAAATCCGGAAGCTGTTATCAAAGAGTTTGTGACAGCTTATATCAATTACACCGATGTAGAAAAATGTCATGGTCACTATGACCCGCTTGGATGGGCATTGAAGGCTGCTTTCGCTTTTGGGGTTCAGATGGCCCGAAGGGATATTACAAACGAGGAAGAGCAGATGATTGAGCAATACAGAAAAGCAGATCAGAGAGACAAGGCAGTTGTCAAAAATGTACTTGGAAGATACGAGTTCAAAGCTGGGGAGATCATAGATTTTCCGAAAGCTCAGGCATAACAGAAAGACCGTCTTGGAGTGCTTCCGAGACGGTCTGTTTTGCCTGTTCTGAGTTCAACAAAAATTCAACTACCATGCAAAATTGTAAAAAACGGTGAGTTACAAAAAAATACGCTGAACACGAAAAAGCCCCGTATTTATTGACTTTTTGGCTATGGTGAAAAACAGTAAAAAACGGCGAATTACGTTTCTTTTGGAACTACGGACCAGAAGGTCAGGGGTTCGAATCCCTTATCGCGTGCCACGTCGTCGCGGACTTCGTATCGTTCGCGACGACGTTGTTTTTTCCAACGCCATCGCTCATTCACTCCGTCGCTCCTCCTTTCAAACGCAAAACCGCACGGTCGCTTCGTGCCTCGTCTACTACTTCGGCACTCTGCTGTGCCGGGTTTTTCGTTTGTTCTGACAGCAGCGAACATGTAATGCTTACCCCGGCACCGCCACGGTGCCGGGGATTTTGTTTCTATTCGCCTACATCGAACCCCTGACCTTCGCGGGCGTATAAAAAGAAAACGCAGGCTTCCCTGCGTTATCTCTTGAATGGTTTGCCGGCCGGGCCTCTTACGCCTGCCTCTCTGCCAGCAGTTTCTTTACCATGCGATAGACCGGCTCCGGCACAAGACCGGAAAAATCTCTCCCGTACAGTGCCATTTCCACCGCGATGGAGGAGGAAATCCCCGCGTTGTCCGAGCGGAAGTAGAGCGTCTCCAGCTCGGGCGCGATCAGCTTGTTCCCGCTGGCGATGTTTTCCTCATAGTTATAATCCAGACTGTTCCGCAGGCCGCGGACAAAATAGCCGATGTCATGCGCAAGGCAGTAATCCGCCGTAATGCCGCTGCAGATGGCGACCACGCAGTTCTCGATTCCGTCCAGGGCCAGGCTCTCGCGGATGGCCTCGACCATCGCTTCCGCGGGAAACCGCCTGCTCTTCTGGGAATTGACCGACACCACAATATGCAGCTCGTCAAACAGGCGTGAGGCCTTCTTCACGATGTCGTGGTGGCCGTTGGTATAGCAGTCAAAGCTGCCGGCATAGATTGCTTTTTTAGCCATGTCAGAGATACCTCTCGTATCAAATACCCGGTTCCTGTCTTTCACGATTGATCCAGACGGAGCCGGGTATTGTATTTTTGCTGATCCGGCGCCCCCGGATTAAGAGAGCGCCGGGATAAGGGTCAGAGCATCAGCCCTCCATCGTGCAGAGATCGTCAGCAACGGTGAAGTCAGCGGCCGTGCAGGCGCGGATGTCTTCCACGGTGTAGCCCGGGGCGATTTCCTTCAGGACGAGCCCGTTCGGGGTGACCTGGAAGTAGCAGCGCTCGGTGACGATATCGGTTACGCAGTGATAGCCGGTCAGAGGAAGCGTGCAGCGCGGGAGGATCTTGGAAGAGCCGCTCTTCTCGCAGTGATCAGTGGCGACAACGACCTTCTTGATACCGCCGGAGCAGAGGTCCATGGCGCCGCCCATGCCCGGGGCGAGCTTGCCGGGGATGATCCAGTTGGCGATGTTGCCTTCTGCATCAACCTGCAGGGTGCCGAGAACCGTGGCATCGATGTGTCCGCCGCGGATAAAGCCGAAGGATCTGTCATGCGGCAGCCAGGAGCCCTGGGGCAGCAGGGTGATGGGGTTGGAGCCGGCATCGGCGAAGTCGGGATCCCACTCATCGATCGGGGGGGTCGGGCCGGTGCCGCAGGCGCCGGTCTCGGTCTCGAGCCAGAGGTCTACGCCTTCGGGAAGATAATTGATGCACATGGTGGGAACACCAATGCCCAGGTTAACAAAGTCGCCGTCCTTGAAGAACTTCGCGCAGCGCGCTGCGATCAATTCACGTCCAGTATATGCCATTATTCTTTACCTCCTTAATGCCTTGTTCCGACTTACTTCGCAGCCTGTTTGGCCTTGATCTTGTCGATCTGCTTCTGCCAGAAGCCCCACATGGGCTTCGCTTCGCCCTGGCGGACATAAATCATGTCGCAGACAGGTCCCTGGATGATGACCTTCTCGGGATCGAGCTCGCCGATCTCGACAAGCTCCTCGGCCTCGACGATGACCAGGTCAGCAGCCATGGCCATGTAGTCAACGCACAGGTGGCTCGAGCCTCGGCAGTAGCAGTTGCCGGCCTTGTCAGCCTTGGTGACATGCAGGATTGCGATGTCAGCATGGATGGGCTTCTCGAGGATATAGTCAACACCGTCAACCGTGACGACGTCCTTGCCTTCGGCATAGGAGGTGCCAAAGCCGGTACGGGTCAGGGCGCCGCCCAGACCGAAGCCGCCGCAGCGGATTCTCTCGGCGAAGGTGCCCTGGGGGATGAACTCAACTTCCATCTCGCCGGCGAACATCTGGTCGATGGAGGACTTGTTCAGGCCGATGTGGGTGGTGAGCAGCTTGCTGACCTGATGGTTGGTGATCAGCTTGCCCATGCCGTAGTCGGGACGGCCGGAGGCAACGCCGATAGCCGTGATGTTCTTGACACCCTTCTGGATCATGCCATCGATGATCTCGTCTGCCGCGCAGCCGCCGTGCAGATCGGAGAACATAATGCTGGCGCCGTCGTTAATCTTATCGAGAACCTCTTCCAAAGTGAAAATCTTGTTTTTCAAATCAGGTACCACCTTTCATATTCTGTCTAAAAGAAATCTTACTTGCCCTGGAACGCAGCCTTGCGCTTCTCCATGAATGCAGCGCAGCCTTCCTTAAAGTCCTCTGTGTTGGAGCACTCGTGCTGGGTCGGGTTCTCCACTTCGTTGAGGTAACGCTCATAATCGGTGAAGGAAGAGGCATAGATCTGCTTCTTGATGTTCTTGTAGGAGACCAGCGGGCCGGTGACAAAGCGCTTTGCGAACTTCTCGCTCTCGGCGGCGAGCTCTTCGGGGGCAACAACCTTCTCGACCAGGCCCAGAGCCAGGGCTTCGTCAGCCTTGATGGGCTTGCCGGTGGCGGCGTACTTCATGGTGCGCTTCTCACCG